>JAGWMJ010000004.1 GCA_028871815.1 Armatimonadota bacterium | reverse complement strand
ACTATCTGTTCGCGGCCACACTCCTACACCTGGGCGCTCGGCGTTATCCGGCCGGCACCGCCATCTGGATGGTCATATTGCCGCCCGGCATGCCGAACGCGCGCCCGCCACCGCGGAAATTCCGGAACATACTCCGTATCCGCTGGCGCATCTGTTGCATCGCGTTCGAAGCTCCGCCGGCAGGGGCGCCTGCGCCCGACGGGGGCGGTGGGGGCGCACCGGGCTTCTTCGGCGCGGTGGCGCCCGTTGAACCGAGAAACGCCGCGCTCTTGTCGAGCGGCACCATCTTGAAGTCCTGCGACTTAGCCATCACGTGAGGTGTACCGACGCCCGTGATGGTAAGACTGGCGTCTGTGATATGTGTCACCTGATCGCCGAGAAACCAGGAGCCTTCGGAGACGTACTGACCCTCGTGAGTACTCGTGTTCTCGATCAGTGCAATGATGTGATTGCCCTGCCGGATCGTACCGGTATACGCCCAGCCTGCGAATGGATCGACGGGCGCCGGCATCGTCACGGGCATCGGGGCTTCAACCGGCGCGGACGCCGCAGGCGGCTGTGGCTGCTCGAACAGAGTTGAAGGTACGGCATGCGCATAATAGGAGAGCGGACGGCGCCCGTCCGACGCTGTTGCCGCAGTTGGCGCCGCCACCGTCTTGCCGTCGGTTGTCAGGCTGGACGGCGCCGAAGCGCGGACGGACAGCGGCCTGCGAGACGCATCCGGCCTGGGACTGGCGAAAACGTAGACGCCAACACCGATGCATGCGGCTGCGGCGAGAACTGCGAGAGTGCCGCGGAAGTTGCTCTTGTTGCGACCGCGCGCCGATTTACGCGCCGTCTGTTTGCGGCTGTTAGCCATTTGGAATGCCTCCTGAACTTGCCGATGGAATCGCTGTGGTGCACGCAGCGATATCCACCGTAACATCTACGGTGTGCGTCTTGGAATCCGGTGGATTGATCTGAACGTGCGTCACCGCCATCTTGCCGCCCGGATCCTCGGCAAGGTAAAGAAACTTGACCACGTTTGGCTGAAAGGCGGCCCGGGCTCGCAGCTCCACCGGTACCGCCAGTGTTTTGCCGCTCTGGAGAGTCTGCGGCCGCATCGGCTTTATCTCGTTGATATGTACTCCAGCCTGATTCGCGATGTGTTGAACCTTTTGAACCAGTTGCGGCACGACACGATCCGGCGCATCGGTGTACGCCGTATCGGCGATCTGTGCGTTCATCGCCGCGTTCTCGGCGGCGAGCCGGCGCGTGGTGCGCAGCGCTACCGCATTCTTCTCTCGCGCTGCTGACGCCGGAAGCAGCTGCCTGGCGGCGCCGGAACCGGATGGAACCATAAAGTTCCATAACAGCAAAAGCACAACGGTAATCCCGCCGCTGACCACCAGGTTGCGCTCTCGTTTAGTGCGCATTGCCGGCCTTTGAACTAGCGATCGCGGTATGCCGCGTTTGATGCGATACCGGCATCACCATCGGCGCCGGCCCGGAATGCGATACGGTACGCGAGCCATGTGCCGAGGCCACTGGTGATGGTCGCTTGGTGACAATGTGAGCTGGGGCTGCTGCCGCAGGTAGGTCGATTGTCGCTCCCGGAGCCAATTTCATCGTGATCTGGAATGTTGTCATTATGTTCGTCGGTGGCGGCGATGCGGAAGGCGACGGCACAGCCGGCGTGGGAACCGTCGGTGCTGTGGAAACCGGCGCAAGTGGTGCTGGTGCAGCCGGTGCATTTGCAGCCGAGGTCTGTCCGGCCGGCGCGGTTGCAACAAGCCTGGGAGTTGGTGCGGCACCCGGCACACTTCCACCACCGAATCGACCGCGGAATCCCCGCGTGCGGCCGCCTCTCGTCGGTCCAGCGCCGCCGGGCGGCGATGCAGACGCCGTAGCTGGATTGCTGTCGGTCATGCCGGGTAACGGGCCTCCACCCGGTAATACAGACTGCCTTACCGGGCTTGACGTTGCGGGGGAGTTTACGGTGGCGGCTCCATTCTGCTCCGCGGCGTCGCGCAGGTAGCCGAGTTGCACATTGCTAAACGCGCCGGTACGCTCCAGTTGGATGAGCAGACCGGTTGCCGCGAGGGCCGATTTGCACTCACCCTGGATCACTACTCCCGACTTACGGTCGAATGCAAACTGTGTCAACCACAGGTCCTTGTGACTGGCAAGCGCCGTTCCCACAGCCGTAATAACGTCCACAGCAGGATGCTTGAAGTCGAGCACAGAGTCCATGTCGGAGGCGATTGAGCTGTCGGCATCGTGCTGGGCCTGCACAACAGTCAGCGCCTTTTGAGACTGCGCCAGCTGATTGTTTGCTGCCAGATCTGCCTTGTGGGCTGCAGCCGAGTTGATGAGCCACGCGCGGGCAATTACAACCACAAGCACCAGTGCGACCGCAGCGCCCGCGACACCGAGGCGTCCGGCAAATGCCTGGCGGCGCCGCCTCCGGTGCTCGAGTTCGTCTTGCGGCATGAGGTTCACGCCGGCGATTGCCGCACCGCTATCTTGTGCCGCCGCACCGACCGAAACCGCGTACCGGATACCATCGTGATCGCCTGCGCGAACAAGCGGCGACTCAAGCAGCGTTACCGGCAACTCAAGCACGCTCTCCAGCCTCTGTGCCATTGCAGTGCCGCCGGGCGCCGCCGCGGCAGCGCCGCCAAGCCAGACAGCATCGATCCGTGCCTGCCGGAATTCAGTGCTGAATGCTGCGAGCGACCGTGCGATTTCACCGGCCAGGTCGGTTTCGAGAGCATTGAGGTCGGTAGCCTGCGGCAGGTTGGCGGCACGCGAAAACAGAGGCGCACCGTCGGCCACTACCGAAACCTGTGCTTCACCAGACTCTGCCGTCACTACAGCGATCGTTCCTGTTGACTCGCGTGCGTGTTCCGCCAATGCCAGCGTGGAGACGGTAAGCCGGTCCACAGACAAGCCGGCAGCGGTCACTGCCGCCATAACCTCGTTGATTATCCGGCGCTGCGCTGCGGCCAGGAGGACTGGCTGCAGGTCGTCGTGGGCATTCGCCTCGGTAATGGAAGTCTCTTTAACCTGAGCGTAGTCAAGGACCACGTCGTCGATAGGAAAGAGAATATGCTGCTGCGCCTCAAATGCTACCAGGCCGCGCATCTGGGCTGCATCTGCTCTTGGAAGTCTCGCCAGACGCACCATCACCAGTTGCCTTGGTAACGAGACCACGGCACGACGGCGCGATGTGCCGGATCCAACCACCGCGCGTTTGATCGCGCCGGCAAGCTCCGAACGCCGGTCCACCAGGCTGCTCCATAGGTCCCTTGGCAGACTCTCGACGGCACTGCGGGCAACACGCGCGTCGGCACGCTGCTGCACCTCGGCAACACGAACCGCATCCATCGCAAGTTCGATAGTCAGGCAGTCGGCTGCTGATCCGCTGCGCGCGTTTCTGCTCACTCAGTGCTCCTAAATGGGTTAAGTGCTGTCATATCAGAGGCCGCCTGCGCTGCTGCCGGAGCCGCTTGCGGAGCCGGTACCGGAGCTGCTGGACGCGGGTATCGTCGCTTGTGGCAGCACCGGCCCCGGCACCCATTGCGTCCAACCCGGATTCTGTCCCACGGCGCGCCACTGAAGAATTGCCGCCCCCTCGGGCCTCAACTCGACCATCGCTTCATATGCCGTAGTGCGTGGCGAACCTGCGGTACGCACTTTGACGCGGACGAGGTAAGTTGAACTCCGCGTGCTCAAGTCGCCGATTACGGCCCCAATCTGCGAGCCAACTGACGGCAGCGCGAAGAGGTCGCCGAGAGATTGGAACGCCTGGCCCGACTGCCGGTACTGTACGATTGCATCCAGGAGTGAACGGGTCATGCCGGGCACCATGGCCAGTACCTCTTGGGGCGCAGTGTTCACATCCACCTTGTCGATCCGATACTGTCCGGTATCGGTGGTCACCATGTCGCCAATCTGCTGCATCACAGTCGGCGTTATTCCGGGCACTTTGAGCAGATCGGCGATCGTCGTGTAGGTGTTGGTGGTTGCGGCCGCCCCGCCACCACCAGCCGCACCACCTTTGGCGCCACCAGCAGGCGCGCCGCCTCCTCCACCACCGCGATGGCGAACAATCGCCTCAGCCGTGGCGCTTGGAATCCCCGCGCTCTCCATGGTCTGCGCGGAGGCGGTGTTGATATCTACGCGCTGCGTGCCGTTCGCCGACTGATTCAGTTCTCGCTGGTCCGTGGTGAACAGATTAGCCATGCACAGGGTGCTTTGCGAAAAGATATCGGTAAAGTTGGTGTCGGAACTTGGCGCGGAAACTCCACCGCTGGCGCCGGCGCCACCTTGTGCAGCAACCTGCCTCGTAATTGTGGTTGCTGGCTGGCCGTTACTGCTCTGCGCCATCGACCCACCGGCCGGGCCACCATTTCCGCTTATCGGCGTGTAGAGCAAGTCTGGCGTCATTCCCTCCACCAACAACAGCTCGTCCACCGTGGTGTATGGCGCCTGCGCCTCTTGATACGGCGGCTGCAAGGTTTGGTAGTAGCTCGCGTATGGGTCGGTGGCGCCCGTTGACGAGGATGAACTGGAGCTGGCTGCGGCGCCGGCAGCCGGAGCTGCAGTCCGCCATGCGACGATGGCTGAGATCAGGTTTTGATTCTGCTGCAAAACGGGAAGTTCCGCGAGCGTCGTGGCCGAAACCGAGTTGAGATCTATAAACGCGCCGGTGTCGATGACATCCACCTTCACCCATGCGTTTCCAATCTGCATCCAGCCGTTTGCATCGGTTGAGGAGTCCGGCTGCAGGATGCCATAGGTAGCGCCGTTGTTACTCGTAGACTCCAGCGAGCTGATCGCGTAATCCACGGCGCCACGAGCGGCATAGTAAGCGTCGTTGTTTGCCTGAAAGTTACTTGCGGATTTGACCTCACGGGTTGCTGTAGTTGCAAAGGCTATAGCCACCACAGTCAGAATCATTGTAACAAACAGCGCAGGTATCAGCGCCTGACCGCGTGCTTTGAGCGGGGTGAAACGTGGTTGACGCATATCAGCCACCCGTTGACCCCGTGCCACCGCTGGTACTGGTGCTGGGCGGCGTACCAGGCGTACGGTCGATTGGCTGTGTCACCGCGATCGGAATCCACGTCTCGCTCGTGTGCGGGATGCCGCTGCTGTCGGCTACGGTCATCGATATATCGACCAGGGCCGGTAGTACGGTATCCTGACCGGCGGCGTTCTGGCCCGGTGGCAGGGTGCTTGTGCTGCTGGATGATGAGCTTGACCCCGACGCGGCGCCGGCGCCGGTACTCGTGCCCGTGCTGGTGGCTGTAAAGTCACTGCCCAACGACCCCTCGTAATCCCAGGTGCTCCGCCATGTCAGTTGGTTCAAATCCCAATACTGGATCGAGATGTTGAGCACGTGCTGGCAGAGGATGCCCTGTGCCGAAGTATCCGGGGTTTCAACGTCGGCAAGGTCCGGCACGGGTGACACCGTTCGGATCAGTTCCTGGCGCGACTGGTCAAAGTCGTATCGCACCACCAGCGCATCCGTCTGCGGCATCGTCGCGCTGTTCTGCATCTGCTGAGGATTGATCGAGCCGGCGCTCATTGTAAGGTCCGGCGCAGCCACGATGTTGGAATCCGTTGTAAGTGTCACCAAATTGCCGAAAGCTGCCGCGGCCGAGCTGCCTCCGCCCTGCCCTCCCGCTACGAAGACGGAGACGCCGGAATTCGAGGCAGTCGCACCGTGAAAATCCTGCGTGAGTGTGTTGAACGCCGCCCGCACCGAGCCGGAATCCGTCAGATCGTGCGATGAGCGCTCCTGGGCTTGCAGCGCTACCGACATCGCAAGCGCCAGGGCAGTCATGATCACTGCCATCATTACCATAGCTACAATGGCCTCTAGCAGCGTGAACCCGGACCTTGCTGCTCTAACCACCGCCAAAGCCTCCACCGCCCCGGAGTCCACCGCCGCCTCCGATGCCACCTCCAAGCCCCCCGCCGCCAGCGCCGCCGCCGAATCCGCCTCCACCGCGCAGGCCACCACCGCCGCCGGCGCCAAAGCCGCCGCCGCCGCGCAGGCCACCACCGCCGCCACCACGCAGGCCGCCGCCTAAACCTCCTCCACCAGGCCGTCCCAATCGCCCGCCTCCCTGCAGCCCACCACCTGCGCCACCGCTGCCGGCGCCCCCCGATGACGATCCGGTCTGCGTGCTGCCGGGCGCCGGTGGCTGGCGAATGTAGGTAGCCAGGGTTCGTTCCTGGGGATTCTGGGGCGAACCCCACATCACCTGAACGCTCACCTGATAGAGGTCCTGGAAACTCGTAGCCGCGATGGTCTGGTTGTAGTGGTAGTTGGGATGTTGGGGAGCGAAACTTCCGCTTGTTGAGCCCGGGCTGATGTTCTGGATGTTTTCAACCGCCGAGTTGAGCTGCTGCGCGGCCAGCAACGACGCCGTTTGGATCGAGCGGGCTTTGTCCTGCGCCCGAACTGATGAAGAAATCGCGGCCATGGCCGCACAAACGCCTATTGCGAGCAACATGGTGGCCACAATCATCTCGATCAAGGTAAAGCCGCGACGCATCATTCGGCCCCGGCCTCAACCAGTTGACCCGTCGCCGGCATCAGCATCCATCGGACTGTTTGTCCGTTGGGGCCAATCAGCGCCAGCTGAGCGGCATTGCTCGTACCATCGGGATGAAACACCACCGAGTTCGGCATGCTGGCGCCCATCAGTGAGTCGGGCGCAGCCTCGAACTGCACAATGGCGGCGTGTTGGCCCAGCGAACTCACGCTCTGCGTTGTGGACGGCTGCTGGCCGCCGCCCGTTCCGCCATGCTGCATGCGCCAGTCTGCATCGAATTGCTGCAGCGCGGTAGGACCGTCTTGCGGCAGATCGGTGGTTTGAGACTGGACCTGAAGCACCTGCGAAGCCGTGTCAAAGGTGATCACGACCGGAGCGTCGTTTTGAATCGCTCGCGCGTGTGCGCCCGCAAAGGTGCTCTCCACGGTGGCGGCAGCGGCCCGAAACTGCTCCGTGGCCATGAATCTGGCGTAGGCCGGCACCACCACAGCGCTAGTAACAGCGATTATGGTGATTACGCAGATCAACTCGATCAGCGTAAAGCCGCCCTGCAGGCGATGGCGTGTCTGGAGCGGTAGCATCACTACTTGCCGCTGATGTTCCAGCTCTGAATGTCATCCGCAGTGCCGAACTGCTTGTCCGGCCCGGCCGACGAGATGTCGTAGTCGCGTCCGGAGCCACCCGGTATCTGATACTTGTACGGCGTGCCCCAGGGATCGAGTGGAATGCTGGTCTGATTCTTAAGGTACGGACCGTTCCATTTGGGATCCGATTTGGTAAGCAGGGCGTTCAGCCCCTGGTCGTTCGTGGGATACTCACCGATATCCGCTTTGTACATGTCCAGAGCGTCATCGAATGACTTGATATCGGACATTGCGCTCGAGATGCGGGCATCCTGAGCACGGCCGATTACCCGCGGTATCACGACCGCAGCCATTATCGCAAGTATAACGATGACAACGATCAACTCGATAAGCGTAAAGCCCGCTGCGCTCTTGCGCACCATGTTTTGTTTCACCAGAATCCTCCCGTAGCTAATGGACCAGCGTATTGATCTGCAGAATCGGCAGCAGAATCGAGAGCACCACGAAGCCCACGAATCCGCCCATGCATACGACGATCAGCGGCTCAACCATGCTGGTAAGTCGCCGCATCGCGTTGTCAACCTCGAAGTCGAGGGTTTCGGCGGTTCGGATAAGCATGGCTGGGAGCCTGCCCGTCTCCTCGCCGACCGCGGTCATATGATTTACCACCGGTAGAAACACGCCGGTTTGCTCGATGGATGTGTGCAGTGTCTCACCCTGTCGCACGCCGCTGTACGCGGTCGTGATTGCATCGCTGGCCACAACATTGCCAACCGCGGCTGCCGATATCTCCATCGACTGGAGAATCGGCACACCACCCGCTAACAGAGTCCCCAATGTCCGCGCGAAGCGCGCCGAGATGATCTTGCGCATCAGCTTGCCGAACAGCGGTACCGACAATCGAAAGGCATCAAACGATTTTCGGCCGAAACCGGTGCTCACCCAGGCCCGGAATCCGACCACGACGCCGACCACGACGATCAGTATTGCCCACCAATAGTGCCCAACGGCCGTTGAAACCCCCAGCAGCAGCTGCGTTGGAAGCGGCAGTGCAGCGCCGAGGTCTTTGAACACGGCGCTGAGTTTTGGAATGACGTACATCACCAGGAAAATAATCGCAATAGTGGCTACAGTAATCAGTACCATCGGATAACTGAGTGCCGCCATGATCTGGCTTCGCCGAACCGCCTCCTTCTCCATGAAGTCGGCCAGACGAGCCATCACACTCGCCAACTGGCCCGAGACCTCACCGGCGCGCACCATATTCACGTAGAGGTAACTGAATTCGCGCGGAAACGCGGCAAGGGACTCGGAAAGCGGCTTGCCACTCCGGATATCCGACTGCATCGCGGTGAGCATCTCGCGAACCGAATCCACCTCGGCCTGGTTTATAAGTACCGAGAAGGCCCGGTCCATGGGCAGGCCGGCGTCGAGAAGGTCCGCCATCTCACGCGTAAACAGCAGCACCTGAAGACGGCCAACCCGCCGGCTGCCGGCTCCCGCGGCTTTTGGAGCTATCAGGCTCTGCCAAACCTGCGCAACCGAGCCACCGCTCTGCGTTTGGAGCGTGGCCGAAGCATTGCCGTTCGACCCCGCCTCCACGCGACCGGCGCCGATCTGAACCGGATAGACGCCCATGGCGCGGACTCGTGCCGCAGCCTCGGTAACATCACGCGCTGTGATGAGCCCGGAACTCGATTTCCCTGCGGTATCTATTGCCTCGTAATTGAATTGCGGCATTCTTGCGGCTTAAGCTTCTAGTTGTCGAACTCTTCGCGCTGACATACGCGCAAGACTTCCTGAATTGTCGTCGTGCCCTTGAGCACCCGCCTACGACCATCGTTCAACATGGTGGTCATTCCCTGAGCCTTCTGAGCATGCTGCCGGATGTTTCCAGCGGTTTCGTGTTCAACAATCATGCGACGTACCGTTTCATCAACCGTCAACAGCTCGTAGATGCCGGACCGCCCACGGAAGCCGATGCCGCGACATTCCGGACAGCCGGTCGACTTCATCAGGGGCGTTTGTCGCACATCGCCCGGGTCGATTCCGATGTCGCGCAGGACCTCCGGCTTCTCTTCGTATGGCGCGGCGCACCGGGGACAGTTCAGACGGACGAGGCGCTGAGCGGCAACCCCAATGAGCGACGAGGCCACCAGATACGGCTCTGCCCCCATATCCAGCAAGCGGCCGATGGCGCCTGGCGCATCGTTGGTGTGCAATGTAGAGAAAACCAGGTGGCCCGTGAGCGCCGCATGAATCGCGATCTCCACGGTCTCCCGGTCTCGAATTTCACCCACCATGATGATGTCGGGATCCTGGCGGACGATGTGGCGCAGGCCATCCGCAAAGGTCAGGCCAATCTGTGGCTGTACATGGATCTGGTTGACACCGGCCAGCTGGTATTCAACCGGATCCTCAATCGTAATGATCTTCTTCTCGACGCTGTATATCTCGTTCAGGCTGGCATATAGCGTCGTGGTCTTTCCGGAGCCGGTTGGCCCGGTTACCAGAATGATGCCGTGAGGCTCGGCGATGAGTTTGCGAAACCGCTGGCTCATCATGTCGGCCATCCCGAGCTCGTTCAGACCGAGAAGCGCGGTCGTCTTGTCGAGGATCCTCATGACCACCGACTCACCGTACACGGTGGGCACGGTGGAAACGCGCAAGTCGATAGAACGTCCACCGCTGCGAATACGCATGCGTCCGTCCTGCGGCAGCCGCCGCTCGGCGATGTTCAGGTCGGAGAGAATCTTGATTCGGCTTACGACCGCGGCATGAAACCTCTTCGGCGGCGAATTGATTTCGCGCAGCACGCCGTCAACGCGGTAGCGGACCCGCAGCTCCTTCTCGAACGGCTCAATATGAACGTCGCTGGCCCGGTCCTGAATCGCCTGGTTGATGATCAGGTTGACCATCTGGATGACGAGCTCTTCGCGCGCCATTTTCTGGAGATCGGCAACATCCAGATTATCGTCGTCATCCGCACCTCGCTCGGCCTCCTGCACATCCTGGATCATCCGCGACATATAGGCCTGTTCGCCCAGTCGGCGGATATCTGACGGCAGCGCCAGCATAGGGATTACTTCACGGCCCGTCAGGAGGCGAAGATCGTCGATGGCGCTGATGTCGAGTGGATCCGCCATAGCCACCGTCAATGCCGCGTCCGTCATACCCAGCGGCAGCAGTTGATGCCGGAGCGCGAATTCGCTGGGTACCATTTGCAGCACGCCGGGATCCGGTGGCTGGGCGGTAAGATCGACGATCGGCACCTCAAGCTGGTGGGACAACGCCTGAAGGAGGCCCTGCTCCGTGATATAGCGCATGCGGACCAGGACTTCACCGAGGCGCTTGCCATCCCCGGAACGCGTCTGCTCGGCAACGGCAGAATCGAGCTGCTCCTGCGTCAAAACGCCCGACTCGACCAGCATCGCCCCAAGAGGCGCCCGCCGAAATTTCAGCAACTCGTCTGCCTCCAGCCCAATGAGAACCTCGCTCACCGAATTCGCTGCACGCCAAAGAACGACGGCGCCCGGAATCCGCGCATGTGGTACCAACACACTGCGGCCTCGGCGCCGAATGTTTAGACGTCATTCCTGAGGCGCGGTTACGCGAATGTGTGCGCAGCGGACCGCGGTCGACTGAATGGTACCGGATAGCAGTACCATTGTCATCGGCGCGCATCGCACCTGCCGGAGCAATTACCGTTGGATAGAACAGAGACCGACATCGACGAAGTCCGCGGCGCGGCGCCGGACCCGGTGCAGATTGCGGTGTGGCGTCACCTGCTGGCGTCGGTTGCTGAAGAGATGGGCGCAACACTGGAGCGCACTGCATCCTCCCCGAACATCCGTGACCGCCGCGACGCGTCGTGCGCCATATTTGGTCCCGATGGCGAACTGATCGCCCAGGCAGCGCATATTCCTGTACACCTGGGCGCAATGGCAGTACTTCTGCGCTCGCTGCGAAACGAGGTGGCGTGGCCGCGCGGTATCGCCTGGATGTGTAACGATCCGGCGCACGGCGGAACGCATCTCCCGGACATCACGGTGGCGATGCCGGTGTATGTCGGTCTCGGCAAGTCGGCGCGCCTGGTTGGCTTTACCGCGTCGCGCGCTCACCATGCCGATGTTGGCGGATCGAGCCCCGGTTCGCTGGCGCCGGCAACGGAGTTGTGCCAGGAGGGAATTGTCATACCACCGGTGGCGCTGATGCGGGGCGGCAGCTTACAGGCCGATCCACTGGCAATCCTCTGTGCCAATACACGCACGCCGGATGAACGACGTGGCGATATCGCCGCGCAAATTGGGGCATGCCGCATCGGCTGCAGGCGTTTGGCCGCAATCGTCCAGACACACGGTTGGGATACCTACCAGTTGCGACTGGCTGAGGCCCGGCGATATTCGGCCGCCGCGATACGCAGCGCGCTGTTAGCTCTTCCCGACGGATGCTGGGAGGCCGAGGACCAGCTCGACGATGACGGCCAGACTGCCGGACCACTCTCAATCCGCGTCCGCCTCACACTGAAGGGCGGTCATGCGGACATCGATTTCACCGGCACGGCCAAGCAGTGTCAAGGACCCATGAACGCGCCACTGGCGGTAACCACTTCGGCATGCTGGTACGTGGTGCGGTGCCTGGTGGGAGACGAGATTCCCACCAACAGCGGTTGCTGGGAGCCGATAACCATTCGTGCGCCGCACGGGTGCCTGCTGAACCCCGCCGAAGGCGCGGCCGTCGCCGCCGGCAACACCGAGACTTCGCAGCGCGTGGTTGACGTGCTGCTCGCGGCGCTCGGCAAATGCGCTCCGGAGAGGTTCCCGGCCGCCAGCCAGGGCACGATGAACAACCTTACGATCGGTGGCTGGGATCCGACCCGGCGACGCAACTTCACCTACTACGAAACGCTCGGCGGTGGCGCCGGCGCAGCAAACCATCGGCCCGGAAGCTCAGCGATCCACAGCCACATGACGAATACGCTCAACACGCCGGCCGAGGCGCTCGAATCGTACTATCCACTGCGCATTGAGGCGCTGGGAATACGCTCGCGAAGCGGGGGCGCAGGCGAGTTTCCCGGCGGCGACGGCCTCCTGCGCCGCACGCGATTGCTCACACCGGCGGTCGTCTCCATCCTCGCTGAGCGCAGAGACTCTCGCCCACCGGGCGCACATGGCGGCGGCGGAGGCGTAACTGGACGGAATAGCATTGTAGAAGCCGACGGAAGTCGCCGCGAATTGCCGGCAAAGTGGAGCGGCGCGGTAGCCGAAGAGTGTGCCGTGGAGATTGAGACCCCAGGCGGAGGTGGCTGGGGACATGAAGTTCAACCGGCCGACTCCTGATTCTTGTTACCCCGTTGAGCAATCCGGCTGTCGGGCGTTCTTTGCCTTACTTAAGGATCAGGCTCCTGGAGTGCCATAAAGCGCTGCTCCGTGACTGGCTGGAGCGGGGGCCAGCCATCCGTGGCCGGGAACGGCAGCCATTCGCCCCGCTAGCCGCCGCCGCTCAAGCAGCGCATCCAGCGCCGACACACCTGGCCGCCGCCCGTTTACAGACAGCTGCGTGAGCGTCTCTAGCGCGATACCTTGTGGTGCGCTAGACACCCGATCTGCGGTGACAGCCACGGTCGCTACGGCGTGCGTACCGTCGCTGAAGATCACGCCGTCCGGTGTCAGGCTCACGCTCCCGTCGGTTGCGCTGATCAGGCGCCAGAAAAGTGAACCGGGGGTTACGACAAAGACGGGTCCCGCGGTCCCGGCCTTGCCTCCCCCCCGGGGGCTCCTGGCAGAGCCACCTGGACCTGGAGGAGGACGTAGGTGAAAGGCGGCACAACACCAGCGTACCCAGCGCTGATGCCTTCAATCGCGGTAGCCAGCTGGATTCCTGGCAGTTGTGCCCCGCCCGCCCCGGGCTTGAGCAGCACGGCGCCAATTCCCGAACCGGTTTGAGAACCCTGCCCGTCCGGCTGGGCAAAAGAGTTCACAGAAACCTTCACGCTGCCGTAATGCACCGGTCCCGGTGTGGCGGCCGGCTGGCTGTATGCGCCGGCGCCGCCGGCGCGGTTGATGGTCCACGTGAAGTCGCCGCCGTTGGCTGCCGCGCCTTTGAACGTGACGACCAGCGACAGTGACGAGGCGAGGGCGTTGATGGCGCGGGAACGCTGCGGCCAGTTTATGGTGGTGCGCACCGCGCCTGCAACGGCCGGTGCGCCGCCGCCGCCGCAGCTGGTTGTGGCGGCGGCGAGGCCAAGCGTCGCGGCAGCGGCGGCAATGCCTGTGAGGGAGCGGCGCCTACGCCGCGCGACACAAACAAAGCGAGCGCGCGCTAGAGAGAGAGACGAAAGCGGCCTGACGTACATTACGTCGGGCAATCGAATAACCATTCAAGCTGTCCCCCTTTGCGAACACGTAACGCTCGTGTGTCGTCCCGCTCATCGGGGGCTGGCGGGGACGCCGAGCGAACTGGCACCACTCCCCATTAAACTACCACACCGTGTCGCGACCTGCTCGGCAACCCGAATTCAGCCAGATGACGGTCGTCTGAGGCCTGTGCCAATCCCGGCTCGACAGCAGGGCGTCAGCGAGAGGTTCATACCGCGCTCCCCGCTGCCGGCGTAGTGGCGCTGCCCGGCAAGCCGCAAACCCTCTTCGCGGTCAGTCAGGTTCTACCATGAGGCAAGGAACCTACTCAGGTCAGGTTATGCGCGATTTACGGGCCACAACTTGACACGGCGCCTGCAAGCGTGGTAAGCTGAGATTGATATGAGATCCACCGGCCTTGCCGTTATGCCAGAGAAACGCCTCCGTCGTGAGCGAACAGATAGCACGCTTATGACCACGCTTCGTTAACGCCAAGCCGTAATACCGCTTTTTGCGCCGTGGTCCACGCGTTTGACGTTGGCCCGGCGCTTTTTCGTTGATGGAACCTACAGCGACCGCCGGCCAGTGTATGGCGGTGGTCGTTTTAGCGTTTAAAGATTTGGTACCGGACCACGCGGAAGATCCGGCAGCGAGGGAGACGAGAGACGGATGAACAGCGAAAAGAGAGCAGTCGGGATAGTTGGGGTAACGGGCTATGCCGGCGCCGAGGCTGCACGGCTCGTGCTTCGGCATCCACAGCTGCAGCTCGTTGCGGTGCAATCGAGAAGCAGCGCGGCAATGTCGCTGGCCCAGAGCGTGCCCAGCCTGGCCGGCGCGACCGATCTGATATGTTCCGGCGAGGACGCGCCGGATGCAATGGCCGGCTGTGAAGTGGTGATACTGGCGCAGGAGGGTGGCGCCGCGGTTCGCACAGCGCCGGAGCTGCTGAGCGCCGGCCAAAAGGTGGTTGACCTGTCGGCAGACTTCCGCCTGAAGCAGCCGGAACTCTATGCAGACTGGTACGGCTTTGCGCATGCCTCGCCTCACTTGCTGGAAGAGGCGGCATATGGCCTGCCGGAGATGAATCGCGCTTACATCGCGAAATCGCGCCTGGTTGCGAATCCAGGCTGTTATCCAACCGCAGCCACTCTGGCGCTGGCGCCACTGCTTGAGGCTGGCTACGCCGATACCACCAGCATCGTGGTGGATGCATGGTCCGGGATTTCGGGCGCTGGTCGCGCTTCCAAAGCGCACCACTTTGCCGAGACCAACGAGAATCTTTCGCCATACAAAGTCGCCGGCACGCATCGCCATACGCCGGAGATAGAGCAGGCGCTCTCGATCGCCGCGGGCCAGTCCATTCGCGTCAGCTTTACCCCACACACGGCGCCTGTCACACGCGGTATTCTGTGCACCTGCTACGCTCAGTTGACGGAGCCGGTGACGGCTGCCGATCTGCGCAACGTATACGCCACTCGTTACCAACACGAGCCATTTGTGCGCGTCGTACAGAATACGCTGCCTACAACGGCGCAGGTACGAGGCACAAACAACTGCGTCATTGGCGTGGAAGTAGACGCACGCGCGAATCGCGCCGTGATCATCAGCGCCATCGATAACATGGTGAAGGGCGCCTCAGGCCAGGCGATTCAGAATATCAACCTCATGCTGGGCCTTCCAGAGACGGCCGGGCTCGATGCACTTCCAGTCTGGCCATGATCCAGTTCAGGCACGACCTATGCTGACGCAATTCGAAACGATACGTGACCGGGGAGTCACAGCACCGGCCGGCTTCCGCGCCGGATCCGGACGAGCCGGACTAAAGTCGCAGGGGGACGATATTATCCTTGTCGCCATAGACCGTCCTGGGACCGTGGCAGGTATCTTCACCACGAACCGTATTCACGCGGCCAGCGTGGACTTCTCCAGCCAGGTAGCGGACCGCGGCTTCGCGATGGGCGTCGTCGCCAATGCCGGGTGCGCCAACGCCTGTACCGGCATAGACGGCGCCGCCGCCAACGTGTCGATGGCACGCAGCGCCGCAGCTGCGCTTGGGATTCGCGAGGATGCGGTGATCACCGCCTCCACCGGCGTCATTGGGCAACTGCTGCCTGTGCCGCTGGTGGAGATCGGCATCGCCGAGGCGGCAGGTCGCCTGGGAGCCGGCCAGCAATCCGATGAAGCGGTTGCCCGCGCCATTCTCACCACCGACCTGCGGACCAAGATGACGGCTGCAGAATGCCGCGCCGACACCTGGGAAGGGCCCATAACGATCGGAGCCGTTTGTAAAGGCTCCGGAATGATTGCACCGAACATGGCGACCATGTTGGCGTTCATCAGTACCGACGCCCAGATATCGCCGGCCGGGCTGCGCCGGGCGCTGGTCGGCGCTGCCAAGTCCACGCTCAATTCCGTGACAGTGGACGGTGACACCAGCACCAACGATATGGCGATAATCCTTGCTTCCAATGCGGGAACCCGGGCCGACGCCACGGAGGAAGCGCTCGAGGATTTCACCGATGCTCTTACGCGTGTCTGCGACACGCTGGCGCGAAGCATTGCCCGGGATGGTGAGGGTGCAAATCACCTTGTTAGCGTGCGCGTGGTTGGCGCCGCGTCCGACGCTGATGCGCGACGATGCGCGCGTTCTATAGCGGAATCGCCGCTGGTAAAGACGGCGCTATTCGGGCGTGACCCGAATTGGGGACGGATACTGGCCGCAGCAGGACGGTCCGGTGCGGCGCTGGACCCGGAGAGAGTGGAAGTGCACATCGGCACGAACTGTGTCTGCGCCCGTGGCACAGTCGCCACATTCGACGCCGATGAAGTTCGCAAGTTCCTGCAAAGCGATGAAGTGGAGTTGACGGTTGACCTGGGAGTAGGAGCCGCGGCGTGCCGGTTCTTCACCTGTGACTTGAGCTATGACTACATTCGAATCAATGCCGAATACCACACCTGACGAGAATCGCCTGGATGCCGCCACTCAGGCGGCCGTACTATCCGAAGCACTGCCGTATCTGCGCCAGTTCTACGGGCGGACGATCGTGACCAAATATGGTGGCGCCGCTATGACGGCCAACCACCTGAAGTCCAGCGTGATGGCGGATATCGCCCTCCTGCATTACGTGGGCATCCGACCGGTGCTGGTGCACGGCGGCGGACCGGAAATCTCCTCGGTCATGGAGCGCTACGGATTGCAGCCGCGGTTTATCAATGGCCTGCGTGTAACAGACTCATCGACGATGGAGATCGTGGAGATGGTGCTCTCCGGCAAGACCAATCAGGAGATCGTGGCTCTGCTCAACGCCCAGGGAGCACGCGCAATTGGACTCAGCGGTAAAGATGCCAACCTGCTCACCGCGGTCAAAATGGAGTGCGCCGACGGCGACCTTGGATACGTCGGTGAAATCGCACACGTGAATCCGGATCCACTGAACTTGCTGAGTCAGGCTGGATACATTCCGGTCATTTCGTCCATTGCGATCGGTCTCAACGGTGAAACATACAACATCAACGCCGATCACGCCGCAGGACACATTGCCGCGGCGCTGGGTGCAGCGAAGCTCGTGATATTGACCGATGTGGAGGGTCTCAGGTCCGACGTTAACGACGCCGGCTCGATCATCGCAGAAATGGATGTGACCGGCGCTGAAGCGATGCTCCGGAGCGGCCAGGCGGAGCGCGGTATGATCCCCAAACTGGAGGCGTGCATCACGGCACTGGAGGGCGGGTGTGAAAGCGCCCATTTGGTGGACGGCCGGGTGCCGCATGCGCTGTTGGTGGAGATATTCACGCGGACCGGCATTGGTACGATGGTAAAGCGATAGGAGAGACGGGATGCTGACACACTTTGAAGAGACAATGAGCGAGAGCCACGTGGATAAGCTGCTCGACAAGACGATCCGACTCGACCAGCTGCGCGTAATGCAGACCTACCGCCGAGCGCCGATCGTATTCGTTCGCGGCCAGGGAGCAGTCCTGTATGACTCCGATGGTCGTGAATACATCGACTTCCTGGGCGGAATCGCCGTCACGCCGGTTGGTCATTGCCACCCGCACGTTACAGCCGCTATTCACCGGCAGGCCGGCCGGCTCGTACATGTGAGCAATCTGTTTCACAACGAGTTGCAGGCGCAGTTGGCGGCGGAGTTATGCCGCCTGACCGGTATGGAGCGAGCATTCTTCTGTAATTCCGGCGCTGAGGCCGTTGAAACGGCGCTGAAACTAGCGCGCAAGTGGGGCAAGTCGCGTTTCGGCGCTGAGTGCAGCCAGCTTGTCACCTTTGAGGGCTCATTCCATGGGCGCACATTCGGAGCGCTATCGGCTACGGCCCAGCCGAAGTATCAGGCGCCCTTTGAGCCTATCGTCCCGGGATTCGCCTACGCGCCATTCGGGGATCTGGAGTCGGCGCGTTCGCTAATCGGCGAAGCAACGTGCGGGGTCCTCGTGGAACCTGTGCAGGGCGAGAGTGGTGTGCACCCAGCGGAGAGTGCATTTATGCGCGGCCTCCGGGAGGCGTGCAACGAAAGTGATGCCCTATTGATGTGCGACGAGATTCAGTGCGGGATGGGCCGATCCGGGCGGTTCCTGGCCAGCCAGTGGACCGAAGCCAATCCCGACGTGATCACCCTGGCAAAGGGGCTGGCAAGTGGCCTGCCGATCGGTGTCTGTCTCGCCCGCGGCGGCGCCGCGGATGTTCTGACGGCCGGCGACCACGGTTCCACATTTGGTGGCCAGCCTCTCGCATGCGCTGCGGCGCTGGCCACGCTGGAGGTACTGGCCAACGAAGGCATGGTGGAGAACGCGGCAGCTCGTGGATTGCAATTGATGACCGAGGTCATGGAGCTGGCAGAACGACAGCCGGACCGCATCGCGGGCATCCGCGGCAAGGGGTTGATGCTGGCGATCGAGCTGGCGCAGCCCGATGCGCAATCGCTTGGTCGGCTCTTGCTCCGGCGCGGCGTGGTGGTGAACGCCATTGGTGATCGCACCTTGCGCCTGTTACCACCGCTTTGCATCAGCCGGGAGCAGGTCGCGCAATTCGCATCATCGCTCGCTCTGGCGCTTGGTGACGCGCCATCCACGGAGGTGGCGGCATGAGCGGCTCCGCTCCACACCCTCCGCCCCACTTCTTGAGCGCTGCTGATCTTACCAGCGAGCAGTTGGTGTGGCTGCTGGACCTGGCGGAGTCGATGCGGTTGAAACGCCTGGAAAGGCCATCTCGCTGGCAATGGCAATTCCCGCACACACTCGCCCTGGTCTTTGAGAAGCCATCGCTCAGAACCCATGTGAGTTTCAGCGTTGCCGCAACTGAGCTCGGCGGCAGCTCGGTCTACCTGGGCCCCGGCGACATCGGCCTCAACACGCGCGAGCCTGCGTCGGACGTCGGCGCCGTGCTTTCAAGGATGGCACACATGATCGTGGCGCGCGTGAACCGGCATCAAACTTTGCTGGACCTTGTGGAACCCGGCGGGGTACCCGTGGTGAACGCGCTCAGCGAGTTGGAACACCCGTGCCAGGCGCTGGCCGATTTGCTCACGCTGAAGCAGCGATTTGGCGGCCTGGGCAACCAACTTACGCTGGCCTGGTGTGGCGATGGCAACAACGTTCTCCATTCGCTGCTGCTTGCATGCGCCGCCGCCGGCGTCAACCTGAAGGCGGCCTGTCCGGCCGGGCTTCAACCCAAACCGGATGTGGTGCAGGCGGCGCGCGAAACGGCATCCGTCACCGGAGCCGAAATCGGCATCACCACCTCGCCGATGGAGGCTGTCTCCGGCGCCAATGCAGTCTACACCGACGTCTGGACGAGCATGGGCGACGAAAGTCAAGCGGCACAGCGCCGCGCCCAGTTCAGCGGCTTCCAGGTGGACGCCGGTATGATGAAGGCAGCCGGCGCCGGCGCCGTGGCAATGCACTGCCTCCCCGCACACTGCGGCGAGGAGATCAGCGCGGAGGTCTTCAACGAACATCGGGCCTTGATTATGCAGCAGGCCGAAAACCGCCTTCACGCGCAGAAGGCCCTGGTCTGGTGGATGCTTTCGGGTGGCGCAGTCGACTCGACTCTCGCAAGGAGATAATTATGGCGAGTGTGGTGCTGGTCTATTCCGGCGGACTTGATACATCGGTGTGCATTCCGCTTATGCGGGAGGAGTACGGCTTTGATGACGTCATCACGGTAACGGTCGACGTCGGGCAGCCGGAGGCCGACATCCGCCAGGCGGAGGAGCGAGCGCACACACTGAAAACCCGCCACTTTACCGTGGATGCCCGCGAGGAGTTCGTACGCAACTACTGTTGGCCCGCCGTCAAGGCAAATGGCGACTACGAGGGCTACCCGATATCGACCAGTATTGCGCGGCCGCTCATAGCGCTCAAGGCGGTGGAAAAGGCGAAGGAGTTGCGGGTGGATGCATTTGCCCATGGCTGTACCGGAAAGGGCAACGATCAGTTTCGAATCGAGTACATCATGCGCACACTGATGCCGGAAGCGCGCATCATCGCGCCGATGCGGGAGGGCCGACTCCTGCCATCCGGGGCTCGCGAGCCGTGGACGCGCACCGAGGAGATCGAGTACGCAGCCGAGCACGGCGTTGACATCGGTCAAACCCGCGACCGGATATGGAGCATCGACGAGAACCTGTGGGGCCGCAGTATTGAGGGTGGCAGATTGGAAGAGCCGGGATACGCGCCGCCGGAGGAGATATTCCAGTGGACGCGCAGTGTGCGCGACGCCCCGGATGAGGCAGAGACGATTACCATCCACTTTGAGCAAGGCGAACCCACGGCCGTAAATGGAGAGCTGCTTCAGCCACTGGCCCTGGTGCAGCAACTGCACGCGCTGGCCGGTAAGCACGGCGTGGGCCGCGTCGACATCATGGAAGACCGGATGCTCGGGCTGAAGGTGCGCGAGAATTATGAGTGCCCTGCCGCGGTGATCCTGTTGACGGCCCACCGCGCTCTTGAGGCGCTTGTCTGCACCCGCGAAGAACTCCGGTTCAAAGCGCTTGTTGACCGTGAGTGGGGTGAGCTGGCATACCGCGGCCTCTGGGTCGATCCCCTCAAAGAGGATCTGGAGGCGTTCATCGGAAAGGTGCAGCAGCGGGTATCCGGTGACGTCATCCTCCGGCTGTGCAAGGGCTCCGTCACCGTCATCGGGCGGGAGAGTCGGTGGGCATTGTACAGCGAGGACCTGGCATCGTTTGACAGCAAGACATTTGACCAGTCTGAGTCGATCGGCATGGTCAAGACACACGGCATGCAGTCTCGCCTTTACTGGCATCTGACACAGGCCGGACGCGGTGCGAATGCGTAAGCTCTGGAGCGGGCGGATTCAGGGCGATCAAGACGCACTGTTCTTGCGCTTGAACAACTCGCTTCCGATCGATTGCAGGCTCTGGCGCGAAGATATTCAGGCCAGTATCGCTCACGCCGGTATGCTGGGCGCGTGTGGCATCATCCCCAGCGCCGACGCCACGATAATCGTAGAAGGTCTGGAGGCAATTCGGGTGGATTTGGAGTCAGGCGACGCTTCTCTCCCCAAGGATGCCGAAGACATTCATACCGCCATTGAAGTGATGCTGGGCGAGCGAGTAGGCGCCGCCGCGGGCCGGCTCCATACGGCGCGCAGCCGCAACGATCAGGTTGCTACCGACACGCGACTGTTCACCCGCTCCGCTATCGACAGCACCCGCGCCGAAATCCGGGCGCTTCAGCTGGCATTGCTGGATATTGCTGCGGAACACGCCGACACACTCCTGCCTGGCCTTACGCATCTCCAGCACGCGCAGCCATGCTCATTGGGTCACCACATGCTGGCGTGGTTCCAGATGCTCACGCGGGACGACGACCGCCTGATCTGTGCCCGCAAACGCGCTAACGTATGCCCACTGGGTGCGGCAGCCCTGGCTGGAACCTCCTTCCCAATTGACCGTTTCCGCACCGCGACGGAACTCGAGTTCGACGGACCGATGGCGAACAGCATCGACGCTGTTTCGGATCGCGACTACATACTCGACTATCTTTCGGCCGCCGCAACACTGATGGCCCATCTTTCGCGCATGGGTGAAGAGCTGGTTCTCTGGAGCAGTCCGGAATATGGATTCGTCACGCTGGGCGACGCCGTAACCACCGGCAGCAGCATCATGCCGCAAAAGCGCAATCCGGATGCAGCGGAGCTTGTTCGCGGCAAATCCGGCAGGGTTTTCGGTGACCTGATGGCGATGCTCACGGTAGTAAAGGGTCTACCGCTCGCTTATAACAAGGACCTTCAGGAAGACAAGGAGCTCTTGTTCGATGCGGTGGATACCCTGTCGCTTGCATTGCCTTCCGTGCGAATTGCTGTGCAGAGCGCCACGTTTCACCCGGCCAGAATGGCTGCCGCAATGAAGGGCGACGCAAGCACTGCCACCGACCTTGCCGACGCCTTGACACGGCGCGGGATGCCATTTCGAGAGGCTCATCGGCTCACCGGCGCCGCGGTGTCGGCGAGTGAGCATGCCGGCTTGGCGCTTGAGAATCTTACCGCAGCGGAGTTGAGGTCGCTGCTGCCCGAAGGTACGCAGGGCGTGGAGAGCCTGGTCGCCGTCTTGAACGCTTCCGGGAGCGCTGCTTCCCGTACCTCATACGGCGGTACGTCACCGGAAGAGGTTCGAAAGCAGCTGAAGGTGGCTCGGGCGGACCTGGAGAGGAGAGGATGAATGGCCGCTGATTTCTCGTTTGATGTGGTTTCGCGCGTGGATCTGGCAGAGGTGAAGAACGCCATCCAACAGGCACAGCGCGAGTTGGAGGGGCGATTTGATTTCCGCAATACCAAGAGCTCGGTCACCCTGGAGGAGGCAACGCTCAAGCTGGTGGGTGACGACGAGTTTCGCCTGCAAACGCTGCTGGACATCGTCCGTGCACGGCTGGCAAAACGGGACGTTTCGTTGAAATCACTCGAGTACGGCAAACTGGAACAGGGCTCCGGCGGTACCGTGCGTCAGACCGTGACACTGAAGCAGGGGTTAGAGAAGGACGCAGCCCGCGACATGATCAAGCGAATAAAGGCGATGAACCTGAAGGTGAATGCACAGATGCAGGGCGACGAACTCCGCGTGAGTGGTAAGGTAAAAGACGACCTTCAGAAGGTGCAGGCGATGCTCAAAGCGATTGAGGAGTTGCCGTTCGACATTCAGTTTGTGAACTACCGGTAGCCTGAAAGCTCTGGTGTTAACCTGCTTGACAGCTTGAGCCGAGGCTGTCATGATGCCTTGCAGCGCCGCGCCTGATGTGGGCCGGTTCGGCCGCGGCCGCGCCATGATACGGGTCGCAGGTCGGGCCTCGCGCCGGCCTGGCGCAAACAACGTCGGTTCGATTGCAGTTCAAGGAGATAACGATGGCAGAAAAGAAGCACGCCAGCGACGGCGTGGTAGCCGCAGGCGATTTGACGATGCGCGTCGGCATTGAGCAGATGAGGAAGCGCGGCGTGAATATCGACCTGCTGCGCGAGACGCTGATCGACGCAGCAGGCGCCGAATTCACCACGTATTACTACTACACCATCCTGCGCATGTATCTCGCCGGAAACGAGGACTTCAAGGAGATTTGCGAAGACGCCCGCCTCGAGGACCGCGCCCATTTCGAGCTCATAACGCCGCGCATCTATGAACTCGGAGGATCATTGCCGACCGACATCCGCGACTTTGCGAATCGGGCCGGGTGCCCCGACGCATTCCTGCCGAATCCTCCTACACCGACCAATATTCTGACCGTGCTGCTGGAAGCTGAGCGATGCGCGGTTCGCACCTGGAATGAGGTCTGCGACATGACCTTCGGCAAAGATCCGCGGACTTACGATATGGCCTCGCGCATCCTTCAGGAGGAGATTGAGCACGAGGCGTGGTTTATTGAGCTGCTCAGCATGGAGCGCGACGGCAAGGTGGTTCCGTCGGGACACTTCCGACGCGGCGCGCCCGGTGAAGCTCCATATTCAAAGAACGCCGGATTCTACAATCCGTAAGAGGTTCGCGGAGCGTTCCGATTTCGGCCGGAACGCTCCGCAAGCTCGTTTGCGGCGGGTCTGACGCCATCACCGTATTCAGCATCACATTCATACTGCCGGACGGCAGCGAGGCGCACACCAGGGCAGCCAGCAGCTCCTTTTTGCTCGATGCCGCTGAGGACGCCGGACTCGAACTGCCGTACATGTGCCGGCAGGGATGGTGCATCACATGTGCCGGACACGTAGAAGGTGCAGGCAGTTGGGACCAATCGGCATCGCGGCGTTACTTTGACCAGGACCGCGATGCCGGTTTCATTCTGCTCTGCACGGCGCAGCCACGTTCGGACCTCACGATCCGCACCGGCGCACGCCTGGAGATGCGCGACCATCGTGTAGCCCACAAACTGCCGACGCCGATGCGGTAGGCGGTAACGATCATGTCCTTTGACGACGCACCCTGTCCGCGTATTGCGTGGGAGAGACTCGAAGAGATTTGGCTGGCGCCGGGAGCATCGCGATCATCGGAAAGCCGCGGACGCGCCGTGGACGAACCGCCGGATCCTATCCGGACGGCGTATCAGCGCGATCGAGACCGGATTCTGCATTGCAGGGCCTTCCGACGCCTCAAGCACAAGACGCAGGTCTTCATCAATCCAGCAGGCGATCATGTTAGAACTCGCCTGACGCATACACTGGAAGTGTCGCAGGTTGCCCGAACCATCTCGCGAGCATTGCGACTGAATGAAGACCTGACCGAGTCGATCGCGCTGGCGCATGACCTTGGCCATCCGCCGTTTGGGCATGCCGGTGAAACCGCACTGGACGATGCCTGCCGGCGAGCAGGGCTGCCGGACGGATTCCGCCATGTGGACCAGAGCCTGCGCGTGGTGGAGGTGCTGGAAACGTCCACGCGAACCGGCGCCGATGTCGTCGTCGGCGGACTAAACCTCACTTGGGAGGTGCGGGAAGGCATCGCGCATCACAGCAAGGGACGAAGCAACCTGGATGCGCATGACGCGGAGTTGCCCGAAACCCTCGAAGGCTCGGCCGTTCGAATCGCGGACCGCATCGCATACGTGAACCACGATATCGACGACGCCGTACGCTCCGGGATCCTCGCAGAGTCGGAGCTGCCGGAACGCGAAATGGCGCTGCTAGGCGAGACGCACTCACGGCGCATATCCGTGATGGTCGCCGCTGTGGTTGACTACAGCGCGCGGCGAACGGCCGTAGAGATGGCGCCGGATATCTCCGCCGCCACCGACTCGCTGAAAGAGTTTCTCTTTCAGCGGGTCTATCTCAACCCTGTACGCCGCGCCGGCGACAGCATCGGCGTGCACCACGTGATTGAGTCACTCTTTGAACACTACCTTGCCCATCCCGAGGAACTCCCGCCCGTCAACCCTTTGCGACCTGACGACGCTCTGGCGGTACGCGTCTGCGATTTCGTCGCAGGCATGACCGACCGTTACGCACTCTCACGATTTGAGGAGATATTCATTCCCGGGCGCGGTCTGCACGATGAGGGCTGAAGTACCGGGACAAACTGCCGCGTAAGGGCCCGGCGGTACCGCTCGGAAAGGCCCTCGCCCAACTATGGTATACTGAGCGCGGAATCGGTCCAGGATCGGGGCCTTTCGGGGCAAACCGCGGTAGCCTTGCAGCGCGCGGAGCGGAGATCTGGCAGCCGGAGGATACGGGCTTCATGAAGACCAGTTTGAGGTGCCCATGTGGTCAGCGCATTCTGAAGCGCGACGTGATGCAGAAGACCTACTACGTGCGCCAGTTCGGCCCGAGCTATGTCTACATCAAGTACCGGTGCACCCGCTGCAAAAAGCTGGGCGAGCACTTTGTGAAGCAGGACGAATGGACGACGCTCCAGTTGAAGGAGATGCCGACCGAGTTTGTGGGCGATGAGGCGGCACGGTTTGAGCATCTCGGCGAGATTACAGCCGAGGAGATGCAGCACTTTCGTGAGCAATTGAACGGCCTGAAGGCGATACCTCGCCTGGCGGAAGAGACCGAGGGGCCGTAACCGGCTGCTAGCCGGTGTTGTTGTTGTTGTTGTCCACCAAATTGGGTGGTGCTTCGTTTGGTAGTTCAGCTATGGTGCGAAGCCACACGCGCTCTGCGGCGTGCAATGCGTCGATGACTTGCCGGCTGTGGCGACAAACCATGTCCCAGGTAGCGGTCCCAGAAGAGCGTATTGTAGATGGCGCTGCCGATCAAGACAATTGCGACAAACGTCAACACACCGTGCTTGCAGCGTAAGACGCTGCCGGAGGCTCCATCCGGAGCAAACCAAAGCACACAGGCCACCGCAAGCCAGACAACGGCTTTACTTAACCGGCCGCCCCATTTGTTCACGCGGTAGTAGCCTCAAACAGGTCCGGGCTGTCAGCTCGCAAGCGGTCGAGTACGGCTCGCGCATCCACCGGCCGCGCTACCGCACTGTCACCAACAATCTTACCATCCTTGAACCGGATCAGGCGCTGCGCATGATTGGCAATATCCGGCTCGTGCGTCACGACCACGACGGTTTTGCCTTCACGGTTCAGCTGCTGGAACAGAATCATGATCTCTTCCCCAGCACGGGTGTCCAGATTGCCGGTAGGTTCGTCGGCGAAGATCACCGGCGGATCATTCACCAGCGCTCGGGCGATCGCGACACGCTGCTGTTGCCCGCCTGAAAGCTCGTTCGGGCGATGATCCAGCCGGTTGCCCAGTCCAACAACCTCCAGTGCATGTCGTGCAACCTGCTGCCGATTCCTCGCGCCACTGTACAGAAGCGGAAGCTCTACGTTTCGCTGCGCCGTTGTGCGTGGAAGCAGGTGGAAGGTTTGGAACACGAAGCCAATCTTTCGACTGCGAATCTCCGCCAGGTCATTGTCCGACAGCGCCGAAACCTCGATCCCGTCCAGTTGGTACGAGCCATGGCTTGGCCTATCGAGACATCCGATGATGTTCATAAATGTCGATTTGCCCGAACCTGACGGACCCATAATCGCTACAAACTCGCCGCGTTGAATCGACAGCGTGACACCGCGCAAAGCGTGGACGCTGGTAGATCCCATTTCGTACGTCCGCTGAACGTCGGTAACGGCGATTATCGGTGTTTGATCTGCAGCCATATTGGTGTTACCGTGGCTTTTGGCAGTCGACGTATCTGGTGCTAAGGCGCCATCCGCATCGCTGTGCCGGCAAACGCCGCCGGAGCCTTGATTCGAATGGAGTGCGGAACACTGGGAACGTAAGCGGTGTCATTGACGCCGGCATCCCGCTCCAGTTGGGCTTGCTCTACACGAAAGCCGTAGATTGCATCCACAAGTGAAACGCGCGCGGTAACCAGCTGCACTTCGGCATTCAGTACGTCGAGAACGGTGCCTTGGCCCTCCCGAAGCCGCTGCGACGCCGCGGTGTAGTTTGCATCGCCGGCAGCTACGGCCGCCTGGGATGCAACCAGCTGCTGGCGCGCCTGCTCACGCGCCGTGTACGCCAGTTCCACATCAAGGCGCACGTTCTGTTCAAGTTCATCGAGATTGCGCCGGTCGCTCTGCTGCTGCGACTCGGCCGCCTTCACCTGCGCCCGGGTCAGTCCGCCGTCAAACAGTGGGTATGAAAGAGCCACCACAAAGGAGCGGTCTTCGCCCGCGATCGGGTCGATCTCGTATCCCTCGGTGATGTTGGCTTGAACCGAGATTCCGGCGTTCAGTTTTGCTGTCCGCACGTTGTAGCCCTCGGCATTCAAAGCATCCTGCTGTGCTCGAACATCGTACCGGTTGAAGTAGGCCGCGTTGACCCATGCCTCCAACGGTAGTGGCGTGTGCGCTGTGTCCGGCGCTGCCGGTGTTTCAGACGCGGGCAGATCCAGATGCTGGCTTGAGATAACGCCCATCGCATTCTTCAGCGTAGCTTCGTCCTGTATTGCCGTGGTTTGCGCCTGGAGAAGCGCAACTTGCGCATTCGCCAGGTCGGCGACGCCCTGCAGTTTGTCCACGGCAGCTTCGGTGCCAGCCGCTACCTGAGTGTTGATATTGGTAACATTCGTCTGCTGCAGGCGGACGTTCTCTTGCTGAACCTGTGTCAATGCGCGATCACGCAGCAGGTTGAAGTAATCGATGGTAACAGCGAGTATCACCTGCTGCCGCGTATCGGCAAAAGCATATTGCTGGGCAAAGAGCGACTGGCGTGCCTGCCCGAGCGTCGCTTCCCGCTGGCCGCTGTCCAGGATCAACTCCTTGGCAACGATACCATCCGCGGTGGAGCTGGAGTTGGAGGAACCACCCCGCTGCGGGGTGAGATTGGCCTGGTACTGGAAGTTTGGCACCACCTGCGGATAGTAGGCGGACCGCGCCACGGTGACGCCCTGGCGGGCGCTTTCGATGCCGAACCCGGCGACGGCAATCGAATTCTGACGGTACAGCGCAATCGATATAGCCCGTTGTAGCGTCAGTGGCGACGAGAGCGATGTATCCACGGACTCGACGCCGGTCTTCCCGTTGCTGGTGAGGCCAAACCTGGTTTGGGCCGGTGTGGGAGCGGCGCGATTGGGACCCGGAGCGGGCGATGGCGGCATCGCCTGGGGCACCTGTGCCAAAGCGGCCGTAGACCCGAGCAGGATCAACCCGGTGAGCAGCGAGGAACGGAGTACATAAAACGGCATTAAGCGATCACCTGATGGCAAAAAGTTGGCGAACGGCAGCGCACGCACACGCGTAGCCGCCACCGTGCAGCGGTACGTGCATCGATGGCGCAGGGCAACCACCTCTATAGACTGGCGGCAACCGCTGTGGTTTCACCAATTGAGGCGCTGCGACGCTCAGCCGGCGGCTGCTGGGGCCGGCTGCAGCGTCACGTTATGCCCGACCGGTAGCGCTGCTGCACGCTGTTGAACCACAACGTCGTTTTCCTGAGCATCCAGTCGATCCATCTCAGCCTGAGTGGCTGCATCCACCTGCACGCCGTTTACGGCATGTGGCGTTTGCACCACGCGCCAGCGCTGCCAGTGGATGTCGTTGTGCTTGCGCGTGAGCGCGAGCACCTGGGCCGCCTGCTGGTTTGCCGGCAGATCCGGAAAGCTGGTGAGCGAAACGCCACGCTCCAGGTCCTGGCGCGAAACCTCACCGGCCGGCTTGCCGTCGACGACGATCTGCCATGAGCCGACAGATTGCGGCAGGCCGGTGACCTGCAGGCGATATTCATTCAAGTCGCGTTCAAATGGACTGCACTGCATCGCCAGCGCCATGTCGGGATTGCCCGCCGCAGTATCCAGCGGCCAGGGCAGGCAATGGTCGGATTCACGAAACCGGAGCTTGTTATTCTGGAACGAGACATCGTATATCGACGTGCCTTCGGCGGATATCGCGCGGGCCGATGCCGCGTCAATATGCGTATTGGCAACAAGGGCAGGTGCGTTCCAGCCTTCCAGAAGCGCGGCAGCCATAATCGCGTGGCCTCCGGCCTGCGGATGGACGCGATCCGGAATGATATGCTGCGACTCGCTCGGATCGGCGACCAGTGCGCGCGCCAAAGCGCCAACAAGTGGTGCGTTGAGGTCCACCACCGTAAGATGGTACTCGCGGCCCAGCTCGGCGACCGCATCGCCGTACGCCTCCAGCACCGCGTTGTAGCCACCAGCAAAGCTCGGCGCTCGAGTCACATCATCGAATGGAGACGCCTCCAGCAGTGTGATTCTCACACCCGGCAGGTCACGTTCCAGAACGTCGATAATGTGCCGGTATCCCTGAACGAACACTCGAAACAGGCCGGTGTTGAACGGCTGATAACCACCGTCGTTCATCGCCAGATCAATCGTCACAACAGTTGGATGGTATGCCACCACGTCACGCTGCAGGCGAGTGTCGATTGGCCCGCCACCACCGCCGGTGACGCGGTCTCCACCCCACCCGCTGTGGATGAACGTGAAGTGCTCGTGTGGAAAACGCGTAACACAGTAGCTCTCCACATACGTGGTGTACAGGCGCTGTTCGGTGATGCTGTCTCCATAGAAGACCACGCGGTCTCCGTTATGCAGATAGAACTTGCCGTCGGCGCGTGCCGGCTTTGTGGCAGCCATCGACACTATCGCTGTCGCGACCGCCATGAGAAAAACGATCCGGCCCTTTAGAGTCTCGATCAATGTGTCGCTCCCGTGTTATTGAGAATCCGCCGCTGTAGAAAGTCGGTGGTGATATCGCCCCGTCGATAAAACGCGTTACTGACTATGGTCTTGAGCAATTCCAGATTCGTATGCACTCCGTCGACCTGCGCCTCCGCGAGGCATCGCACCATTCGGGCAATTGCAAGCGGGCGGTCTTTATCCACAACGATGATCTTGGCGATCAGTGGATCGTACCATGGCGGTACCTCCAGATTGTTGCGAAGGCAGCTGTCGACGCGCACGCCTGGACCGCCGGGCATCTGGAACGACCGGATACGGCCTGCGCTCGGAGCAAAACCGTTCGCCGGGTCCTCGGCATTTACGCGGCACTCAATGGCGTGCCCAGAGAAGTGGATATCCTTCTGCCGGTACTTCAAGCGCTCGCCGGCAGCGATGTGGATCTGCTCCTTCACGAGATCGATACCGGTGATTGCTTCGGTGACGCAGTGCTCTACCTGAAGGCGCTTGTTCATCTCGAGGAAGTAGAAATCGCCACGCCGATCCATAAGGAACTCCACCGTGCCCGCGTTGCTGTACGCAACGGCGCGCGCAGCCTTTACCGCCGCTTCGCCGATCCGGGCGCGCTGCGCCGGCGTCAACTGCACCGCCGGGCTCTCTTCTACAATCTTCTGGTGCCGGTGGTTCTGAACGGAACACTCGCGTTCGCCCAGATGGATGATGTGACCGTGCTCGTCGGCGAGGACCTGCACCTCAATGTGGCGCGGCTCTTCCACATACTTCTCCAAATAGACGTCCGGACTGCCGAATGCTGAGGCGGCTTCCGACCGGGCCATCTCAATGGCGCGTGGTAACTCCTCGTCGTTCTGTACCAGCCGGATACCGCGGCCGCCGCCGCCCATGGCGGCCTTGATCAGAATCGGGTAACCGGCGACCTGCGCAAACTGCACGGCTTCAGCTTCAGTCGATATCGCACCCGTGCCGGGCACGACCGGTACGTCAGCCGCCTTCATGGCATCACGCGCGCTGGCCTTGTCGCCCATGCGCTCCATGGCGAGCGCTCGCGGCCCGATGAACTTCACGCCGCAGGCTTCGCATGCCTCCGCAAAACTCGCACGCTCGGAGAGAAACCCGATCCCCGGATGAATGGCTTCGGCGCCGGTTATATGCGCTGCACTGATGATGTTCGGAGCATGCAGATAGCTGTCACGCGGGGGCGGCGGCCCAATGCAAACCGACTCATCCGCCATCGAAACCGCCAGAGAATCTGCATCCGCCGTGCTGTATACAGCCACACTACGAATCTTCAGTTCGCGACAGGCACGAATAATGCGAACCGCGATTTCACCACGGTTCGCAATCAGGACCTTCTTAAACATGACGGCGTAAAGGAGGGAACCCGCCGTTACATTTGTGGGCACAGGGTTGAGCGCTCAATGCAACCTCGATCAGTACTTTTCGTGCCCTGGATATGTGCAATGGACCTGTCCGGTTACCGGGTCGTATTTGTAAGGCGAATGGTCCAGAGGGCACTGCGTCATCTCCACGGGCAGCTTCAGGGAAGCAAGCGTTGCTGGCGGCGCTCCGTTCGGGTCCGAGGCCTCGGCGGCCGCGATCGCGTCGCGGATCTGGTTGAGATTATTCATACACACAACGCTTTGAGCACGGTCCATCGGAGTGGCCGCCTGATGCGATCCTGGTTTGGCATGGCCTATGAGCATGGCCGAAAGCCCGGCCCCGAGAGCCACCAGGATGACGCAGACTACCAGCAATTCGATCAGCGAGAATGCGCTCAGCGATCGATTGTCAGCGGGCTTCAGCATGGCACCTTCCTCGTTTGTGCAAACGGAGCGTGCGCCGGTTACGACCCCTCTTCTGCTCGCCGAACCGTATACAGCAGTTGATTGTACTCTACCGGCATCGCCTCCTCCACGTACACATCCACAATCTCACCATCGCACGGCGCTGCAATCGAGTTCAGGATGCTCATCGAGTCAATAACGCCAATCTCCTTATCCTGCACGACCGGAGAACCGGAACCGACGGCTTTCACGCCCTGGCGGAATACGCCGACCATGGGAGATCGCACCTCGGCGAGACCATCGGCAAGACCATTCTCACCGTCCGGCACGGCGACGTCAATCGACGTGAGGGTCACCTCACCGGCGCGAGGGCGCGCCGTTGTGTGGGTCGCGCCCGGCGCCTCATGCTCCGCAAACTTCACGGTAAGTTGAGCATCGCCGTGTGCTAACGTGACCTCGCGCATACCACTCGCGCGGCCCAGCCGAACCAGCTCATGCAGTTCCGTCATTTCCAGGTTGTTTTCCATTATTGCTCGCTCACATCATGAAGAGATCTACAGCTCATCATATCTTGATTTTGAACATGCAGTATTCAAGCAGGCGGTGAGCCCAGGTCATGAGCACCAGCGAAAGGCATACGATGATGATCGTCTCAATCGGCAGAGAGCCGAACTTCTCACCAATCTGCGGATCGACGCCGGCGCTGAAGGAAACATGGCCGATCAAGTTATCCAGCTGCTGCATCGCCCACTCAACCATGAGGCGGAGGTGGTCGAATTGAAAGTACACCAGCAGCGGCACGATGAGCGTAACCGGAGCTGACAGCAACTGATACTTTTGACGTTGATGTTCGTTGTATATGATGCAGTTGTTACAGCGATTGCGCGCCTGCGCCGGAGTTATGTGGGGATTCACCGGAATGCGTATGCCGCGCGGCCCCACACGGGTGGGAATGTTCTTCCTGGCCTCCTCGGTACTACCCGTAATCAAGTCGCCGATCGGTACGAAGCCCGTTGCGGTCGCGGTAGTTTGGTTCTCCAGAGACTTTGGCGTCTGTGTGCCCCCGCCCATGGAGAGCAGGATAATGTTTTCCTCGCACATACATCCAACGCGCTGCTTCCAGCACTTGGTACGGGCATGGAAGATCGGACAGTTCTTGCGTATGCCCTCCCTGCAAAACGCGAGCTGCCAACAGTTGGCTAGCGCACCTATAGCGGCGCTTCGGTTCGCCTCCCGAGTGGCGTTCCTGCCATACTCCACGTGAGACAGGTCACGGTGAGCGATTCCGTCCCAGATGCGCGCGGCAAGGTGGAACACTGTCAGTATCAGGCCGGGCACGCCGAGGGCCAGGGCCATCGTATGCATTTCGCCCAGCGTCAGTTGCGCTGCCGCGCCTTGCAGGATAGCCGTGCCGGATTGGCTGAGGTAAGCAATACAGTACTGCAGACCGTAAGCGAGGAACACCGCGGCGCCCAGAAATCCGTACGCCAGTACATCAACATCCCAAAAGGATACGGCTCCTGTAACCACTGTTACCAACGTACAGATCGTCAGGAGATTCGAGATGTTGGTTACGAGCTCGATAAGGTGCGCGCGGTCCGCATGGGACATGGCGCTCGTTTCGGCAAGCCGGCCGGTAAGCAAACCATAAATGAGGTAGCCGGCAACAAGAATTGTGGCGACGGCGGCAATCGAGAATGCCTTTGCCGAGAGATCGCGCACCGTCTCCATGATCCGGCCGCTGTCGCCGCCGCGGCCGCCCGACTGTGTCACTCGCACGAAAGTGCCCTCCGGATGCGCCGGTCGGCAGCGAAACAGCGGCTGCCACCCACTGCGACTGCAACAAGCCGCCAAACTCGCGGTAAAACTACTTCACGCGCTCCAGATACGTATCGGTTCGCGTATCTACCTTTACGACATCTCCAACATTGACGAACAGTGGCACGTTTACGACTGCGCCGGTCTCCAGCTTTGCCGGCTTGGACCCTCCCGACGCCGTATCCCCCTTGACACCGGGGTCCGTTTCGGCTACGGCGAGCTCAACAAAGAACGGAAGCGCGGCCTCCAGGACCTCACCATTGTGTTCAATCAGCGTCAGGTCCATGCCATCCTTGAGGTACTTCAGTGTGGCGCCGAACGCGGCTGCCGTTACCGAAATCTGGTCGTAAGAGTCAGGATCCATCAATACGTACTCGGTGCCGTCCTGGTAAAGGTACGAAACCGTACGGCGCTCGAGAATAGCCTGGTCAAACTTCTCGCCGGCATTAAACGTTCTATCCACAATCGCACCGGTCCGTACATTACGGATTTTGGAGCGCATTACCGCGCCGCCTTTGCCCGGTTTGTGATGCTGGAACCACACGACGGTGTACAGATCACCATCCAGCAGAAACGACAAACCATTGCGAAAGTCTGCGGTATCGATTTTCGGCACCCGGCGGTCCTCCTGACGCGACAAAAAGGGTGTTGCGACGGTGTATCGCAAGCCACAATAGGTTGGGTGCATTATAGCACAGCCACGTATCGTGACTCCCGGTCACGAAGCTGCCAAACGGTGCAATCCTGAATTCCACTGCAATATTCGACAATGTAACTGCTGCTGCGGTTACACAGGAGTTCGAGTCGAGCCTGGTCGGCGGCGCTGTACAGTCAGCACGATCGCTCAACGAAACCAACTTCGCGCTGGGCCTTGCGCTCGATAGGACAATGGCGTGGGTGCTTGTCTCGCTGGACGCTGCAACCTGTCGCACGCACAGGATCCCGGCCGACCACGCAAAGGAGTGGCCCAGGTCACAGGGCTTCGCCGCGCAGTTACGTAACCGCTTGAACGGGTGGCAGCTAACCTCCGTTTCACAGCCGGGTTTCGACCGGATTATTGAGTTTGCCTTTTCCGGAGAACTCACTTCAGGTGAACGAAGAACATGGAGACTGGTATTGGAGATGACCGGCCCGAGAAGCAATGCGATCCTGGTCACCGAACAGCGAACCATCATCGACGCAGCGCGCAAGCGGCAGGCACGGGCGCCATCCAGCAGGGCAATCTGGCCTGGACTCCGGTATCAACCTCTCCCAGGCATCCGACCGGCTCTGACAGGTGAAAGTATTCAACTCTGTGTCAGCCGGGCAGCAGGCGCTACGGTTGCTGAACGAATCCAAAACGCCTGTCGTGAGCTTGGTTTGGCCGATGCGCCAGCGAACGCTGCAGCCTGGCGATGCGGCGCGGAATGTGAGTCGCCTGATATCGTCGAGGCCATCTCGCGGATCGTCTCAGCTGCGCTCGGCTCGCCAACGTACGGCTGGATACAACGGTCCGCGCCAGACGGAGTCGTGCACGCTTTTGCCTTTGAACCAGCGCCGCTGGCCGGCGCCATCGTGGAGCGAGTATCCACCATCAGCGAGGCTCTCGAACGCGCACAGCCCGCTGGTGCACAAGCAGCGCAGGCGACGAAGCAGCCGTTTGCCTTTGTGCTGGAAACTGCGTTGAAGCGTTCAACACGGGCTCTGGCGGCATCTCAGCTTGACATTGCGGAATCCACAAGGGCGGACGAGTTGCAGGCGCTCGCGGAGCTATTGGCGGCAAACCTCTGGCAGATTCGAGCGGGTTCCGACGCGGTGAGCGTCGTCGACTATTCGTCCGGAACCGAAAACGTACGAAGCGTCGAGCTGGACCCAGAGCTCTCGCCAGGCGAGAACGTAAAGCGGGCATTCGATCGGGCGCGCAAAATGGTGCGAACACGCGCCATGGCCGCAAGCCGCTCTGATGAGCTGACCGCACGGATTAAAAGACTGGAGTCTGCGCTCGCGTGTCTAGCCGCCGGAGAACGGGAATCGGCTGCTCAGGAACTGCTTGTGGCCGGCGATCTCCCAGGCAGCGCGCGGGACGCCCGTGGCGCAACGCCGACGTCGGGCGCCTCAGGCGGGGTGCCCGGCAAAGTTCGGAGCCTGACATCTCCAGGCGGCTACCAAGTACTGGTCGGCCTCTCCGCGACCGGAAACGACTTGCTCACCACGCGGCTGGCGCGACCATCCGACTTGTGGCTGCACGTGCGCGCCGGAGCCAGCGCGCATGTCATTATCCGCACCAACGGACATCCGGAGGGCGTCGATGCCGACACGATCCAATTTGCGGCGGTTCAGTGCGCACTGCACAGTGAGCAGAAGCACGCCGCCTTTGTAGCCGTAGACATTACCGAACGTCGGTATGTTCGTAAACCCAAGGGCGCGCCGGCAGGCTCGGTGCTGATCACGCGTGAGCGCACCGTCCATGTATCACCGGCTAAGCGCGAGCTCGGGTAACGGCCGGCTCAAACTCAACATGCGCTGCAGCGCAACGCGAGCGTCGGCTGCCACCAGCGGGGCCACGCGGATCGGATTTACAACCCGCTGCGCAGCCAGTTCCTCCAGCACCCATAGAAGATAGTGCGGATGAATGCGATACATAGTGGAGCAGGGACATACAACCGGGTCGAGGCAGAAGATCTCCTTATCGGGATGCTGCTGAGCGAGCCGCCGGACGAGATTGATTTCCGTACCGATCGCCCAGGTGGTGCCCGGGGCAGAACTCGCAACCGCATCGATGATCCGCTCGGTCGAGCCGGATTCCCCGGCTGCGCGAACCACCGCAAGAAGGCACTCCGGATGCACGATGACTCGGCAGCCTGGTTTCGTCAAACGCGCCTGCTCAATCTGCTCTACCGTAAACCGAGCGTGAACCGAGCAATGGCCCTTCCACAGAAGGATCCGCGCCCGTTGTGCGTCAGCAGCGGTCAACCCGCCATCCGGAAGACTAGGCGCCCACACGGCCATTTCTCCTTCCGGGTTGAGGCCGAGGTCCACCGCGGTGTTCCGGCCCAGGTGTTGGTCCGGAAGAAAGAGAACGCGGTCACCGCGACCAAGTGCCCACTCCAGAACCTGCCGTGCGTTCGACGAGGTGCAGCACGCTCCGCCGTGTCGCCCGACGAACGCCTTGATCGCGGCCGTGGAGTTGACATAGGTAACCGGCACAATGCCGTCTGCATCCAGCCAGTTGCCGAGTGTCTGCCAACAGGCCTCCACTTGCCCGGCGGCTGCCATATCGGCCATGGAGCAGCCGGCATTCAGATTCGGGAGAATCACTGTCTGCTCTGGGGTGGTGAGGATGTCGGCCGTCTCCGCCATGAAGTGCACGCCACAGAAGACGATCCACGGAGCCTCCGGATGCGCGGCAGCGAGCTGCGATAGCTTAAGGCTATCTCCCGTATAATCCGCCCATCGAACGATCTCGTCGCGTTGATAGTGGTGTCCGAGAATGATCACGCGCTCGGCCAACTCAGCGCGAACGCGCCGAACTCGCTCAGACGTCGCTGTGGCATCAAGCGCCGTGATCTCCGCCGGAAGCGGGAGCTGAAGCATAATGGGAATGAACTCCAGGGCGAGCAGTTCGTCCGGCTGGAGGCCGCGACAGAACGGAGATGTTGACATCGCCCATATGTGTCAGGGATGCTGCTCCCTGGTTGCCGAACCGAACCTTACCACCAACCGGAGCGCCGGTCAGCGGGACCGGTAAATCCGTACACCTACTGAAGATACGATCATATTTACCGGAGGATACGACTTTCTTACGCACAGTTCCAGAGCGTTTACGCCCGGAAATTCCAGCAGCACCATTTGGCACAAACCTTCGGCGAGCGCCTCCACCAGCCGGTACTTGTCGTGCGTTCCTACTTCTACCAGTCGCCGGGCGACACGGGCATAACTCACCGTATCAGCAAGGGCGTCCGACTTCCCGGCTACCGAAAGATCCACCTCCAATACCACGTCGATGACGAAGCGGTGGCCGACCTCCTGCTCCTCGTCGGATGCGCCGTGGTATCCGTAAAACTCCAGCCCTTGAATAAGGATTGCATCACTTCTGGCATCCAAGCTGCACAGGTCTCCGTGCCCCACGCCCTATTCTACCCGAGCGGGAGGCCGCGGTATTTGACATCACGCGCCGGTTGCACTATGATAGCGCGTTCACTTCCGCTCGATCGCCGGGAGGCGGCATCTCCTCTATGACACTGGCGGCTGTTGGTAAGGTGATCCGGAAGGACGCGAGAACCAAACATCTGGTGTTGCGGCTGCAACCCGGCGACATTGCTCTCATCAACCACCCAGACCTGGATGCTACCGCTGCGCAGGCTCTGGCCGATCGCCACCCGTCGGCGGTTGTGAATGCCGCCATCAGCATTACCGGCCGATATCCGAACCGAGGCCCGGCAGTTCTCTCGGAAGCCGGTATCCCGATTCTCGACAATGTGGGCGACGCGGCATTCACGGCGCTGCCGGATGGCATCATCGGCGGACTGGTCGGCAACGAACTGGTTACTGCATCGGGCGTAAGGCTGACCGGGAACCTGCTTAACGCGGCGTCGATTGAGGAGCTGATGCAGCGTGGGCGGGAGAATCTGCGTGGTGAGCTTGATCACTTCGCGCGCAATACGCTTGGATTTCTGAACGCCGAGCAAAGCTTGCTGTTTGACGCGTTGAGCGTGCCGAAGCTCCAGACACGTATAAAGGGCCGACACGTACTGATTGTGGTCCGCGGCGAGGGCCACGCTGCCGACCTGGCCATGCTGAAGGAGTACCTGCGCGACTCCGATCCGGTGCTGCTGGCCGTTGATGGCGGAGCAGATGCCCTGCTGAACGCAAGGCTGAAACCCTCTATCATCCTCGGCGATATGGACAGTATCTCGGATCAAGCGCTAAAGTGTGGCGCTGAACTGGTGGTGCATGCTTACAAGGAGGGTGATCCGCGCGGAGCACCGGGCATGGCGAGAGTGCTTGCCCTGGGTCTGAATGCCGTCGTGATGCGCGCGGCAGGAACAAGTGAGGACGCGGCCATGTTGCTTGCCGACGAGTTGGGGGCCACGCTGATTGTCGCGGTTGGCACACACTTTTCCCTCGAAGATTTTTTGGATAAGGGTCGTCAGGGAATGGCCAGCACGTTTCTTACCCGCCTGCGGATCGGCTCCAAGTTAGTAGACGCAAAGGGCATCGGAAGACTTTGGGCGCACCATCATCCTCGGTTTCGGGAGATGGCGCTTGTGGTGGTAGCTGCCGGTAGCGCCGTACTCGCCGTTTTGGGTACATCGCCAATGGGCCGCAACCTGCTCGAAACACTTTCCGTGTGGCTCCGTATATCATCTCGGTAGGTGCGGTCCGCGTATTCTGGAGGCAAAGCTGGGACCTGGATTCAAGTATCACGTGATCACCGTGTCGGCGATCTTCTTCGCACTTGCGGTGGGTCTGTTGATTGGAGGGCTGTACGGCTCGCCAACCGTTACCGCACGGCAGGCGAATGCCATCTCGGACCTCGGTCGCACGCTGACGCAGCAAACGACGCAATTGGAACCATACAAAACCTATGCTACACGGGTTTCGCCGGTGTTTTTGGTCAACAAACTCACCGGGTATCGAATTGCGGTTGTTATCACCGGTGACTACCCGGATACGGGCGCCTCGGTGGCTGATACACTTGAGCAGGCGGGCGCCACGGTTACCGGCGTGATGACGCTAGGTACCCGAGCCTCCGGGGACGATTCGGACGTGGCTCGACGATTGGCCACGATCAGCCGTGCTGGGTCGCAAGCCCCCGCCTCGCGGCAGGAGTTGGTAACCGCGCTCGCAAACATCGTGGCGCATGGCGACAATCCAGAGCGAGCGCTGCTGCCGAGCCTCGTGTCGGTCGGGATGGTGACGACGCATGCGGACACAGATTTTTCGATTGGCTGCCATGACGCGGTGATTGTGGGCGGCGGTCGTGAGGCTGATGCCGGCCGCATCGACGAAATCGACGCACCCTTGGTCCGCGGTCTCCAGAATTCAGGCATCACGGTAACAATGGCCGAGCCGGAGTCAGCGACGGTGTCGGACGTGGCGGCATACCATGCGGCGGGCCTCCAGCTGGCTACCGTGGACGATGTGGATACGGTTATTGGTCAAACCTCGCTGGTTCTCTCGTTCAAGCGCGATCCCGATGACTTCGGCGTTAAGCCGACGGCGCACCAACTGATGCCGGACCCAGCTGCACCATAGTACTGATGCCGCCTCAAGCAAATCGCGGTGACGTTCAGGTGTTTGCCGGCCCACGCGTCACCGTCTTGATCGCGGCCTGGAACGAAGCGGAGCGGATCGGAGAGACGCTTCGCGCGCTAGCCGCACTGACCGCCAACATCACACAGATTCTGGTCGTGGATGATGGCTCGACCGATTCGACGGTCGAGGTGGCCCGCGCCTCCGGCGCCACGCGTGTAATATCCATACGTCATGCCGGCAAAGGAGCTGCGCTGATGGCGGGCATCCCGTTGATCGACGAGGACACGGCGCTCCTTCTAGATGCCGACCTTGGAAAGTCGGTCGCGGCGGTCGCCGAGCTCCTCCGGCCAATTGAAGCCGGCGAAGCCGATCTTGCGATCGCGATTTTGCCGGGGAGCGGAGGGCCGAGACGCGGACGCGGGATGGTGGTGCGCCTCGCGCGATGGGGTATACGCCGGCTGACGGGCTTCACGGCAGTCGCCCCGCTCAGCGGTCAGCGTGCGATCCGTCGCTGCATGCTGCCGGAGCGCCTGCCGCGTGGTTGGGGCGTTGAAGTCGCCGCGACGATCGACGCCTTGCGTCGCGGCGCGCGGGTTGTGGAGGTCGAGGCTGACTTCACGCATCGCGTCACCGGAAACAGTGTCGCCGGTTGGAGGCACCGCGCGCGTCAGTTTGTCGATGTTTCCGTCGCGGTTGGGCTTGCCGCGCTCCCAAGACGGCGCCGCTCGCGGGGGGCGAACAAACAGTGATCTGGGCTACGACGATCGCCGCTGCCCTCTGTTTGATCGCGGGCTTACCTGCGTTCCGTCGTGCTGCACTGCATGCAGAAGCCGTTCGACCCAACTTCGTGGGGGAACCTGTACCGATAGCCGCAGGAATCGTGGTGGTCGGAACCGCCTCTCTCATCCTTGCGACGCTCTCCGACTGGCCACGTCTCGCTGCCCCCTCATATTCCCTCTGGATCATTGCGCTGGTGCTGTTCGGCACGCTGGGACTCATTGACGACTGGCTCGGCGACAGCCGCGCACGCGGCATCCGCGGCCACCTGCGCGCGCTGGTGCAGGAGCGGCGCATAACAACCGGCCTTGTAAAGGCCGTCGGCGGCCTTGCCGCAGCTTTATGGATCGCACGGCAATTCGTGCCGCCTTCGGCGGCCGTGTGGGTTCTGAACAGCCTGCTCATCGCATTGAGCGCCAATGTTATCAACCTGCTCGACGTCCGACCGGGTCGCGCCACCGCGGCATTTATCGGGATGGCGTGCTTCACCGGCGTCGCTGTGTGGCTGCTTTGTCCCACCCAACTAGGGAGACTCCTGCCGTTGGCCGTGTTGGCCGTGCCGGCTCTCCTGGAGTGGTTCTACGACCGCAAGGCGTTACTGATGCTGGGCGATGTGGGGAGCAATTCGCTCGGCGCTGCAATTGGCATCGGGTTCCTGACGCTGCCGGTTTCCGTTCGCATCGCGGCGGTACTCGTGCTGCTCACGGTGCACGTGCTGGCGGAACGGTACTCCCTGTCGGCTTTGATCGACCGGTACTCGGCGCTGCGCAGGCTCGATGAGCTGACCGGCGTGCGGCTGAGCCGCGCCAACGCGCCGGCTGCCGATTCCGAACGTTAGGGCACTATTCCCGCTCGGCTTATCGCCACTACGGTACTCTGGCGCGGAGCATTCCGGCCAGCAGATGCACATCTTGTTTGTCGGGACTCAATGACCCTGCGTGACGAGCCAACCAGCGGCTGCGTCCGAGAGATAACGCCGAGCATGCAAACGGACTCCAACAACTCAGCAAACGTGCAATCTCCCACACTACTGGAACTCATCGCTCAGGCAGCGAGCATGGGCGCGTCCGATCTGTTCCTAAAAGCCGGTTCCCCGCCGGGCTTCAAGTGTTACGGCAAGATCTCGAAGTCAGAAGGAGCGGCGCTTACGCCCGAACAGACTCGAGCGCTTGCGGAGGAGCAGATGTCGCATGCGCAGCAACAGCGCTTTGCCGAGCATCTGGAGATGAACCTGTCGTTCACAGTTCCGGGTGTGGCGCGTATCCGCCAGAACTGCTACTTTGAGCGCGATTCTGTGGCAACCACCTGCCGATTGGTGCCACTTACCGTGCGCACTCTGGATGAGGTCGGGATACCGGTTGAGGCGGTATCGCGCTTGACGGAATACCGCGACGGTCTCGTGCTGGTGACGGGTCCGACCGGATCCGGGAAATCCACGACGCTTGCGGCCATGATCGAGCATATCAATCGGCACTTCGCGGTGAACATCATCACGCTGGAAGACCCGATCGAATATGTCTATCAGGACAAGCTGGCGATGATCAGCCAGCGCGAGGTCGGGGTTGACACACACTCCTATGAAGAGGCTCTCAAGCAGGTACTGCGCCAAACACCGAATGTGATTCTGATGGGAGAAGTGCGCGACCAGCGTACGCTGGACGTAGCCCTTCAAGCGTCAGAGACCGGGCACCTTGTATTTGGAACGCTGCACACGGCCGGCGCCTGCGAGACCATCGAACGTGTGGCGAACCTGTATCCGCCGGCCGAGCGACCGCTTTTATGGCAGCGGCTCAGCGTTTCGCTCCGCGGCGTCATCTCGCAGAAACTGCTGCCATGCTTATCGGGTCACGCGCTTGCCGCGGCTCTGGAGATGCTGGTAGTCAACCCCACGATCGAGCATCTACTGGCAGATGGCCAACATGGCGACCTCTATGGAATGATGCGTCAGGATGGTGAAGACGGTTACTGGGGCATGCGCACGATGAACCAGGCACTGCTCCAGTTGGTGATGGAGAACACCGTGAGCGAGGGAGAGGCAATCTCCCGTTCCTCGAACGTGGCGGAGCTAAAACAGATGCTTCGCAAATTGCAGTTGAGCCGCAGCCGAACGGAACCAGGCACGGACGAGGAATCGCAGGTACCGGAGCCAACCATTGGAGTTGCTTCCCATCAGCGCGGCGGCGAGTCAATGCTTGAGCAGGGACAGCAACCGGAGTTTGGAGCAGCACCCGTGGAAGAGAGTATGTTCGTGCTTCGGCGAAGCCCCTGACGCGGCTATCGGTACCAGCGCTTTCCCAGGGTCAATTCCTGCGCTTCCAGCGGATCCTCACTCCGCCCGCATCTCTCTAAGGCGTGTGTAATCCACTCATTCAGCCACGTGTGCCATTGCTGCACCTCATCCGGCCTGTTCGGAGCAAGGTTCACTTGTTCGTTTGGATCGGCTACCAGGTCGTACAGTTCGTACAACGGCATATTGTGGTGGTCGGGTTTGCGCGATTCGATGTACTTGCGGTTTGAAGTACGAACACCCCACTTTGCCTGCCAGGTGCATTCACAGCATACGATTGGCTCGTCTGGTGATAATGAGCCCGCCAACAAGTCCCTGCCTCTCATCGCCGGTGATACGGGCCCACCGGCGGCGGCCATTATGGTCGGGGCGACGTCGATGTGCGAGACCATTCCTGGATGCCGGTTGCCGGCGCGCACCCTACCGGGAGCGCGGATAATGAGCGGTACGCGCACAACGTCCTCATATAGCCCATGGTGATCAAAGTAGATATCGTGCTCTGTCAGGCTTTCGCCGTGGTCGCCCACCAGCACAACCATCGTGTCGTCCGCGGCGCCACTGGCCTCCAGGGCTTCCAACAGCGCCGCGATGCCGTCGTCCACATACCGTATCTCGGCATCGTACAGTGATGACACGTAGTCGGCATCGGTTACGGGTCCCAGCTTGTTGAACCAGATATCGCCAAACATACGCCACAGGGGCTGCTCCTTCAACCGCTCCATGGAGTTGAACTGGGCGGAAAACCGGTCGCGGCTCTTCGGATAGAACCGCTCGTACCCGGTGGGCGGAGCGTATGGCGTATGTGGGTCCCAGTAGTGGACAAACAGGAAGAACGACTCGCGTGAGTGGCTCATCAACCACGGTATCGCGCGGGCGTTGACTTCTTCGGCCGTAATCATCAGGCGCAGCTTGTGTCGAAACGACGGATTGATGTAGAACTCGTAGCCACGGCCCAGCCAGGGCTTGATATCCACCAGATTGTCCACAGCGGCGGTGGTTACCCCGGTCTGCTGAAGCAGTTCCGGTAGTACGTCGATCTTCCTGTCAAGATCCACCGCTCCACCGTGCGACACGATGTTGTGTTCAATTGGATGCAGACCGGTATACAGCGTGGTATGCGCCGGTGTTGTCGGTATACCGGGCGCAATGCAGTTCTCGAACAGAAGTCCCTCTCGAGCGAGCGCATCGATACGTGGGCTGACCGGCAGCGGGTAGCCATAGCAGCCCAACCGGCTTGCTCGAAGCGTATCCACCACAATCAGAAGGATGTTCATGCGCTGCTCATAATCCGTGCAGCTGCTGGAAAACACGCCGCGGCGTTTGCGGTTGTAGAGTGATACAGTTGCTCAAGGGGTTCGTTACGAAGTTCCGCCAACGCAGCCGCGACTGCAGGAATGTACGCCGGCTCATTGCGCTTGCCGCGATTTGGAACAGGCGCCAGCCACGGCGCATCGGTCTCCAGCAGGATGTGTGCCGCGGGCGCTGCAGCAGCCGCCGCGCGAACGTTTTCGGCTTTTGGGTAGGTAACGATCCCGCCGAAACCGAGATACCACCCGGCATTGGTGGCGCGTCTGGCGTCGTCCACACTGCCTGTAAAGCAGTGCAAGACGCCACTCACCCGGCCCTCCCAGCGCTCGATGACCTCGAGAAGCTCAACCCAGGCATCGCGGCAGTGTACAATTAGCGGCAGTTGGCACGCTTCGGCGATCGCCAACTGCGCCTCAAAAACTGGTAACTGGCTATCCAGCAGCTGGCCACGAGCACGATCCAGACCGACTTCGCCAACAGCCACTACGGCGCCGGAGCGAGCGATACCACGTACCCAGTTCTCTGACGCCTGCCACTCTGCAACGGCGTCGGGGTGAATGCCCACCGATGCACAGAGCCTCTCCGGGTGTTCAGCTGCCAGGGCCAGTGCGCGCTCAGCGCTAAGCTGGTCATAAGCCACCACGATGGCGGCCGCCATACCAAGATCCACTGCCCGTGCCAGTACTTCCGGCCAGTCATCCGTAAACTCAGGCGCATTCAGGTGACAGTGGGTATCTACAAAGCGTGTTGGCACGGTGCGTGGTTGCGGACGGCGAGCATGCCAAGCTAGCTGCCCATCCGTATCAGTGCAGGGAGAATGTTACCCGCACCAACGCACGATCGGCCATGGAGACGTACAAATGGTCCGCCGACGTGAACGAGTCAGGCCGGCTCGGGCGTTCCGGATCGCTCTCCCGAGTCCGTAGGGATCAACGGTTTGAGGCGCGCACGCAGTCCACGCTTTGCCGGCGTAGGCGCCGCAAGACGCTTCCGCAACAGCGTTCTTCCGCGATGGATTCGCGATCGGACGGTCCCGATCGAGGAGTGCATTGCTTTCCCGATCGCCTCGTAGCTCATTCCCTCCACATCGCACATCAGAACGGCGATGCGAAACGGATCCGGCAGCGAGTCGAGTGCCGCCTGGAGGTTCTCATCGAGCATCGCATCCAGTACCTGATGCTCCGGATTTGCCGATTCGTCGGCGACCTGAAGGATCAGATTCGTGTCGGATTCCTCATCGGAAACGGGCTGATCGAGAGAGAGCGGTCGGATTTTCGGCTTGCGACGCACCAGATCGATAAAGAGGTTGGAGAGGATGCGAAAGAACCAGCTCTCAAACGGCATTTGTCGGTTGTAGGTGCCAAAGGAGCGATACGCGCGTAAATAGGCCTCCTGCGTGAGGTCCTCTGCATCTTCCCGATTGCCGGTCATGCGGTATGCCATGTTATAGGCTTGGCGCTTAGTGCGCTCAATGAGTCGCTGGAATTCGCGGTGATCGCACGGTGGGAGCGCTGCCGTCGAACTGCCATCTGATTTCGCCGCCGCCATAACGCATCTCCTTCCTGCCCGGTATAAGGCCGCCTCGCTACTGCGGCGGCACTTGCCCAGCGCTCCGGGTGGAAACATCTACTTAGACACACTCACGCGCGGTATCGTTTCACTTCGGGCCGCCTGTGTACGCCATCGTGAGCAAATTCACAGGCAGTGGCGCTTGAGCTGCCGCCGGGAACGAGCACTATTGCTGATTGCTCCTGCGACTTCAGCTTCCAAAGGAGGTCTGTACCGCAAGTCATATGGACGAGTCAAAGGGCTTCGCGTGACGCGCCAAGCCGGGCTCCATCACGATCCCCGCTGCGCTGGGGGACGGCGCACAGTAGTTGAGACCTGGCAGCGGCCCTACTTGCGTTGACTATGCCGCGCACGCAGGTAAGCGGTCCAAGGGCAGCGAAATACCGCCGTACAGTTCGGTCAATCTATGGTCCAGAATGGAGGAATCGCCGTGAAATGCGTGGTTAACATGGCGCTTGCCGCGACCGCGCTGCTCGTCACATGCATGCCTTCCGCGTGCCAGACCGCCGTACAGAGTCCGCAACCTCCACCGAAGCCGCCCGATTACACGCAAGGGTTCGTTGGAAAGAAGGCGGCTTCATTCACGTTGCCCGCGGTGGACGGTAAGAGCGTAACTGTGGGCCGCCAGTTTGGCAAACGCCCTGTGATCCTGATCTTTTACCGTGGCATCTGGTGACCGTACTGCAATCAGCAGATGGCTCAGGTTGGGCTATCCAAATCCGGCATTCTCAAAACGCACGCTCAGGTTTTCGCGATATCCAACGAGGATCCGGCGGCGCAGAAGCAGATGCGTGACCGGTACAAGCTCAAATGGATTACCTTTCTGTCGGACAAGACCGGCGATGCCGCCAAACTCTATGCGGGTCGGTATACCGGCAGTACTGTCCTGAGAGCGGCCACGTTTGTTGTAGGAGGCGACGCCAGTATTGCGTTCGCATACATCAACCCGAACGACCGGGTACGGCCGGCCCCATCAGACCTGATTGCGGTGGCGCAATCTATTGAACGGAAGTTGCATCCAGCAAAAACCGAACAGTCGGAGCCTGAGGGCGTTCCGCCTCCGTAGGAGGTCCTCCCGCCGCCGCCCGTCACAGCGCCACCGGAGATGGGCTGTCACTCAGTACCGCGCGAGAGTGTCGGAAGCACCGCGGCAGTCGCGGCCGCAGCTCGCGCTCCGTCTCAGTGCGACTCGCCGGGCACATTTTAACAGCCGGCTTCAGCGGCAGTTGACCGTCCGGTGAAGGAAGCGGTACGCCAGGAACGGAACTTGCCAGCTAGCTGCCAATCATCGGCTGCGCCGGGGGACGACCGTGCCGCAAAAGATTCGGTTTGATTGTTACTACAAGTACCACGAGCTTACACGCATCCTGAAAGCGCTGGCTCGTGAGTATCCCGCTCTGCTCTCACTTGCCTCGATCGGACGCAGCTACGAGGGTCGAGACGTATTGCTGGCCACGGTGACTAACAGTGCTACCGGCCCCGCATCTGAAAAGCCGGCGTTTTGGTGCGATGGCAACATCCACGCAACGGAGGTATCGCCATCATCAGCCCTCTTGTATCTTTTGCAGAAGCTGCTCCGTGGTTACGGTTCCGACCCCGGCATATCCCGATGCCTGGATACCCGGGCTTTCTATATAGTGCCGCGCGTGAACCCGGATGGCGCCGAGCAGCTATTTGCGGAGCGGCCCAGGTTGCTCCGCAGCAGCACGCGCCCCTGGCCGTACGACGAAGAGCCGCTGGAAGGGCTGGAAGTTCAGGATGTTGATGGTGATGGGAGGATGGTGCAGATGCGCATCCCCGATCCCAATGGCGCCTGGAAGGTCAATGCCCTAGAGCCACGACTTTTGACACGGCGTGAGCCTACCGAGACGGGTGGCCGGTACTTCCGGCTGATGCCGGAGGGGCTGATACCCGATTGGGATGGTATCACCCTGAAGGTCAAGCCTCCAAAGGAGCGGCTCGACCTGAATCGTAACTTTCCCGCAGACTGGCGGCAGGAGTTCGAGCAGGGGGGCGCAGGGCCGTTCCCCGGGAGCGAGCCGGAAGTCTACAATCTGATGCGGTTCATTGCCGACCATCCTAACATCACTGGCGCCATATCATTTCACACACACAGCGGCGTTCTGCTGCGGCCGTACAGCGGCCAGCCGGACGAGAAGATGCCTGCCGAGGACCTCTGGACTTACCAGAAGATCGGTGAACGCGGGGCAGAGATAACGGGCTATCCTGCAGCGAGCGTTTACCACGACTTCCGCTACCACCCTCAAGAGGTGATCACCGGCGTTTTCGACGACTGGATGTTTGAGCACGTGGGTGTGTTTGCATGGACGTGCGAGATCTGGGCGCCACAAGCACATGCCGGAATAGTCGGCCGCAAGTTCATCGAGTGGTACCGCGAGCATCCAGCAGAGGACGATATCAAAATGCTGACCTGGGCCGATTCACTGCCGGGCGGCTCAGCATGGCAAGACTGGCGGCCTTTCAAGCATCCGCAACTCGGCGACATCGAGCTTGGCGGATGGGACTACCTGTACGCTTTTCGCAATCCTCCGCCATGCTGCCTGGAAGCTGAGATCGCGCCGCTGGCAGACTGGGCAATCTTTCACTGTCTGATCTCACCGCTGATGGAGTTGCGCAGCGCCACAGCTCGCCGGTTGCGCGCGGGAGTGTGGCTGGTTCAGGTCGTGGTGGAAAACACGGGATGGCTACCCAGTTATGTTACAAAAACCGCGCTGCAGCACGCAGTTGTGCGTGACGTGGTTGCGGAGATCGAGTTGCCTCAGGGCGCAAAGCTTTGCAGCGGCAAACTTCGCATGGAGTGTGGTCAGCTGGAAGGACGGGCGTACAAGACGAGCGCACCGGGACCATTCACAACCGATGCCAGTACCGAACGCGCCAAGATTGAATGGGTGGTTGAGAGCCAAACTGCCGGTGAGGTTCAGGTAACCGTGCGGCACCAGCGGGCCGGAGTTGTCCGCGCCACGATCCGCCTGGAAGCTGAATGACGATCCGGCGCCCTAGTCGCCGACTTTGGCGCCTACCGACGCAAGAGCCAGTACAGCTCCAAATCGCCGGTATGCCTCCGTAAAGGTTGATCCAAACACCTCAATCGTATACGCATCCCTGCGCACCGAACCCTCCAGCGCTGCTGCCGTATCCGCCATCTGCACGCCCCGAAATCGCGCTGCCAGCTTTACCTCCCCAACCACCGAAAATGGCTCGACTGCTGTACGCCCGCGCACTGCCGCCTCCGCCTTCTCTTCAATCTCGGCAACCGTGTCATGCGGGTGCCGCAGCCAGCTCATCGAGCGTGCCATTGCTCGCTTTGTAGCAACCGTTTGAACGCGTCGCAGTAAGCCGGCCGCTTCATCGCAGCCCGCCTGATCGCTGGTTACCAGCAACGTGGGTATGCGCAGATCTCCAGCCATGGCGGCGCTTGCGTATATCTCACCCGCCGGCACGTCGTTGACGGTGAAGCTATGTATGCTGCCGCTCAAGGCATGCTCCATGGCGCCCTCAAGCGTGCCCGCCATGGCGTGGTAACCCACGAGAAAAACGCCATCAAACGACTCCTGATCCAGGCCCTCCATCATGTACAGGTCTACGGGACCCTTCCAGCCGGAAATCAGCTCGGTTCCGGGCTCAAGGTCACCGATGAGCAGATTCCGGCATCCGGCGTGTGAGTCCTTGACAACCACACGATCCGCGCCTCCGCGACGGGCGCCGCGAATCGCGGCATTTACGTCGCCCGTCAGCATCCTGCGGGCATATGCCCAATCTGCCTGACCGGCATCCGGACCCATGCACTGGCTGAACGATGCGATACCGCTTATGCCTTCTATATCCACGGAAATGAACAGGTTCATACGGTTCCACATCCCTGGTCGACGATAACTGCAGGCCCGTCGACGGCTGAGACAATCGCGGCAAACATCTGGCGCACTTGCCGCTTACCGTTCCGACCGATTACAGCGCCTACAGGATACTATCAGCTAAGACTTCGCTAACAGGAAGACCCCAACCTGGGACTTTGCCACCCGTTCGGAAGTACATCTCCTTGAACGCAAGTTTCATCGCGTAGAGCATGTACCCCATCTTGAATATGCTGGTGCTGCCGCCGTACCACACATCGGAGTGGATATAGAATGCCTTATGGCGCCCCATGTCACCAAAGCACACAATTTGGGGCCAGTATGGCTTGGCCGCCTCTTCGCTCGACAGCTGGCCGGTTTCCATTGCAAGCTGGCGGGCAACAATCTCCGCCTGTGTGTGGCCAAGCGCCCCGAGTTTCGGGACAGTGAGGGCGGCAGCGTCTCCAAGTGCGAATACCTCACGGTACTGAGGATTCCTCATCAGCCGATCGGTGATGATGAACCCGGCCTCATCCACAATCGGCAGGTCACGAATAAAGTCGTGCGGCCGCCAATCCGGCAGCAGGATCTTGAGTTCGGCTTCCACCGATTTACCGTTAGTGAACGTGATTCCGCCTTCGGCAACCGACGCAATGTCGGGGGTATCGCGCTCATAATGGAAGCCCATTCCGCCGGCCATCTCCAAAAACTCCTTGACGATGGGCTGCCCAGCGTCTTCAGCGATTACGTTTGCCGGCGAGAACACCGTGATGTTCTTCGGACCGCCGAGGCGACGGTGCTCCAACCACGCCGCAAGGCTCAGCGCCGTCTCGAGCGGCGGCCCATCGCAGGCGGCGCCGGATAGCGGCAGCCAGTCGGGGTTCCCGCGAGTGCCCTGGTGGAAGCGCGCCGACCCAATGAAGACCGGCCCTCCGCGATAGCTGCCGCCATGGAGAAAGGCTCGGAGCTTGTTGCCATACCAGCTATCGGTTACTGCGTGACCATACTCGGCGAAACCCTCGATATGATCGAACGCCAATCTTGCCCCAAGCGCGATGACGAGATAGTCGTACCGGAGCGTCTCGGTTGCAGAGCCCGGGCGCTCGGTTGGAATCGCCCGGACGCACTGTTTTGCGAGGTCGATCTCGGTGACCTGAGCGCGAACGAAGCGGGTACCGTCATGGTCAAGAAACGGTACGATGTCGAAACGCATCGTCTCCGCCGGGTCGCGATCCTCCAACACCTCCATACCGATATTCGGTATGAAGAGCAGATCCGCTTTGCGATCGACGAGCGTTACTTCTACACTTTCGCCGCATCGTTCGTGAATGAATCGGGCCGCGGTCAGCCCGGCAAAGTTGCCTCCCAGAATCAGTACCTTGGGCAGCGCCTTCATGGGCGGCCTCCCTTCTCAATTAACCGAATCGCCTCCGGAGTTTAGGCCCGACCGGCGTGGACCGGGTGAACCGTCAATTTGGATTACGCTCGGTGGTTCGCCAGGGTTGCCGGCAGCAGCCAAGATCCATACAATCGATCCAGAATGTATACGCCCGGAGGGATTCGAACCCCCGACCACCTGATCCGAAGTCAGGTACTCTAATCCGCTGAGCTACGGGCGCGCGGGCTTTCGCCGCGCCCCATTCTACCCGGGTTTGTCGTCACATGGCGCCGCGCGCGTCGGCTCAACTAAAACCTGACCGAGGGCTCAAAAGCGGTACGGGTTTGCGGGAAGTGTCATAGCGCTGCCGGCGGCCGTCACGCTGTACGTACGGCTCATCGCGATGCATGATGTGGGACGGTGAGCGGCAAGGCGCTTGAGGAGATGCTTATTGCGCTGAGCTTGGCCGAAAAACCGCAGGTACCGGCATCGAAGAGGGCGTGCAGACAGTCGCACTCCGCGGAGACGAGGCCGGATGACGGAATCGAGACCTGTAGGCGCACGGCCAACCGCTCGCCGGCGGCTGCATCTTCATCGTTACCTTGCTGAGGCGGCTCGGCGTCGTTCTCCTGCGTACCAGGCATAGGACAAGTGCTGACGCTGTGGCTCGAGGCAGCGGTACGATTTGACCTTAATGCCAGAACCTGCTGCCAACAGGCCGGATTCTCACCACACTTCCAGCGAGCGACGCAGCGCACGGTTTGCAGGTAATCTATGTCCCGGACGGCGATCGCCGTCACCCGTAGGCATCCCACATCGAGGTCCACCATGCGAATGCTGCTGCACGTTACCCTTCCACCGGAGCCGTTCAACTCGATGCTGCGTGAAGGGTCGGTCGGCGAAACGATCACGAGAATCCTTGAGGCAACCAAGCCGGAAGCGGCGTATTTTACCGAGCACAGCGGATCGCGCGGGGCGGTACTGGTGGTGCAGGTAGATCATGCCTCGGAGATCCCAGCCCTGGCTGAACCATGGTTTCTCAGCTTTGAGGCGGACTGCGAGTTCCGTATAGCCATGACGCCTGAAGACCTCAAACGCTCTAACCTCGAAGATCTGGGTCGAAAGTACTGACCGCCGATCCAGCCGGACGGTGTGATGCCGGCCTTGACTCGTCCGCCCACGGGCAGGCTATAATAACGGCGCAAGGCATGCTGGACGCAAGTTATTCGGCTTTAACAAAACAGGAGACGCCGCGTGGGTGACAGTAAAGGTTTCGACCCGGTTGAGGCGATAATCATTCTGATTGGTGTACTGCTGGTTGGTGGCTGCGTAGCCCTTGGCGTGTTCATCAGCATGGCCAGCAAGACGCACGGCGGACTTCTGGGATAACACACCACTCTCGACCGAGCAGGTGCGCCCTGCCGGAAACCGTGTTGGACGCCCGTTCCATGTTTCCTGGCCGCTCGTTATCTTCTGGATCGTGGTTCGGGTGGTCCTTATAGTGGGTTAGGCCGGTAGCTGCTATGCCCGGTTTGCCGGCCCGCCTATTCGTAGGCGGGCCGTCTTAGCGCGTGACGTCACATTTACCGCATGCAATTCGACGCACCTCCGGCCGTTCAGGCAGTGCCGGGCTCCGATGCCGCGCCTGGCGATGCACACGCCGGCTGGCGCACCAATGCAGTTGTGCGGCGCAACCTCTTCGCGCTGACGGTCGATGTGACCGCGTTCGCTATCGGAATGGCATTCCTCGATGAGAATGCCGTGCTGCCGCTCCTTTGCCGGCGGCTAGGCGCCTCCGGCGTGGTCATCGGCGCATTCGCGGCGATCCGGTTTCTTGGCTTTAATGGACTCCAGGTGGCTGTTGCCTGGTTTGCCCCGTCGCTGCGTCGACAGAAACCGGCACTGATAGCAATCTGCGCTGCTACGCGCGGCCCACTGCTGCTGTTGCCGTTCGCCCTGATGCGGGCGACCATGAGCTCCGGGCGGCATCAGGCATTGGTCGCGGTTGTGATTCTATTGAGCTTGTGGGCGTTAGGCGATGGTTTGGGATACGTTTTCTGGATGGAGATCGTAGCCCGCGCATTCACCGACAAAACTCGCGGAAGGTTCTTTGCCGGCACGCAGATTCTGACGGGGATCGTGGTTGCACTGGTCGCCGGCCTCGTCGTACGCGCTATTCTCCACAATCCGCGTTTGCCATTCGCTGCAAACTACGCGGTGCTCGCGGCAGGCGCCGCTTTTATGTATATGGTCTCGCTGATCGGCATCGCCTTCGTCCACGAGCCGCTCGCACCATCAGGCCACCTGCCTCCGGCCCGACCGTCCCTCCGTATGTACCGCTCACGCATCCTCGGCGTCGTGCGCACCGATCAGGCATTTCGGCGACTTGCCGCTGCGCAGATGCTCATCAGCTTCGGCATGGCGGCTGCGCCGTTTTACGTGCTGTACGCGGCTAGCAGGTACCGCCTGAGTGACGACTGGGGAGCCGTTTTCCAGGCTGCCGCCGCCTTGGGCGCCATGGTGCTGATTCCCTGCTGGACGGTACTGGCCGAGCGGAGAGGGGCAGCAGCGGCTATCCGTGCTGTGGCCGTGGCATGTGTGGCAACACCGGCGGTTGGTTTGTTGGCAGGAAGCCTGTCGGTATGGCTATTCTGCGGCGTCTTCTTCCTCCTTGGAGGAAGCCTCGGCTGGGCATTGTGGATCGCGACCAACCACTATCTCCTGGTTCACGCGCCCGAGGAGGATCGGGCACTCCTCATCGCAATGCTGAGTCTTCTGTTCGTGCCGTCCGCCATATTCCCGTGGCTGGGAGGAGTCATCGTATGGCGACTTCAGCATGCGGCAATCGGCGGTATTCCCTCTCTGCTGGTGATCACAATCGCCGTCACAGCGTGCGGCTTGGCGCTTGCCGGCCAGATACCGCACCGAACCGTCGCTCCGTGAAGTGCGGTGTTGCCTGAACGCTCGTCTGCAATCTGGTAGACTCTTGACGCGCCAAATACGGCGCAGACTGGAGGACGGCCAGCCCGATATGCAGAGAAGGTCAGACGTTATGGCTTCAAGCCGCTTATTCCTTACGTTTACTCTATCGGCAGTGGCTTTTGCTGCGACAGGCTGCGGGCGTCAGCCGGCGTCGGCTATTGGAGGCGGTAAGGCCGGAGCCGGGACTAGCTCCGCGTTTCGTGTAGCCCTTATTACTTCAGGACCCACAAGCGACAACGGCTGGAATGCCGGCGCATATGCCGGCCTTCAACTCCTGAAGTCGAAACTGGGCGCACAGGTTGAGAATGTTGAAGCGCCTACGCCGGGAGCTCAACAGGAGAATCTGCGAGCCTTTGCCAGCCAGGGTTACAACATTGTGATTGGCCACGGCGCGGAATACGAGTCCGCGGCCATCAGGATGGAGTCGGAATTTCCAAAGACTCTGTTCGTTATCTCATCCGGACGACGGGTTGGAGTAAACACGACGCCGATTGTACTGAAGCTGGAGGATGGCGCCTACCTCGAAGGGATGCTCGCCGCCGGCATGTCGAAAAGTGGGCGAATCGGCGCTGTAGGCGCCGAGAAGATTGTGCCGCTGGAGAGCGTATTCTCGGCCTACGCGGCCGGTGCGCATGCCGTCAGCCCGAGCGTGATTGTGGCGCCACCTGTCTTTACCGGTGACTGGGACGATGTCGGCAAGGCAAAGCAAGCCACGCTCGCACTCATTGATCAAGGCGCCGACGTGGTGATTCAGGACCTGGATGCGGCGGCCGCCGGCGTTTTTCAAGCCGTAAAGGAGCGCGACGCGGCGACACACCGCATCTATGCGCTGGGAACGAACAGTGATCAGAATGGCGTGGCGCCCAATGTTGTTCTGGCAAGTGCGCCGATCAATATCGGCGCCGCCTTCCTGCAGATTGCGCAAGCCACCAAAAACGGTACCTTCAAACCGAATTCACGGCCATTTGACATGGCATCCGGTGTGATCGGATTTGTAATTAACCCCGAACTGCGAACCGAAATACCGCCAAGACTTGAGGCGCGGCTCGCTTCAACCCAACAGGCAATTGTCACCGGTAAACTTGTGATTCCGCAAGCGAATTGAACACGGTCAGCAGGGAATACGGGGCGCAGGAGCAGACGTGAACGCGGTCGCTCCGCAGCCGAGTGGCGCCGATCCGTGGCTGGTGGCCTCGGGCATATCGAAGCGCTTTGGCCAGACGCAGGCGCTCGACGCGGTTGACCTGGAAGCGGGGTTGGGTGAGATCCACGCCGTCCTCGGCGAGAACGGCGCCGGTAAGAGTACGTTGATGCATATACTCGCCGGCCTGATCCAGCCGGATGAGGGCGCAATTCGCCTGGCGGGCATTCCGGCGCAGATCGATTCCGCAAGGGCAGCCCGACGCCTTGGCATCAGCATGGTGCATCAGCATTTCTCCCTCGTTCCGGCGTTTACGGTAGCCGAAAACCTGAGCCTGGATGCGCTGCTCCAACCCGGAAACCGTGCACCGGAGCGCCGAGTCGCCGGTGGTGTGCTCAATGCTGCCAAACCAGCACTGCGGAAGGCGGCTGAGTTGGGTTGGACGCTGGAGCCACAAGCGATTACGGAGTCGCTGCCGGTTGGCACGCAGCAGCGTGTTGAGATCGCAAAAGCATTGGCGTTTGGCGCCAGATGCGTGATTTTTGACGAACCGACTGCAGTTCTGAGTGTCGACGAGGTCGGCGAGCTATTCCGGGTTCTGCGCCAACTGCGCGATGGTGGCGCTTCGGTTCTGCTCATCGCGCACAAGCTGAATGAGATAACCGCAATAGCCGACCGCGTGACCGTACTGCGGCAAGGTCGGCGCGTCTTCAGCGGACGAATGAAGGAGACGAGTACCTCCGAATTGGCCGCGTCTATGGTTGGAACTGCACCACCTCCAGCCGGCGCGACAATCACGCCACAACCGGACAGTGCATCATCGCGGAAGTTCACCGTATCCAACCTTACGGTACTGAGCGAAGACGGACGCGCCATTCTGACGAACGTCTCGTTCTCCGCGCCTGGTGGGCAGGTTTACGGCATTGGCGGAGTGGATGGAAACGGACAGGCAGAGCTGGCTGAACTGTTGGCCGGCATACGGTGGCCGCAAATCGGTTCGCTCTCGTGGTCGGGTTTGGAGCCTTCGAAAGCTCCGCCGCGAGTCGCCTACGTACCACCGGACCGGCGTCACGCCGGACTTGCCGTTGATTTGCCGGTTTGGATCAACCTGGTGTGGGATGCCGCGGCACAGCCGGAATATGCCCGGTGCGGTTTGCTGCGCATTGGGCGGCTGCGCGCACTGGCGCGTCAGATGATGCAGGATTACGATATACGCGCCGGATCGATCGATACCACCACCTCAAAGCTCTCCGGCGGCAATCAGCAGAAGATTGTGGTGGCGCGCGCGTTGCATGCCCGACCCGACCTTCTCATCGCGGTGAATCCCGCCCGCGGGCTCGACATCGGCGCCAGCAAGTTCGTACTTGATAGCATTGCGTCCGCAGCCAGGGCCGGCGCCGCAGTGATCCTCTTCTCAACCGACCTGGACGAACTGCGCGCGTACGCCGACCAGTTAGCCATTGTAGCGGCAGGAGAGCTCCGGCACGCAGAGGGCTCCTGGAATACCGGAGCCGGTCTCGGCATGCTGATTGGCGGCGCTTCCTCCACGCACAGCGACACCGCATGACCGTGGCAGAGATGCATCAGCCGAAGTCGCGGATCCTGTCCGCCACATACCGACTTGCAAATATCGCTCTTTATGCCATGGGGCTGCTGGCGCTGATCGCAGCGACACTGGCCGCGCTCGGCGTTTCGCCGGTAGTTGGGCTAAGGTTGTTGGGAGAAGGTGCCTTTGGAACGGCGGGCGGACATCTGAACGCCCTCTCCGAGACGCTGGTGGAAACGACGCCGCTCCTGCTGACCGCCCTGAGCGTTATGGTCGGTTGGCGGTGCGGCATCTTTACGATCGGCGCTGATGGCCAGCTTCTGGTTGGAGCAGCGGCAGCAGCGACCATCGGCGTCTCGTGCCGTGCCATGCACGGTCCCGCCGGCAGTTTCGCGCTGGTGGCAGCCGGCGCGTTCGCCGGCGCACTCTGGAGCGCTGCAGCCGAAGCGCTGCGCAGGTGGCGGCGCGTTCAGGAAGTTATCAGCACCATAATGCTGAACTATCTCGCCATCCACCTTGTCAGCTGGCTGGTTCGAGGTCCGCTCCAGGAGCCGGGCCGGCACATGCCGCAATCGCGTGCACTGCCCAATAGCGTACTGTTCGCCCGGATGCTTCCGCCCGAAATAACAAACGGAATCGCGACGAGGCTGCACACCGGCGTGCTCCTGGCATTTGCCATGGCGCCACTGACCGCGACCTATATCTGGTGGACGCTGCCCGGGCTTCGGCTTCGCATTGTGGGCGCCAATGCCGAAGCCGCGCGATCGGCCGGTATCCGCGTTGCACGCGTTCGGATGCAGGCGATGCTGGTTTCGGGCGCACTGGCAGGGCTGGCCGGATCTGTAGAGCTCCTTGGGATCACCGGGCGGTTGTATGCGCCTTTTTCACCGGGTTGGGGTTATACTGCGATTCCGGTCGCGCTGCTCGGCGGACTGAGCCCGGGGGGCATTGCAGCTTCGGCGCTGTTCTTTGGCGCGCTGACGGCCGGCAGTGGCAACCTCGAACGAAATACACATGTATCGTCCGTAATCATCTACGTGGTCCAGGCCGCGGCCGTACTGGCCATCGTGGCCGCACGCGCGTGGAACGAGCGACGTAAAGCGCAGGAGGGTTGATCCATCATAACGCACCAGCTGCTGCACAATCTCCGGTGACCATTCTTTTCGGTGTTATCGCTGCCATGGTCAGCATGGCGGCGCCTCTAATGCTCGCTGCGCTCGGTGAGGTCGTCAGCGAGAGAGCGGGGGTGATTAATGTTGGGCTAGAAGGCTTGATGCTCTCCGGCGCCTTTGCGGCCGCAATTGCCGCACGTGCCAGCCACAGCGCATGGACCGGCGTGTTTGTCGGCGCCGTCACCGGAATACTCGTCGCCGCATTTACGGCCATTTTCGTCATTTGGCTCAGCGCCGATCAGGTTGTGGTCGGCGTGGTCGTAAATCTACTTGCGCTTGGCGTCACAGGCGTCGTCTACCGCTCGATGTTTGGTGCGACCGGTACTTTTCTGCAGACGGCACAACTGCGCGTCGTTCTCTTCGGTCAGGATGCGTTGGTTTTGTTTGCGTTCGCTCTCACGCCGGTAATCGCCTGGTTCCTGTTCCGTACGCGCACAGGGCTGCTCCTTCGCGCCTGCGGGGAGAGCGCGTTCGCGGCCGCTGCAGCCGGAGTGCCGGTCCAGCGGATTCGTGTTGGCGCGCTGCTGTTCTGCGGCGCAATGGCCTCGCTGGGCGGCGCCTACCTCGCCGTTGGTGAAAACAATACGTTTGTTGAGAACATGACCGCCGGACGCGGGTTTATTGTGCTGGCAGTGGTAACCAGCGGAGCCTGGAACCCGTGGGGCTGTATGGTGGCTGCGCTGGTTTTCGGCGCAGCCAATGCGCTGCAGTTCCAGTTTCAGGCGTTCAATGCCCACCTGCCCTACGATTTGTTCCTCGCCCTACCCTATGCTGCAACGCTCATTGCGCTTGCTGCCGGCGGACTCTGGAGCCGGTCTCCGGCCGATCTCGGTCGCCCGTTCCGGAGATTAGCATGATAAGCCTCGTACGCCGGGTGCAGCTCTCCGTGGCATGGTCCAATGGCGATCCGTCGGCGCCGAGGTGGTTCGGCGCTGGACTCGTGGTAGCTGCTTCGGTCACCGGCCGCGTCGACTCCCGAACGGGGCTCGTGATCAACATCACCGATCTGAATCGGTGTCTGCGCGATGCAGTGGTTGATCCATTGACAGGGATGCAACTCAACGCCCGAACAGGAGCGACCCCAGGCGGATTTACACATGAGCGGCTGCTTCTATGGATGGTTCGAGCTCTTACCACCGAGCTGCCGCAGAAAGCCAGGCTCCATGAACTGATCCTGGAAGCACCAGGTGCTCTATTTACGGCTGAATTGCCCGCTAACGATCCATATGCAAAGGAGCCTGTCGTGTTGCTGGTTACGCACACCTACGAGTTCTCGGCCGCCCACCGGCTGTACAGTGCCAAGCTCTCACCGGACGAGAATGAAGCGCTGTTCGGCAAGTGCAACAATCCTAATGGCCATGGCCACAACTACGTGCTTGATGTTACCGTCGCCGGCCCAATGGATGACGCCACGGGCAAGGTGATTGAGCCTGGCGCGCTCGACGCCATTGTACACACCGCCGTCGTTGATCGTTATGATCATCGGAACCTGAACCTGGACCTGCCTGAGTTCAAGGATACGATCCCATCGTCGGAAAACATTGTTCAGCGAATGTGGGACGTACTCTCGCCGCTGATCCCCAGTCCGGTTCGCCTCCACAAGATCACATTGCACGAAACGCGAAGCAATGCGTTCACCATTCAGGAGAGCACCACCGAATGAGCGACAAGCTGGAGCAGTTGCTGAAGGAAGCAATTCGTGACATTGGGGAGAACCCGGAGCGCGAGGGTCTAGTTCGCACCCCGGAGCGCGCTGCCAGGGCACTTCGGTATGTAACGCAGGGTTACGGCCAGAGCCTGGAGCAGATTGTGAACGGCGCCGTGTTCGAAGCAACAGCGGACGACATGGTCATCGTTCGAGACATTGAATTCTTCTCAATGTGTGAGCATCATCTCTTTCCGTTCTTTGGATACGCCAGCGTAGCCTACATACCAAACGGCAAGATCCTGGGACTCTCAAAATTCGCCCGGATCACCGACATGTACGCGCGTCGTCTCCAGGTGCAGGAGCGGCTGACGGTTGAGATTGCCGACGCCATCCAAACCGTGCTTGAGCCGGCCGGCGTTGCTGTCGTCCTTCAGGCACAGCATCTTTGCATGATGGCCCGTGGAGTGGAAAAGCAGAGCACCGATATGGTTACAAGCCATGTGCTTGGCCGCTTTCGGGAGAGCCAGCGGACCCGCGCCGAGTTTATGGAACTGCTTGGTCGCAAACGCGCCTGACTCGGCAAGCTCAAGGTCGAATCGGCACGCCATTGCGCCGGACTTCAAAGTGAAGGTGCGGGCCTGTGGCCATGCCCGTGGCGCCAACCCGGGCAATAACCTGCCCCTGGCTGACCTGCTCGTGGTAGTGCACAAGCAGCACCGAGCAGTGCCCGTACAACGTTGACATGCCGCCGCCGTGCGCGATGATCACACAGTTGCCATAACCGCGTTCGTAGGCGGCCATAATCACGACACCAGCGGCAGCAGCGTGAATTGGTGTACCGTAGTGTGCGCCGATGTCCACACCGGTGTGCATTCGCCAGCGATGCAGGATGGGATGGAACCGCATACCAAACGGCGAAGTGATCCGCCCGGCGCATGGCCAGATGAAGTGACCATGAAACGCCGGCAGCGATATGCCGGACTCGGTCAGCGCGCCGGTGAGTTCACGGATCCTGCCCGTCATCTCACGCGACTCTTGCTCCAGATCCTCGAAGTCCTGCTGCGCTTGCGCAGCCCTTAGGTGCGCCGCGTTCAGCAGCACGCCGCGCTGCTGCAGGTCAGCGGCCAGCGTGGACTTCTGCTGCTCGTATTGCCCCGCCAACTGCTGTTCGGCCTGCTGCTGCACTTCGATCGTGTGCTCATCCGCCTGAATGGCGTCGAGTGCGCGGCGAACGCTCGCCATCAACGCGGTATCACTGTGAACAATGCGCCGAACGTAGTAGCCGCGAGAAAGCAGGTCGCTGAGTGAGCGTGACTGCAGCAGTACCTCCGTGTACGTCGTGTCGCCGCGCTCATACTCCTCGCGAATGCGAGCAGCGAGCAGTTGGCGCCGGGTGGCGAGTTCGTTCTCGCGGTCTGCGATTCGAACGCGCACCCTCACGTGGGAGTCTGCAAGCTCACTCAAGCGGTTACCGATGAAGTTCAGCCGGGCCGTTACGCCCGTTATGTTAGCGCGCACCTGACGCAGGCCGGTGCGAATGATCGCCTCATGGCTTCGGGCGGAAACCAGGCGTGCATGGGCGGCGTGCGCTTTCACCCGGACGGTATGGAGCTTGCGTACAAGCGCCGCGCGCTTGATGCGGGTTGCCTCCTTGTTTGCCGTACCGTGCGACCTGGGCCGCTGTGCCTGCACGCCGCCTGCCAGGCTCAACATGAAAGCGCAGGCACATACAGCGCCGAGCCTCACTAGAGCACCCTCAAGAAACGCCGAATTGCAAGATGGCTACCGATGGCGCCAATGCTTGCGCCAAGCACCACAAGAAACAGCGTGATTTGTGAACCGGTTAGCCCGGCGGCGCCGGAGTCGAGCAGCGGCGACTTCAGGCTGCTCAGAAAGCGCCCAACCTCCAGACTTGCCAAAAGCAGAATTACCGATGCAATCAGGCCGCCGGTGAATCCGTAGAGCACGCCTTCAAGCACCATCGGCAGTCTGATGAATCCGGCAGTAGCGCCTACCAGTTGCATGATCTTGATCTCCTTCTGCCGCGCGATCAACGTCAAGCGGATGGTGTTGTAGACGATGAAAAGTGTGGCAATGAAAAGACCAATCGCAGCAAGGCTGCCCATAACCCGAATTACTCGCGAAAAGCCCAGCATGGCGCGGACCTCGCTGCTTGCATCGGTAACGTTGGCTATTTGTGGATATAACGCCGTATTTCGCAGTTTGCCAGCCAGCGCCGGCAGCTCGCCCGGCTCAACTGCTGAAATCGCGAGTGCGTCCGGCAGCGGGTTGCCGGCAACATTCTGCGCGAGGGAGGGCTCGCGACGCTGGATACGGGCCCATGCATCTTCGCGCTTCAGCAAGCGGACTCCGCTAACCTGCGGAAGCTGCCGGAGCGCATCTGCCAGCTTGAGCGCGTCGCGTCGGTCGACACTGGTATGCAGAAACACGTTGATTTCGTTAAACCGTGCCGGCTGTGCGTCAGCCAGCGCTTTAACCCGGCCGGCCGCCAGCAGCGTAGCACCCAGCACCGTAATCGCTACGGTTACCGTTCCCAGCGCGGCTATCGACATCAAGCCGTTCCGGCGCACGCTTTGGAGGCACTCACCAATCAAGAATGGTACGCTGTTCAGCCGCAAATTGCCGCCTCGCCCACGTCTGGCGCTTGCTCATGGTACGAGCCCATGGCATCGTCGCGAACGATCTTACCGCCGGCCAGCGCCACAACCCTGCGCTGCATCATATCCACGATCGCGGCGTCATGTGTAGCCACCACAACGGTGGTATTGCGCTTGTTGATGTACTCTAGCAGCTGGATGATTCCCGCAGAGGTAGCCGGATCCAGATTGCCGGTAGGCTCGTCCGCCAGGAGTACAGCCGGCTCGTGCACCAGCGCGCGGGCTATGGCCACCCGCTGCTGTTCACCGCCGGAAAGCTGGTGAGGAAACGCGTCCGGGCGGTGCATCACGCCAACCATCTCCAACACTTGCGGTACGCGCTTGCGCACTTCTCGCCAGCCGGCGCCGGTTACGCGCAGCGCAAATGCCACATTCTCGTAGACGGTTTTATCGGGGAGCAGTCCGAAATCCTGAACAACCACGCCAAGCCGGCGCCGCAGCCAGGGAACGTCGCGATCGCGCAGGCTTGACACGTCCAGGCCGGCGACACGGACCTGCCCGGAGGTGGGGTGTTGCGCAGCATAAAGCAGCTTGAGCAGTGTCGACTTACCCGCTCCCGTATGCCCTACCAGGAAGACAAACTCGTTGGGTGCAATGGAGAGTGATACATCGTCCAGCGCCATCGCACCGCTCGGATAACCGACGGATATGTGGCAAAGCTGAATCATAACGGCGTTTCGGCCCGCGCGCTCCACACGGCAAAGCAAACCTGTAAGGGGCCACGGGCGGCGGCGCGGCAACGCCGCTTGCGGCATGAGTGTATCGCGCTATCCAAAGACCTGTCAAGCCCGCCGCGCACCGGCGACGGCTGCGAAAGCTTTGTTCTACTCGCCAGGAGGCGCCTTGTGGAGCGTACAGACTCCCAGCCGAGCTGCCCGGCGACGAGACATCATCACCGTTTTCACTACTGGGCACCACTCTGTTGCGCGCTTGCCGGACTCCACGCAGATGCTGACAGGCACGAGTTCGGATTGGCTGGAGGTACTGGCCGGCTGGCGAGCCGGTGCCGGTGCGAGGCCGGTATCCGCCGGCGTAGCGTCAGCGGCGCCAGAATCCGGCGATGGTGGCGATGGTACGCTTCCAAACGGCGTGGTTTGGGTGTCTGACGGCACGATTATCCCGGGTGTCGACGATTTGCCGGATGGCGACGTCGCGGAGTTCGCGGCGCCTGTATCAACATCCGCTCCCTTAGCGTTCGAATTCGTTGCGGACTTTGGCGTAGCCACGGGAGTTGCCGCGCCCGGTGCAGCAAACGTATTCAACCATTTCTGCTCGATCGGCAACGCCTGGATCATAAAGTCATGCCAGATCGGCGCACAGATGTCGCCACCCGTTGCCCGCGGCATTGGCAAATACTCCACCGACCCCTTGCTGTTGTGATGCACACTGGCGAGCCAGATCACACAGGTGAGTTCCGGGGTATATCCGGCAAACCATGAGTCCCGGTTGTCGCTGGTTGTGCCGGTTTTACCTCGTGCCTGGTCGATGATTCCGTTGGAGCTGTTCCCCCGCGCCGCCGTGCCGGTACCGCCGCGCACCACCGCCTCGAACGCGGTGTTCAACTGGTCCACAGTGCCAGGCTGAAGGATTCCGGTGATTTCATGGGGCGCATGCTCCTCGATGACGTCGCCGCTTGCATCGGTTACGCTCTTCAGCGCCATCGGCAGCATGCGCGAGCCGGAATCGGCCACAACCGAATAGGCGGAGCAGAGATCGAGAGGCCGGACCGAGGATGCGCCAAGCGCCGTGGGAAGAACCGGGGCAAGCGGCGTGGTGATGCCCATGTTCTTCGCGTATGCGATCGTGGTCCCAATCCCGGTACGCATCGCCACCTGCACGGCAATCGTATTCATGGAGAATTTGATTGCGCTAAGGCAGCTGATACTATGATATGAGTACCGGTTCTCGTAGTTCTTGACCACCCGATGCTTGGGATCGCCGGGGTATGGCACGGGTCGATCAACGAAGGTAGTTCGGAGCGTGGCGGCTCCGGTATCGAATGCCGCGGCGTAATCGAACAGCTTGAACGCGGAACCTGGTTGGCGCATACCCTGCGTCACGTTGTTGAATTGGCTGGTGCGGAAAGCCCGACCGCCGATCATCGCCCGGATAAATCCGGTGCGATTGTCAATTGCCACCAGTGCGCCCTGGTTCGCGCCATATCCCGATGCTCTGCGCAGGCCGTCATCAAATGCCTTCTGCGCCAGGACCTGCATTCTGTAGTTCAGTGTCGTCTGGATCTTGAGCCCGGAGTACACAAAATCGGAGCCGTACTTACGTGTAAGGTAGTTGAGTACGTAAGTGACGAAGTACGGCGCCTTGAAGCTCAACCAGTTACGATGGGCGCGATGAGGGGCAAAGTGAGGTACCTCGGCACGCGCCTGGCTCCACTCCTCGTCGGTGATATACCCGTACTGATGCATATGGTCCAGCACCTCGTTGCGGCGCTGGATTGCGGCATTTGGATGTTCAAAGGGAGTAAACGCAGCCGGTCGCTGTGGCAGCCCGGCAAGCAGGGCAGCCTCTGCGAGGTCCAATCGGTAGACCGGCTTACCGAAGTACGTCTCCGCCGCCGCCTGAATGCCCCATGCGCCGCCGCCGTAGTACACAGCATTGAGGTACATCTGGAGAATCTCGGCCTTGCTGTAGACCTGCTCCAGCCGGATCGCGTAAAGCGCCTCGCGGATCTTTCTGCTGTAAAGCTTCTGGCGTGAAACACCAAACTGCTTGATGTGGCGCACCAGTTGCTGTGTGAGCGTGCTGCCGCCCTGTGATGTCAGGTTCTCACCGCGCAGGTTCGCCCACATTGCGCGCATGATTCCAATAATATCGATGCCCTTGTGCTCGTAGAAGCGGTGATCCTCTATTCCTATTGTAGCCAGCTGAACACTTCGTGGCACTTCGGCGAGCTTGACGGGCACGCGGTTTTGAACTTCGAGGCTACCGAGCAGTACGCCATCGCTGGACCATATCGTGGTCGCCACCGGCGGCTTGGAATCTATGTTGAGGTTGGCAACACTGGGTAGGTTCGATGAGAACTTCCAGAATATGCCCAAAAACGCAACCACACCGACGGCCACAACGCCCTCGATTACTAGAAACGCGAGGGAAATGAAGGTGCGGATTGGAGACCGCCGCCGGTTAGCGCCTCTACGCCGCGGTATGCGCCCATCGGAGCTGCCCGCCCGTACTGTCATATCCGGCATTATGAGGGCGAACCCAACGTGTGTCAAGCAATCGACCGACCAGCACTGCCCGAAGTGGGCGCGGCGGCCGTATGCTATACTTCACTGCCCCGCGTGGCACTATCCAAACGAGGAGTTTGCATGTTTCGCCTATCTAGCCGCATTCCGGCGGCGTTGCTGTGCGCCAGTGCCCTTGCCGCGCTAACCGGCTGTCAGGGCGAGAAGATTATTGCAAGAGTGAACAATCGTGCGATCACATATGACGAGTACGTGCCACAGCTCATGCGCGTTGGCACCATCCCCGCCGGCGCCAATCTCGATGCCGGTGGCGTTGCTCTGATTAACGTTGTTAAAAGCGAGCTGGTCGACCAGTTAGCGGCCCAGCGCCATGCCGTACCCTCTGCAGAGGACATCGCGAAATACGCCACGTATTTCACGAGTCGCAATCCGACCCTTCAGGACCAATTGAAGACCGGTCAGTTATCCCAGTCCGGCCTCGACCGGCAGATCAAGACCGAGTGGGAGCAACTTGGCATTGGAACGGACGGCGCGCACGTAGATGCCAGCGAGATTGCCCAGTACTACAAAGGCCACTCGGCGCAATTGGCCATACCGGAAATGTGGACGATCCGCACGATGCCGGTCGGCAGCCTTGCGATCGGAACCCAGGTACTTCCCCAACTGAGACAGAGCGGAGATTTCAAGGCGGCGGCTGCTGCGGCGGGGTTGCCTGCCGCCGCTGCCAGCCTGGTGGGTCAGACCTCCGTAATCGATAGCACCACCGCACCGCCAAACCTGCAGGCAGCGCTGGCGCATTTGACTCCAGGGCAGTTTGCCGCTGCCCCAATCGAGATCTCGGTGCCGGCCCAGAATGGAGGCGCGCCGCAGACGGTGTACGTGCTGGCGCAGATGGTGTCTACAACGCCATCGCGTATCCCATCGTTGGATGAAGTCAGTATGGCTTTAGACCAGCAGTTGCTGCAGCAGAAGTTTCCCAACTGGGTGCAGCACGCAACGGACGAAATCGGCACTTTCGCGCGCAGCTCCACGATCCGTATCTATATCGACCGGTACCAGCCGCTGGTTAGCACCTATATCGTCCCACCGGAAACCAGTGCGGTATCCGTTGCTCCGCAGGCTCCGCCGAAGCAGATTGCGGTGCCGCACAAGTAGAGAACACTATGGGGGCGATAACGCTGGTTGGCCTTGGCCCGGGCTCCGGCGATTGGCTGACCCGCGGCGCCGAGAAGGCACTGCGACTGGCAGGAGACCCGGGCGCCACCGGGCGAAAGCTGCTGCTGCGAACGGCTCGCCATCCGGTTGTAAGCCTCATTCGCGATTGGGGCCTCGTTTTCGAGACCTTTGACGAGTTGTATGCGCGGCACTCCACCTTTGCGGAGGTGTACAGGGCCATATCGGCGTCTTTGGTGCAGGCAGCCGCCGACTGCCACGTAACGTATGCCGTACCCGGTAGTCCTTTGCTTGGCGAGGTGGCTGTGGCGGAGGTGCGCGCGCTGAGCGCCGAGCGTGGCATCCCGGTAGAGATCGTGCCGGCCAGCAGCTTTTGGGAAGCTGCACTGATGGCGGCCGGCTGCGACCTTCCAGATGGTTGCGATATTCGCGATGCGCATTCTCTGCAGGCGAACTGCGTCGCCGATGACTTCGGACTGGCGCCTGGCGCCGACCCCGACACCACTCGCCCAATGCTGATCTTTCAGGTGTACGACACCGCGCTTGCGTCGGAGGTCAAGCTCGCGCTGATGCGGTGGTATAGCGACAGCCACCGCGTCGCCGTCCTGCAGGGTGCAGGCGCTAGCGACCACCCGGTGGTTGAGTGGGGTCCGTTGTACCAACTGGATCGGCGCCCGTTCGACCACCTTACGGCAGTTCTGGTGCCGGCGGTGATCGCACAGGACCGTAAACCGGGCTTCCGTGACCTTGCCGGCGTCATGGCGCGGCTCCGGTCGCCTAAAGGGTGCCCATGGGACCTGGAGCAGGACCACGCTTCTCTACGCGAGTACCTCATCGAGGAGACGTATGAAGTCCTGGACGCCATAGATTCCGACGATGCCGAAGCGATGAAGGAAGAACTCGGCGACCTTGCCCTGCAGGTGGTATTCCATGCTCAGCTTGCCAGCGAGTCCGGCCGGTTCACGTTGGATGATGTAATGGCTGAGATAGTTGCCAAACTGGTGCGCCGGCATCCTCACGTCTTTGGCGCCTTGACCGTTTCCGGTAGCGACGAGGTCCTCACGAATTGGACACGCATCAAACGTGAGGAGAAGCGGGCGTCCGATCTACCTGCGGCGTCGGTAATGACCGGCATTGCATCCAGCCTGCCCGCGCTGCAGCATGCCCAGAAAGTGAGCGAGCGGGCGGCGCGCGCCGGCTTCGAATGGAGTGACATAGCGGGCGTTTGGGAGAAGGTGGAGGAGGAGCTTGCCGAACTTAAGGAGGCGGTAAACCTGGGCTCGCAGGAGGAGACCGCGGCTGAACTGGGCGATCTCCTCTTCGCCGTGATCCAGATTGCCCGCTGGCGGCACATTAGCGCGGAAATGGCGCTGCGCGATATGGTACATCGCTTCACGGGCCGCTTTAGGTGGATGGAGGCCGAGGCCGCGCGGCGCGGCGACGCTCTAGAAGCGCTCTCACCGACGAGCTGGGACGAGCTCTGGCGCGCGGCGAAGCAGGCTGAGTCCACATCTGCGGACAGAGCCGGTCAGGTGGCAGGGTAGACTTTCAACAGGCGCGATGGCGCGTATACTTCGCCGGCTGTGAACCGCGCCGCACCCACTGAGCGCCGTCACCGAAACCGACTTCCGACAACAATATGGGTCTGTTCAACGCACGAATCCGTTACGCCCTCGCAGCTGCGGTGGACCTTGCCATGCAGCCGGGCGACCGGCCTGTCCAGAGCCGTGATATATCGCGCCGGCAGCAGATACCTGCGCCCTACCTCGGTCAAATCCTCTCAGCGCTCAAGGCGGCCGGCATCGTACGGAGTGTCCGGGGTGCGGGCGGAGGTTATGTGCTTGCCGCCCCCAGCGACCGCCTTACCGTACTGGACGTGGTATCTGCCGTTACTGAAGGCGAGAACCTGTTTCATTGTGATGGTGAGTCCAGTTCAGCAGTGCCGGGCCAGTGCGTCAACGCGGTGTTGAAGGGACTCGAAGAGGATGTTCAGCAGCGGGTCATCGAGGGTCTTCGCAGCACAACAATTGCCGCACTGGCGGCAAAAAAACAGCGAGGCGATGCACGCCTCACGATGCGCCATGGAATATGAACCCGGGCAGTTGAGCTCGGTTGGCCTGTTATGCGAATAGCCCACGATGTTACCGAGTTGGTCGGCGACACGCCGCTGGTTCAACTCAACCGGATGGCAGCAGGCCTGCGGGCAAGGGTGGTCTGCAAGCTCGAGTATTTCAATCCTCTGTCGAGTGTCAAAGACCGAATTGGCGTCGCGATGATCGATGCTGCCGAGCAAACGGGCGTGCTCAAGCCGGGCGTTACCGTTATCGAACCGACCAGCGGCAACACCGGCATCGCGCTGGCCTTTGTCTGCGCCGCCCGTGGCTACCGGTGCATCCTCGTGATGCCCGACACAATGTCTCGCGAGCGTCGTGCACTCCTCCGCGCACTCGGCGCGGAGCTCATTTTGACTCCGGGGGAAGAGGGTATGTTTGGCGCGATCAGCAAAGCCGAGGAAGTTGCCGCGACCCAGCCGGGCAGTTACTTCCTCCCTCAGCAATTTGAGAATCCGGCCAACCCGGAGATCCACCGGCGTACGACCGCGGAAGAGATTTGGCGCGACACAGATGGCCAGTGTGACGTACTGGTGGCCGGTGTGGGCACCGGCGGCACAATCACCGGCGTTGCGGAGGTCATAAAGTCCCGTAAACCGGAGTTCTACGCGATTGCCGTGGAGCCGGCCGATTCCGCCGTGCTCAGCGGCGGAGCACCTGCGCCTCCATCAATCCAGGGCCTGGGCGCCGGTTTTGTACCCGCGGTTCTCAACACAAGCTGTTACGATGAAGTGATCGCCGTTACGCCCGAAGACGCCATGGAGTGCTCGCGGCGTCTGGCGCGCGAAGAGGGGATTTTCGCCGGCATCTCCTCAGGCGCAGCCACATGGGCGGCGCTCACCGCGGCAGCGCGGTCGGAAATGGACGGGCGTCTCATTGTGACGATACTGCCTTCTACGGGTGAACGCTACCTCTCAACACCGCTATTCGCCGAATACGGCGATACGTAGGCACCTGTGATGAGTTACCGGTTGCGAGCCACTCCGTGATTATTCCTTTTGATTCGGATCGGCAGGTGCGCGGCCGCCCCGTTGTTTCGTGGATTCTGATAGCTCTTACAGGCGCGCTGGCTCTGGTGCTTCAAGCCATGCAGCTCACAGGGCGCGCCAACGCGGTTACCGCCATCGTGAATGCGCTGGGCATCTCCGCTGTTGCACCGCACGCCTGGTCGCCGCTGACGTACATGCTGGTCCACGTAGGTCTGGCGCACTTCCTGGTAAATGCGTTCTATTTATGGGTCTTTGGCTCCGGCGTGGAAGATGCTGTTGGCTGGAAGCGGATGCTGGCTATCTTCATGATCGGCGGGGCGGCTGGAGGCATACTCCAGTGGGCTTTTGGTGCGTTGACCCTGGCGCCTGAGCAGCGAGGGATGCCTATCGTCGGCGCATCGGCCGGCTGCGCCGCGCTCATGGGAGCATTTTCTCTACGATACTACCGGGCGCGGTTATCACTGATCGGTATCCCCTGGAAGCCCCATGTCGTCTCGGTTATCAGCCTGCTCCTCTTCCTGGAGATGGCCGGCGGTTTGTACAGCGTGCTTCATGGCGAGCAGGCTACCGGCGTGGCGCACTGGGCGCATGTAGGCGGCTTCCTGATTGGCCTCATCGTGGCTAGAATGCTGCACCTGCAGCAACAAGCCGGCAACTCGTACTTACAGGAGGATGCGGAGAAGGCGCTCGCGGCGGGTTCGCCGGCGGCGGCAATCCGGCGACTTGACCGTGTGCTCGCACAAGCTCCCAACGACATCCAGGCAACCTCCGCGCTGGTACCGGCGTGGCTGGCGCTCGGCGATGAGCGCGCCGCAGCGGAAGCGCTGGCGAAAGCGCAGAAGATGCTGCTCGATCGTGGCAGTCGCGCCGAAGCGGCGCGACTGTGGGCCGCTTCCACGCCGGCATGCGAGTTGCTGTTGCGACGTAATCCGGGTGCAATACTAACCCCAAGAGAGTGGCAGATTCTGGCGGCTGGACTGGAAGAGCGCGAAGAGTTCAGCGCCGCGGCTCAAATCCTCGAGCAAGGCGCAATGTCGTGGAGCGATGCCGCCGACGCTGAGCCGGCGTTGATCAAGGCAATTACGCTCTACACCTATCAGTTGCACCGGAGACCGGAAGCGCGCATTCTTATGGCGCACTTCACACGGCGATTTCCGCACTCGCCCTGGCGCGCGCACGCAGAGGCATTGGAGCGAGAGCTGCAAAACGGGTCGGCAAACGAGCCTGGTCGCTGACAGCGCCGGATGTTTGCGGAGCCGAATCACTCGGCCCGCGCTCGCACCTCATCCGGCTTGCTTTATGGATTCGTATCGTGATACAATGCCTGCGCACGAACTCCATACCGATCGTAATGCACGGCGATCGATTGCGCGTCTCATTTGCTGGCTAGGCGCATAGGGAGGCACCACTGCTGAATATGACTTCCAGATTGACATCTGACCAACTTGAGCAGGCGGTAGCGCTTAAGCAGTCGGGCAAGTACGAGGAGGCGCTCAAAATCCTCACGGAACTGCTCGTAGAGAACCCCGACTGGGCCGAGGTTCGTCACCAGATGGGCCTTGTGCAGTACTTCAGCGGTATGTTTGATGAGTCACTGGCTACGCTGAAGCACGCGAGAGATCTGGCTCCAGATGCGGTGGAGATCCGCAATGATTTGGGCCTTACGTACGCCACACTCGGGATGTATGATGAAGCGCGTGCCGAGTTTAACGAGGTTCTCAGCGTCGACCCATCGAACGCAAAGGCGCAGGAACAGCTTCAGTATTTCGTTGATCTTGCGTGACGCACCGGCATAACGCCACGACGCCCTCCGGACGATTTCTTAAGCCTTGGTTACGCGGCGCGGAGTGGCAACGGCCCGGCATCCAGTCCGCCACCGCAGCCTTCCTGTATCTCGCAATCGCCGCGTGCCTGCTTTGGCGCAGCACATTTGCGGGCCGTGTTTTTGTTCCCGCGGGCCTGTTGAGCGGTATGTACCCGTGGCATTCGGCTTCGGCTACGGAGTTGTGGAATCCGCTGCGATGGGATAGCGTTGCCCAGTTCTATCCGTGGCGCCTGTTCGCGGCGCGAACTCTGCATACCGGCTTTGTGCCGCTTTGGAACCCCTACCAGTTTTGCGGCACACCGTTTCTTGCAAACAGTCAGAGCGCGGTGTTCTACCCACTCAACGCGCTCTTCTGGATTCTCCACACGGCAGCGGCATTCAACGCGTCGGCGCTTGTTCACCTTGCATTGTGCGGCTGGTTTACGTGGCTCCTCGCACGCCGAGGCGGATGCAGCTTTGCAGCCGCGTTTACCGCCGGGACGGTAATGGCATTTGGCGCCTGGGAGGTGCAGTGGCTGCAACTTCCAACATTCCTGGAGACCTCGTGCTGGATACCGCTCATTCTGGCTGCGATGCTGGCTGTCTATCAGCGCCGCGGGAGCTTTTGGCTGCACGGCGCCTGTATTGCCGCGGGCACGGGTTGCATGCTGCTAGCCGGGCACCTGCAGATCGCATTCTACGGCTTTCTGGCAGGCGGGTTATGGCTGATGGCGCTGATGGTTCGGGCGGCACGCGACACAAATCCGCGGCGATGCCTGGCACTCGCGGCCGCCGTGGTTGGATTTGCATCCGTTGGAGCCCTGCTGGGCATGTGCCAGGTGTTACCTGGTATGGAGCTGGCGCGGCTGTCGCACCGAACCGCACCGGCAACCGGGGTCGGATACCAGGCTTACAGCGAGTATGCCCTGCAGCCGGGCGAGCTGATCGGCGCCTTCCTGCCGCAGTTCTTCGGCAGTGACACCAACCGTTCCTGGCCATATTGGGGGTTCTACCAACAGTCGATCGCGCCCGGTGTCAGTTTACCGGTGCGCCATAACGCGGCCGAAACGGCGATATACGTTGGCGTAGCGCCGCTACTGCTGGCCGGCTTCGGTATACTGGCGATGTTGCGCCGCCATCACGCACGATGGTTGGCAGCTGGAGCCAGCTTGTTGAGTGGTACGGCGCTACTCATGGCGCTCGGAACACCGATCAACCGGCTGTTCTACTTTGTAGTGCCCGGCTTCTCCTCCACCGGGTCACCGGCACGTGTACTCGTTATCTTTACGCTGGGCATCGCGCTGCTTGCAGCTGTCGGCGTGGATGCAGTTGCCGAAAGGCAGCCTACGCGACGCGAAATGCTCCTTGTCTTCGGAGGCGCGGTCCTGGCGCTGTGCGTGGCGCTTCGCCTCACGGTAGGCGAGCTGGCGATGCGCCCACAGGGGGCGCCATCACTGGCCCAGGCAATAGGTCATACGGGCGCAGATTGGCTCGCGGTCGCCGTCGCGGTCATCGCGGTACTCGGCGCTACGCTCTTCTCATCCCGGCATCCCGCACGGGCGCCGATGGCCGTTGCCGTACTTGTGGTGCTGGAGCTGATGCGCGCCGGTTGGGGTATCAATCCAACCAGCCCGGCTCGAGCGGTTTATCCTGTGACCGATTCGATTCGGTATCTGCAGCAGCACGCCGGGCACAGCCGCGTCTGGCCGGTAAACCAGCAGTGGAGCCTTTACCAAACGCCACCTGCAGTACTTCCACCAAACGCCTGTACCGTCTACGGCTTGCGGGATGTTCAGGGGTACGATTCGCTCTTCAGCGGATTATACAAGCATGCGGCCGATACCGCGGCGCTGCCGAACCGTGCAGGGTTGCGCGACTCGAGCCCCGCGGAAGTAGGCAATATGGTTTTCATTCAAGACCCTGCCTCCGCGCTGGGCCGGCAGATGGCCGTACGGTGGATGGTTAGGCTTCCGGCCAACGCCGAAGGGTCCGCGCTGCCTTCCGTCGGAACGACGCCTGCTCTCAGCGCGCAAGGTGAAATGAGCATCTACCACGTGGACGGTTTGCCGCGAGCCTCGGTCTGCGTCACCGACCGCGGCCCAGCGGTTGCCGGAGCTCGCTGCACATGGCTTAAGGACGCCGCAACGCGCGTCGATCTATCTGTTTCCACACCGCAACAGGCGGTGCTGATCCTGCGCGACGCACGCTTCCCCGGATGGCGCGCAATGGTGGATGGTAGAAGGCAGCGCATAGAGCCGGCTGGACCCGACGGTATCTTCCGGATGGTAGCGGTGCCGGCCGGTGTTCACAACGTGAGGTTTGCGTACCAACCAGCGAGCTACAGACTGGGGCTATACCTCAGCGGGCTTGCATTTGCACTGATAAGCTTCTTTTCCTCGTGCGGAATAGGGTCGTATCGGCGGAGCAATTACCATGCGGCAGGTTGAACTTGCAGGCGGATTTGGATTTCAGCATCTCAACTTCACCGAAGCCACCGTTCCAGAACCTGGTTATGGCGAGGTCCTCGTTCGCATTGAGGCTGCCAGCCTGAACTCCCGAGACGTGCGGATGGTTCAGGGCGCGTACAATCCGAGACAGCCGCTGCCACTCGTGCCGCTCTCCGACGGCGCCGGTACCATCGCGTCGGTTGGTCCTGGTACCGCCGGTTGGTCGGTTGGCGATAGAGTGGCCGGCTGCTTTATGCCGCTATGGACCTCCGGGCGAATGACTCATGAGGCGTCACGTGCAACGCTCGGCGGTCCGCTCCCGGGAATGCTCCGTGAATACGCCGTGCTGCCGGCAGCCGGCGTCGTGCGGGCGCCGGCGCATCTGGACGCCGTGGAAACGGCCGCCCTGCCCTGCGCGGCTGTCACGGCATGGAATGCGTTGTTTGGCTCCGGCTGTATTCAGCCGGGAGAGTGGGTGGCAACGCTGGGTACCGGCGGCGTCAGTCTTTTCGCGCTGCAGTTGGCCCACCAAGCCGGCGCAAGAGTTCTGGTTTCCAGCAGCAGCGGTTCCAAACTGGACCGTGCCCGATCCCTGGGTTCGGATGCCGTGATCAACTACTCCGAAGACGAGAATTGGGGGTCGACCGTTAGAAAGATGTGCGATGGCGGTGTTGATCACGTGGTAGAACTGGGTGGGTCCGGAACGCTGGAACAGTCCCTCAAGGCGGTGGCGCCCGGGGGCACAATCTCACTGATTGGCGCCCTCGCGGGTATCACCGGCGAGGTCAATCTAACACCGGTTCTCAACAAGGCTGTACGGATCCAGGGCGTTTGGGTTGGTTCGCGCGAGCATTTCCAGAGCCTCAATCGAGCTATGGAAGCGGCATCGATGCACCCGTGTATTGACAGGGTCTTTCTATTTGACGAGGCTGTTCGTGCGTTCGAGTATTTTGCGAGCGGTTCGCACTTCGGCAAGGTCGTCATTCGTCTACAGGAATCCTAGCGCTGCGCTTGCCTTGCAGGTATATGCCGAGAGCGCGCTGAATCCACCGGGAGCCTGCTCCTCCAACCCAATACCGGCACAGGAGGCTTGAACCCTGGAGCCAGCGGCCACCCCTCCACAACCCCATTCGGCCCAATCGCCGCCGGCGCCAGACGGCGTACCCTCCGACACTGCGCCCTTACAGGCGGACGCCGTTACGCCGCGGATTTTGCTCCTCGGAACGCTGCTGATCTTTGTGAATTGTTACTGGATCATCGAGGTTGAAGGTATTTGGCACACCAATCACGCCACAGCGATGTCGCTGTTCTGGAATACCGTCTTCTTTCTCCTGCTCATGGTGCTGGTGAATATCTTCGTACTCAAGCGATTCTTCCCTCGGAAGGCCTTCACACAAGGCGAGTTGATCACATGCTACGTGATGATGACGATTGGTTCGGCGCTGGCCGGGCATGACTCGCTTCAGTTAGGAATACCGGCCGTGGAGGGCTTTCCAGTCTGGTTCCAGCATGAGCAGCCCAGCCTGGGCTGGGATGCGTTCACCAGGTACTTTCCAAAGTGGGCAATGGTCAAGGACATCAACGTGCTGCGGCCGTTGTACGAAGGGTTGGGTTCACAGCTTCTCTACACGCGCGCCGCATGGGACGCCTGGGCGGCGCCGGTGGCAATCTGGTGCCTGTTCATCCTGGCGCTCGGCACCGTGATGATCTGCCTCAACGTCATCCTCCGTAAGCAGTGGATGGATAACGAGCGGCTCTCCTATCCGATAATCCAGCTTCCCATGGCGCTGTCCGAAGGCGGCGGTCGACTGGAGTTCTTTCGCAATCGCCCGCTTTGGATCGGCATCGCGCTGGCGGCAAGTCTCGATCTCTACAATGGGATCGCGACTCTCTATCACACACTGCCCCTCATCGTCGTCCGCCACGACGCACCGGGCCGGGATCTCGGAGCGCTGTTTACCGCCCCGCCCTGGAACGCCGTCGGCTGGCTGCCACTGCCACTCTATCCATTTCTGATCGCACTTGGATACTTTCTACCGCTCGACCTCTCCTTTTCAATCTGGTTCTTCTTTCTGTTCAAGAAGGCGCTGCTGGTGCTGGCGGCGGCAATTGGCACTCAGCCCGGTCAACTCAGCAGCTTTCCGTATCTCGGCCAGCAGGCATTTGGCGCCTGGTTCGCTATCGTGGTAGCATCGCTCTGGACCGCGCGCCACCATCTGCACGCTGTATGGGTCAAGGCGGTGCATCCGGCCAGCAGCCAACTGAGCGATCATGACGAGCCGCTATCGTACCGAACGGCACTGATTGGTATCGCCGCCGGCGGGCTCTTCCTTACCTGGTTTTGCATGCGTGCCGGCATGTCTCTGCCGATCATCCTGGGCTATTTCGGGTTCTTTTTCCTGCTCTCCATCGCGATCACGAGAGTGCGGGCAGAGCTAGGTCCGCCGGCGCATGAAATGGCCGGCAACATGAACGGGTCGTTCTTGCTCACTCTGTTCGCCGGTACCGGTGGAGTGGGTATGCAGGCTCTGAGCATGATGGGCATGTTCTGGTGGTTCTCTGGGCGCGGATACCGCAGTAATGCCATGCCGTGCCAGTTGGAGGCGATGAAAATGAGCCGGCAGGCAGGTGTGAGCATGCGCGGCATGGGTGGGGCGATGATGCTGGCAATGTTGGTCGGCGGTATTGCCAGTTTTTGGGCCGCGCTGCACTTGCAGTACGGAGCGGGTGTCAACGTGATGACCGATCACAACTGGCCCCAGTTCCAGTACCTCAAATCATGGAGCAGCAGCCCGCTGCGACCCGATTTTTGGGGCCAGATATGGCTGGGGGTCGGCTTTCTGGCGGCTATGGGTATGATGTTGATGCGTCTGCGGTACGATTGGTGGCCGTTTCACCCGGCAGGTTATGCCATATCGTTGAACTTCGGCGCCGAGTACTACTGGTCGTGCCTGCTGATCGCAAGCGTGGTGAAGTACTTTGTGTTGCGCTACGGCGGCTACAAGCTGAACCGCAAGGTAATGCCATTCATGTTCGGGGTGATCCTCGGTGAATACGGCGTTGGCGCGTTCTGGAGCCTGCTCTCGGTTTTGCTCAACCACGGCCGTTACATCAACATCCGGACGTACGACTTCGCGCCGGGTTAACAACCAGCTCCGTTTCGACCTACGTACCGGCTTCGCGGCCTCGGTCAGCGCATCGGTTCGTTGGATCCTGCGTACCGTATGACCGTACATCGCCAAGAGACCGGCTCGAATTGGACGGAAAGCCCGGTTACAGCCGGCGCCACGCCATCGGCGCCTCGACGGTTTACCCGCGCGCTGACGTGGCGCTCGGCTGCAATCTGTGTTGTTCTGCTGCCTCTCAACTCCTATTGGGTCATGCAGATGGAGGTCGTGCGGTACTCCGCCCATCCCACCACCATCTCCATTCTCTTCAATACCGTCTTTCTGCTCTTCGTGTTCACTTGCCTGAACCAGCTGGTGGCATGCAAAACGCGCCTGACCCCACTTACGCGCGCAGAGCTGCTTTTGGTGTACGCCATCCTTTGCATCGGCTCATGCGTCGGCGGCCACGACTTCCTCGAGATTCTCGTCCCAATGCTCAGTTGGCCCTACAAGCATGCGAGTGCCTCAAACAACTGGCTGCACCTCATTATCCCGCATCTCAACCCCCACTTTTTCGTTACCAATCCGGCGATCTATAAGACCTACTACACCGGAAACGACACGATTTGGCGGGTCAAATATGTGCGCGCATGGCTGCCGGTAGTTCTTATCTGGACCGGCTTCGTGGCACTCCTGCTATGGGTGTTTATCTGCATCAACGCTATTCTGCGGAAGCAGTGGACGGATCATGAACGACTGACCTACCCAATCGTACAGGTGCCGTTGATTATTACCAACCCCGCGGCATTTCAGACTGGCGGCCTGTTTCGAAATCGGCTTTTCTGGATCGGCTTCGCTATAGCGGCCGGCATCGACATTATCAACAGCATCAACTACTACTATCCGTCGGTTCCAACGGTGCTGACGCCCGGCTTTGGCCAGAGCTTCACCGACATTGGGCAGTTTGTAACCAGCAAGCCGTGGAACGCCATCGGATGGACGCCGATATCGTTTTATCCGTTCATGATCGGCCTGGGCATGTTTATGCCACTCGACTTTCTCTTCTCGTGCGTGTTCTTCTACTGGATGTGGAAGATGGAGGATGTGGCGGCTGTAGCTCTGGCCCTGGATCACGACCCGCTTTTTCCGTATACGCAAAGCCAGTCGTTCGGCGCCTACATGTCGTTTTGCTTCTTCGCGATCTGGATCAGCCGCCGGTACTTGCGGGATGTGGTTCTATGTGCCCTGGGCCGACCGTCGCCACTGGACGACTCGCTGGAGCCCATGCGTTACCGGTGGGCAATTGTCGGAATCGTGATTGGCTTCAGTGGTCTCGTGATCTACTCAATGATCCTCGGCATGTCATGGTGGCTTGCAATTGCCTTCTTCGTGATGTACTTCGCGCTTGCCGTCGCGATTACACGAATGCGGGCGGAGCTCGGCACGCCAATTCACGATCTGCACTTTACGGGCCCTGACCAGGTGCTGACACGCGTCGGCGGCACAAAAGTATTCAGTACCTCTAACCTGACGGTAATGTCACTCTACTTCTGGTTTAACCGCGCCTATCGCGGCCACGCCATGCCGCAGCAGCTGGAAGCGTACAAGATGGCCGAGCAGACGCGAAGTGACTATCGGCGGTGGCATATCGCTATGGTCGTCTTAAGTACGTTAGCCATTTTCATCGCATTCTGGGCAATGCTTTTCTTGATGTATCACTACGGAGCTGAGGCTAAGTCCAAACTTACCTTTGGATCCGAGTCGTATGATCAGTTGCAGGGCTGGCTCAACACACCCGCTCACGGAAACTTCCAGCAGTTCATGGCGATCTGCGTTGGTTTCGGTATCGCGTTTCTGCTGCAGTGGCTCCGTACGCGATTTCCGTGGTGGCCACTGCATCCGCTGGCTTTTGCCGTAACCTCTTCGTGGGAGATCAACCTGGTATGGGGACCGCTATTCCTGGCCTGGATATTCAAGTCGCTGATCTTGCGTTACGGTGGCAGACGCGGGTTTCATCGGGCGCTTCCATTCTTCGTGGGCCTGATGCTGGGTCAGTTTACGGTCGGCAGCCTGTTGAACATTTTCGGCATCATTCGCGGACTGCCAACGTACCAGTTCTGGCAATAGCCCTGCTCCTTGCTGCGTTCGCCGGCGCTCAACGCGCCGCTGCTCAAGCGCCCAAACCCTCCTCGCCTCCCCTCCACATCACGGAGTTGGTACGGCCAGACAGCCCAGTGCGCCTCGGCGGCGTTTTCTTGCACGGCCTCGGCGATCAACCGTTTGACCGTCTGCTCTCCGCCACAAAGCTGACATGGCTGGCGAATAATTGTGATGTTATCGCGATTCCACCGCAGCTGCTCCCGCCCGGGGCATTCGCACCAGCGGTACGGGCGCACCCGGCGTTTACGCCGCTGCTCTACCTGCATGCCAGTTCGAACAGCGAGGACTCGTCGGCCATGGGTATGGTCGGCGACTGGCAGCCGGCGATGAAGAAGTGGCAGTTGCTTGGGCAGAACGGTAAACCCGTACCGTACCTTGCCCCAAAGGGTCATTGGATGGACTACACGCTCCCGGCTTGGGAAGCGTTCTGGAAGGCACGCGCGATCCGGCTCATGCAGCAGACCGGCGCGCAGGGCGTGGTCGCAGCCGATCTGCCGATCGGCAATACTTACGTGCCGTCTCACCTGCTGCACTACGATGGTCGCGCCGATCTCATCCGCGCGACAGCAGACTTTCTACGAGCGACTTATGATCGCGGATACTACCTTCTGGCGCCATCCTCCGCCGGATTCGACTTGTTGGTGGGCCAGGCAACCCTGCCGATTGCCGGCGCGGCATCGGAGCGAAACCTGCGCGGGCGCTTATGGGACGAGTTCTATCCTGAGATGGACGGCTGTTGGGCCGAAGGATGGGTTCGGCCGTACTGGGCCAACGCACCGCTGCCGGAAGCTGACTGGGAGGTGGAGATGGAGGCAGCCGACCGGGCTGCCAAGAGCGGCCAGGTATTCATCGCCGACGCCGCCTATCGCAACACACGCGAACTTGTGTATGCACTTGCCAGTTACCTGCTGGTTGCCCGCAGGAGCTCACGCTTTGTGTTTCAGCCAATGCCGCTAGCCCCGGGCCAGGCTGTGGACGCCGGTCTCGACCTCAGCGTGTTTCAAAACGAAATCAAGCGCAACTCAGCCTGGTTTAACGCCCCGCTTGGCGCCGCGATTCAGGAGCGACACCAGGTGATCGGTATCGGTGGCGGTGTTTGGCGCCGTGCCTTCGAGTTTGGCGCAGTCTACGTAAACTCGAGCGACGGCCGAACCGTGACGGTGGACCTGGCCGGCGGCATGCGCCTACCGACCGGGCCGGTAGTCCATCAGGTTGTGCTTCCTCCCCATTCCGGCGCGATTCTGCTCTTCATTCCGCAGGCGCCTAAGCCCGAGAAGCGCCCGTAAGCATGCGGCTGGCGCTAATCTAACGGTGGTGTCCGGAGTGCAAACGCGTAACCAGCCACGTTCGCGTCATCGCTCAGGGCAACAAAGTCCGCCAGCACCTGCTTTCCGGCGTAAGGCCGAACCGTGATGGTGTGTGGGCCACGCGTCAATTTGAGCATACCGCTGAGCATGGTGGCGCCGGCAAGCCGATTGAGTGGCTGCAGCGGCGAGCCATCAATGGATACGTCTACAGCGACAGGCTGGCCGTTACGGATGCAACGCGTGAACACGCGGTAGAGGCCGGCTTGATCCACGCTTACCGATGTGGAGATGGCATCGCCAGGTTTCAGGCGGACACACGTTGCACCGGTACCTGGGCTGCAGAGCGGATTTGCAGATGCCCTGGCGTGGCCAAGATGTAGAAACTGCTCGCACTCGAAAAGCAACTGAACCGGCGTCGGCGAAAAGTAGATCGCTGCGAGGCCGTACGGTGCGATATCCAGCTTCCAACTGTCGGTGTCCGGCGTCTGTACCACACCACGCCACTGCGCAAAGAGCGCGCGCGGCACAGTGACGGTACGTGATACCGGCTCGGCAGTCGAGTTATAGAAGAGGACACGATCCGGGAACAGCGTAGCATACACGCCATCATAGCCGGTGTCGAACGGCAGCGCGTCGCGGGAACCGGGCAGCAAGGCGCTGAGGTGGTAGATCACGTGACGAACCACCTCGATAAACCCATCAATATTATCGCGATTTGCTGGAAAGTAGATTGTTAGACCCTTGCCGTATCGCTGCGCCCAGTCGGTGGCCAGCCGTTGCATATCCAGTTCGCGAACGATGCTGCCGGGCGGCGGTCCGGAGTCGACTGTTTCGGCGGTGCCGAACCGGATCATCTGCACCCAGGCAATCGCCATGCTCACGTTCTCGGCAGGCGCTCCCGGCATACCACCTGGCCGGGCAAACGTCTCGCATCGGAATGTGACGTCGGTGAGCGGATGATCGACCAGCGCGTCGCTCGAGACCAGGAACCGATAAGTAACATCGCCGGTGGCTTCCAAATCGCCGATGATGCGACCGTTGATGAGCAGCTGGCGCTTGAGGGTCGCGGCGCTGGGTGGCACCCACGCCCTTATGGCAATGATATACTTCTGTTCCGGAACCACCGGCACCCTCACCGTTGCTCCGGATGAGATCCAGCGGCGGCTCATGCCCTCCACCGTCTCAGGCGCCATCCAGTTGCCGCTGAGATACGGACTCATCGCTCCATCGGCAACCGCGATGCGGTATTGGTCGGGAACAGCGCCGGAGTAGACGTCGGTCACATGCGCCGGAGCCAACTGCTGAACGTAGCCGAATAGATCGTGAAACCATTTGGTGCTGCCGTCAAAGTCCTCGATCTTGCCGAAGTCATAAGCCATCAGCACCCCACCCTGGTTGACCCAGTCTCGAATACGCAGGAGTGTGGCGTCACCGCAGCGCGTGCCCTGCCAGAGAACCAGGATGCGGTATTTACTCAGACAGCCATCGTCCACCATCCGGTCGTCAACGAGATCGAAATTGGCCGCATCGCGCAGGAACGCGCAGGCACGGGCAAACAGCGGTGCATACCCCTCGTCCGGCCGAGTCCGCTGCGCTTCGGCAGGATAGAACATCGCCACGTCCACCACCGGCTTGTCAATCGTCAACAGGCTCCCGTAGCGGTAGTAGACCTCGCTGGCGGCTACGGCGTTCGAACTCCAGTCAAAATAGCCGGTGCACCCTTGCGAAAGCGCCTCGAAGATACGCGCGACTTCGTGGCGCGGACTTATAATGCCGGGCGGCTCCGACCAAAACGGTACGCCGTAGAAGCGGCAAGCACTACCGAGGCGGCCAAACATCGTTGAGGCATTCTCAGCAAACGGGCGGAATCCGCCGTGCGTTGAGCGCACCGTAACGCCCAGTGTGGACGCCTCCTTGACAATCTGACTGAGATCAGCCCCGCCACGCGGGTTCTCGTCGGCCAGGCCGGCGGGCACCATGAGCAGCGTATGAGGGAAGGCGCGCCGCGCCGCTGCCACGTTCAGATCGATCGCATGGATTATCGCTTCGCTGTACCAGCCGGTAAAGTCGAGCCATTCGCGGTTGGTGACCGCCTTTTCTCCCACGGGATACGCGATCTGTGCCGGCGCCGTCCAGTCGCGTTTCCATGCAGCGTCCAGACTCTTGATCCCGGCATATTTTGCGATCATCGACTTCTGAAAGTCGGCACGGGCGTCCGGATCGTTGCACCACCATCCAAGATGATCATGCAGGTTTCCGAAGCGCTTCAACCAGTCATCGCGCTGGATTGGCACTGACACGCGCGCGCCGGTGAAAAAGCCGGCCTCGCCATAGTCACCGTGTATCCCCACGCACAACGCGTTTAGCGTAGGCTTACGGCTAGTCGCCGGCGCCGTTGGGCCGGTAAACGCCGCGCCAAGCGCCGTGTAACCTCGGTCGATGAAGTCGGCCCACGCCGGCGCCCACGGGGACCAAGCCTCGACGGGCTGATTATGCTCCAGACACGATATCGGAACGAAGCCGGGCGCATTCCTGGCCCAAGGCGGCGGAAACGCCTCGTGCTCGAAGTACGCCCAGTCAAGCCCGAGGCCATGTGCTGCCCGGCTTTCGGCAAGCTGTCTTTGCCAATCCCAGTGGCCGGGGGAGGTCTCTTCGGTGGAGAGATGATCCGAGTCGCTCTGAAAGAGGGTGAAGCCAACCGCCGCAAGCAGTTGCATCTCGGGCACCGGCGCAACACTGGCGCTCAATAGCATCCGCTGCCCGTCGGTTCGATCGGCTGAATACGGATCGACGCCGGGTTTGTCGCCGTTACGTATATCCCATACCGGAGCCAGGTGCGTATAGTCGGTCGCCGGCGCCGCCTGCAGCGTTTTCCACGGTCCCCCACCGGCCGGCGCCACAACAGCCGCCACCGGCCACTGCGAGTCGTCCGTTTGCACCGCCCGCCATATCGCTGGTACTCTGCGGCTGGCCCGGACGGTGTCGCCGGATGCGGCCAGCGTCACTCTGCTACCATGAATCGACCCGGTTATGGCGAATATCAAGCCACCCTGCGTACGACCCGAGGTCGCCTCCACGCAGAGCAGGTTGTCACCTGGGCGGACGCTGGCGGTGATATCGTACCGGTTAACCAGCGACCAGTCATGGCCGCTTGCGGCCGGCTGGCTGGCGCCATCTATCCACGCTGTATAGGTGCTGTCGGCGGTAATCAGGAGGCGCACAGAGTGTATCTGTTGCGGTACCCTGAAATGGGTGCGACAGAAAATGGTATCTGGTGAAGGGCCTTTACCTGCGGCCCAAATCCAGCTCCAGCCTGATGGGGGATTCGCGCCTTGCGGAACCACGGCCGCTGCAGTGTGTTGATCAAACAGGTAAGCCGAGATGCAGACCGCGGAGAGAGCGATAGGTACCCAGATGCGCATACACGGGCTTTTTCGGCCGAAGTACCTGCGAATCCTGCAGGAGACAGGAAGCCATGCGTGCTGTTAGCCCGGTTGCTGGGCGGGGGGTTTTAGAATGACGTCTCACAACAACGACAAGAAGGCGGATAGTGCGGAGACCACGGCAACGCGGCGGGACCTCCTCGCTGGTGCGGCGGCTTCCGTGCTGGTGCGAGCCGGCAGCGGCCAGACCGACAGGGAAATGACACCGACGGAGCGTGCTCTCGCCGATTCCTCAATTGCACATGCTAATTGCGCGATACCTCCCGGCCCGTCTGCTTCTGACCGCGCCACCATCAACGGCTTCCTGGCCGAGCCGCACCGCAAGGGCAAGCGGGCAGGCGTGATCGTCATTCACGAGATATTCGGCGTTACGGATCACATAAAGAGCATCGCGTGCAGGTTCGCGGAGGCCGGCTATACGGCGGTCGCGCCGGATTTCTTCTCACGCAAAGGCGCGCCGCCGGATGCGGCCGGCGGCTTTCAGCCCCTGATGGAATTCGTAAACCGTATTCCTGATAAACAGGTGCTGGGCGATATCGACTCTGCTGCCGCGTATCTCAATAGCCTTTCGAATTCGAGCGGGAGGATCGGTGTCGCCGGCTTTTGCTATGGCGGTAGATTCGCCATGCTTTCAGCCGCTGAGTGCCCGCTGGTCAACGCCGCCGCGGCGTGGTACGGTCGAATCGCGGCCGGAGGTGGCGACCAGAAGATGGCTCCGCTCGATGTGGTCGCGAGCATGCATGCCCCGCTCATCGGCCATTTCGGTGCGGAAGATACGTCAATTCCCGTGGCCGACGTCGGCAGGCTGCGCGATGCACTGAAAGCCGCCCATAAGAGCTTCGAGTTGTACGAATACGCGGGAGCTGGCCACGCCTTCAACAACGATACGCGGCCCATGTACCGCCCCGAGGCAGCGCACCTGTCGTGGGAACGTACTCTCCATTGGTTTGCCAGATGGCTGCGATCGGCGGCGTGACGATGACGGCGCGTCATGTGACTGCACAATCGGCAGGAGACCTATGTGGACACGCACTATAAGTTAACCCGTCTCGTGCGCACAAACTCGTCCGAGATTCACCTGATTTGGGATGGCGAGAAGCGCGTTGGCCAGGTTGACGTTCACTTTGCGCTCGATACTATCCACGCCACCGTGATTTTCGAGGTCGATTTTTCAGTGGATGACGAGCAACTGCTGCTGGCACAGATCGACGACGATATCGTCTCCAGCTACCTTGCACGATTCGATCGCGAGGATTTCGTGGCGCACGTGTTTCGCGCGGCGCAGATCAGCCGCTATACCGATTGCAGCGGCGCCTCCGAGGATATTGAGGACGACGACGCAGAGCGAGAAGAGTAGCGCATGCGACCTGGCGCCGCGGAGCCAATCGCCGCATTGAACCGCGTAACGATTATGGAGTACGGTGTTCCGTACGATAGACGGGAGCATCTGGTGCCTCTCTATCGAGCCGCACCACACATACTGCTGGCTGATTGGGTGTGCCCGTGGCTTCGTCCCACCGCGGTGGAGATGCTCGTGACGGCGGAGTCGCGTCTTCCCACCGGTCTGCGACTGCGCGTGATGTCTGCAGTTAGAACACGGCGGATGCAGATGGCCGGTTGGGACGCGTACTTCGCGCAGATGAAAAGCGCCCACCCTCATTGGCCGCTCTCTGCCCTGTGCAGGGCAACGAACCGCTTTTTCGCGCCATACGATCAGAAGGCGCCACCGGGTCACTGCACGGGCGGTGCGGTAGACGTACAGCTGGTTGACGCAGATGGAAAGGCGTTGGACGTTTCCACTCCTCTGGAGGGCTGGGCGGCCGCGCAAACGGCAGTTCGGGGGCTATCTTCCGCCGCTCGCCGCAATCGGGGGCTGCTCGTTGACGCAATGCTTTCGGCGGGATTCTCAAACTGCCGCGACGAATACTGGCACTACTCCTATGGCGATTCTGCGTGGGCTGTTAGAACCGGTGCTACGGAATGTCCCTGGGGATGGGCACACCCGCCGATCGAGATTGGTGACGTCGGAGCGAAGCTGGGCGCCCGCTCGTCGCTTACGGTAACCTCGCGAAGTCCAATTGGCATGCCGACCGCGGCGGAGGTTTCGATAACGACGCAGCATCCGGGGCCGCGGAAGCACGTGAGTACCTCATGGGAAGTTTGGAATGCGGCGTGCATCGCTGTGAGGCTCCAGATTCGCGCTCCGGCTGGGGGTCGCCGCCTCCGGCTGTTCGTGCGTGAAGCGGGCGGCAAGGAGGCTGCGGTGGAGGCGGATCTGCAAAGGACGGGCACCGAGACCTACCTGGTTGAGATAACACCGGTGCACGACCGAACGGTGTTGACTCTCACGTCGCGAAGGTAGGCGGGAAGGTAAAGTGAGACCCAATGCCCAATAACGGATCGGACGAGGCAGGTTGGTTGCGAACAGGCGTAGCTGCCGCTCTGCAGGCAGCGGTTCGTGCCGATCAGGCAACGTTTATGCAGCAGTTGACAGATCTGTTTGAGCGGCTGCCGGTCGGCTCGGCGCGCGTTGAAAGGCGTGGATCGCTGTTTGGAGAGAAGCGGCCCGTGGCCGTATCGCTAAGCGTGGGCGAGCTCGTTTACACGCTGCGCAGCCCATCGCGGGGGCCACTCGTCGCTGAGCGGACGCACGTGGTGCGTGGAATCGCCATCAAGACAGCGCCTTTAAGCGTGGAGGATTGGTTGGAAGAGGTGTCGCGCGCTCTGGAAGAACAGGCAAAACTGAGCACACAGGCACGTGATGCGCTAAACACATTCATTAACGGATAATCGAGGAGCATGTCCATGTCGAACGAACCGATGTCAACCGCAGGATTGCCGGAGGCCGCACTGCGCCGCCTGGGCGAGATGCTGCCCAGCGCAACCAAAAAGGGACTGTTCACGAGCGATCTCTCGGTGAACGAGCTGACCCTGGTTCGGGAGTCTGGATTTGAACCGCTCGGGCTGGTTATGGGCAGCTCTATCTATCACATCGGCTTCCAGATGACCGGAATCTTTCAGAGTCAGGAGCTTTCGGTACTGACGCAGGCGATGTATCAGGCGCGCGAACTGGCGATGACACGGATGGAGGAAGAGGCATCCCTCCTCGGCGCCGACGGCGTGGTTGGCGTGCGCCTGGTGGTGAACCAGTCGGCATGGGGCGAGGGTCTGGCGGAGTTCATGGCGATCGGAACCGCGATCAAGCGGAGCGACGGACAGTCGTTTCGCTGCGACGACGGCAAGCCGTTCACCTCGGATCTGAGTGGCCAGGACTTCTGGACACTCCTTCGGACGGGCTACCGTCCACTGGCGTTGGTGATGGGCGCCTGCGTTTACTTTGTAGCCTACCAGGGGGTCCTCAAGGCGCTGAAGCAGATGGGTCGCAACGTGGAGATGGATAACTACACGCAGGCGCTCTACGACGCTCGTGAGTTGGCGCTTTCGCGTATTCAAGCAGAAGCCGAGGCACGGAATGCCGACGGCATCATCGGGCAGCGCGTACAGGAATCCAACTATGCGTGGGGCAGCCATGTGATCGAGTTCTTCTCGATAGGCACTGCCGTGCGAGCCTGGCCGAATCCCGGCTCCATACTCGTGCCGGCGCCCGTTATTTCGCTCACCGATTGACGGGAGGCACGGGCGCATTCCAGCATGCGGTGGATGACTTCGATCGCATGCTCGCGTCGAAGGATGCCGCAGAAAGGATCCGTGCCTGCCACCGTGCCCGTCGCCTGGATGTACCGCGGCAGCGCGAGATACTTCTCAAGCTGCTGCGCGACAGGTCGACCTATGTTGCAGCGCTGGCGGCACATTATCTTGAAGAGAGCGCCGGGCTAGAGGAGGGCGACAGACTCCTCGAAACGTACCTCTGGCTCATGGCAGACGGTCTGAAACGCGACCCTGGCTGCCACATTCGGAACAGCCTGGCCATATGCTTCGGAAGACTGCGCCATACCGCTGCGGTCGACGCGCTCCGCTCGTCGCTGACTATCGTCCAGATCGAACCGATTGGCGGTCAGCCGTACGATACCGCCGCTCACCTGCGGGGAACCTGTGCCTTGTCTTTGTCGGAATACCGGGATGTGTGGTCGATTCCTGACATTGCTGTTCTGCTGTTCCAGATAATCGCGATGGCAAATGGTGTGCGCAAGGCAGCCGCCACTGCATTGGGCCGAATGTGCGATGCATCGGCAATTACACCGTTGGTCGTGAAGCTGCGCCTCCCAGCGCTTGAGCCGGACCCCGACGTGCTTATGGAGTGCATGACCTCACTAGCCCAACTGGAAGCCGAGCACCTGCAGCGAGTATTGGTGCCATACCTGCAGGGCCACGACGACGGCCTTGCCGCGTGCGCCTTGATCACAATGGCGAATGCCCAGCTCGCCGACGCGCCGGAACTGATCGTGGCATCTGCGAACCGACTCACCGGAGCGCCGCTTGCAGCAGCCGTTCTTGGCCTTGTGGGACATCGCAGCGACAACGCCGGTAAGGCGCTTCTGGAGCTATCGTCACACGAGCGCAGTCCGGTCAGGGCCGCTACGGCCGCAGCGCTCGCCAGGCGTGGTGGCGACTCTTGCCGGGCAGCTCTGAAACGGCTGACCGAAGATGAAGCGGCGCCGGTACGCGAAGCTGCTCTCCGAGAGCTTGAGGTACCAGCCTAGTCGGCGCAAGCCAGGCCGGTAGTTACCACGGCCGACCTGCGTCGGACCCAGTGCTCACCCACACCCCTCCTTCCGCGGCAGAGCGGAGACAGGCGTCGATGACGCGCTGGGCGGCAAGGCCGTCCCATACGGTGGGAGTACCAGCCGTTACCGGTAAGCCGTTCTCGCTTCGCGCCACGTTCTCTACAAATCGATAAACGGAGTGAATGTGACTGTTTAGCCAGCCGATCGGGTTCTTGGTAGCCCCAAGCTGATACGGCGGAGGGAAACGCATTGCGGCCTCAAGTCTCTTAAACCCGCGATCCCCGCCACCCGGCGCTTCCGGCAGTCGGTTGTCGTAAACGTCCAGCCAACCAGGTTCCATGAGGTTGAAGCGAATTGCTCCAGCCTCCCCGTGCAGCTCCAGGCGCAGCTCATCCTGTGCGCCCGTAGCGATCCGCGAAGCTTCCACCGATCCAACCGCGCCGCCCTCCAGGCGCAGAGTTGCCAGCGTCAGGTCGTCCACGTCCACGCTATGTTGCTCTCCATCTGCGTCCCGTCGCGTCGTTGTGTGCGTGGCCATCACAGCGGTGACGGCCTCGATTTCTCCGCCGCCTTCTAGGGCTGTTTCGGTCCCGGTCAAATACCGGAGCAGATCCACAGCGTGCGTGCCGAGGTCCATACAGGCGCCACCTCCACTCCGGGCAAACGACGTTCGCCATGTCCAGGGCCGATCCCTGGAAACATAGCCGGCATGAAGATATGCCACGCGAAACGACAGCAAGCGACCAAGAATCCCGTCCTCTACAAGCTCGCGCGCGCGCATTGTCGCCGGCAGGAAACGGTAGTTATACGTCAACTGAAAAACCCGGTCACTGGCCGCAGCCGCTGCGGCAATGCTCTCCGCCTCCGCCAATGTTCGGGCCAACGGCTTGTCGCAGTAAACATGCTTGCCGGCCGCAAGGGCCTGTATCGCTACATCCGCATGCGAATCGTTGGGCGTACAGATGTGCACCAGCTGCACATCGTCGCGCGCCAGCAGAGTGGAGACCTCTTTTTCGGCAGCAACGAATGGCGCCTGCAGAAGCGCACGCCGGCGTGACGATTCCGACGGCGCGCAAACCGCTGTCAAACGCGTTCGAAGCGGTAAAGGATCATAAAACAGTGGGAGGCTTAAGTGTGCGTGCGCGTGAACGCGTCCGATAAAGCCAAAGCCGATGACACCGACGCCGGACTCTTGCATTCTGCCTGCTCCGTACTGGCCGATCCAAACCGGACATGCGCAGGTTCGCACGCAACCGATGCCGAAATCTGGAAACGCCCTGCGCCACGCACCATTCCTGGCCTAACCTATGCCGCTTCATCTGCCATTTCTGATTGCTGCTACAATGGCCGCCACCACACCACCGACGCTGCCCCAGAGCGACTTACGGCTCGTGCAGCCACCGGTAACGCTCAACACACCGCGCACCTTCCCGGTGGTGACGACGCTGGCTGCGTGGCGCAGACGGCGCGCTGCTATTCGGCGTCAGGTCCTGGTTTCGTGCGGATTGTACCCACTGCCCCGACGGACTCGGCTGAACGCGAAAGTCTTCGACTGGACCGACCACCCGGGATATCGTGTCGCTAAAGTAGCCATTGAGACTTACCCGCACTTCTACCTGGCCGGAAACCTGTACACACCGCTCGGGCAGCCGCCGCACGGCAAATGGCCGGGAATTCTGGTAGCCCACGGGCACTGGGCCGATGGCCGGCTCCAGAACAGCGACATCGGTTCCATTCCGGCCCGCTGCATTACCTTCGCCAGAATGGGCTGCGTGGCGTTCAGTTACGATATGGTTGGCTATAACGACACGCGCCAGCTGGATCACTCCTTTGGCGATGACCGTGAACACTGGTTGTGGGGCGTCACGCTCATCGGGCTGCAGACGTGGAACAGTATCCGGTGCCTCGACTTTCTGAAAGCGCTTCCTGAGGTTGATGGCAACCGGCTGGCCATTACCGGTGAGAGCGGCGGCGGTTCGCAAACGATGCTCCTCACCGCCGTGGATGACCGCCTTGCAGCGGTTGCGCCATGCGTCATGGTGTCGCATACGATGCAAGGCGGCTGCCTCTGTGAAAATGGTCCGGAACTTCGAATTCGGTTCTCGAACATGGAGTTGGCGGCATGCGCGGCACCGAAACCACAGATCATGGTTGGCGCCACTGGCGATTGGACGCGCACCATGATGACGGTGGAAGGTCCGGCCGTGCGAAGCATATACCAACTCTATCACCACGCCGACCGGCTCGCTACCACCATCGTCGACGCGCCGCATAACATCAATCGAGAGAGTCGAACGGCAGTAGATCGCTTCTTCGGCAAGTGGCTGCTGCACCGGCCGAAGGCAGACTCGTACATCGAACCGCCATATACGATGCCTCCGCTCGCCGAACTCCGGGTTTTCCCTAACGGAATGCCAGCCGATGCCGCCGGGCCGGCCGAATACACCGCGGCGCGAATTGCCGAAGCGCGTGCGCTCCTCGCCGCGGATGAGCCCCACGACGCCGCGAGTTTAAAACGGTTCAACCAACGGTGGCTCCCCGTTTGGAGGGACACGCTCCAGGCTCGCGCTCCCGGGCCCGGAGAGCTACGCACGCTCGGAACAGCGCCGACACCGATGGGTGCGGATGTTCAAGGGCAGCGACTTGCCATTGGTCGCGCCGGTTTCGGCGACAGAATCGAGTGCATGTTGTACTCGCCGGCGCGACGCAACCCGGCACTACCGGTTGTGGCGCTGGCCGACTCAGACTGGAACCCTTTAAACACGGCGCCAACGGACGTTGCAAAGGCGCTTCTGCGGCGTGGGGCAGAGGTTCTTATCTTTCATCCACTTACGGCGGCAGCGGAAACGGCCCGAGGCTATGATCCGTGGAACGGTTACTTCACCTGTTACAATCGCACGCTCTTGCAGGATCGCGTGCAGGACTGCGTTACGGCGATGTCATGGCTCCGCCAGCGCTTTCATGGCGCCCGTGTCGCGATAGCTGGGACCGGCTGGTGCGGACTGCCGGCGTTGCTTGCCGCGCCGGACGCAGATGCAGCGATGTGTGATGCGGGTAACCTGGACTTGAGGACTGATGCTGCGCTGCTGACGAACGACCTGTACAGTCCGCTGCTGCGAAAAATGGGCGACTTCACCACCGCGGCGCTGCTTGCCGCACCACACCCGTTACTGGTAATGCGCGCCGACTCCGGCTTCTCGCCCGCTGCCGCGATAATGCGCGTATATCACAATCTTGGCCAGGCACGCAGGGCCGAGTTGACACCCGATGCGCTATCGCCGGATGACCTAGCCACCTGGTTCACTTCACACACCGGCACGGAGTAGCACTGCGCTGGCGACAACGGAGGTTTGACTCTATGGAGATACGCGAGGCACTGGTCGAGCTTGGAGTTGGTGATGACACCATCACCGCGGACGACCGCGAACGCCTTGATCGGGACGGCTATGTGCGCTTTCCCAGGCTTATGGCCAGCAGCACCGTGGAAGCGCTCCGAAACCGGATTGGCGCGCTGATGGCGGAGGAGCAGGACCGCGCTGGGCTCGAAGTGCACCAGGAGGGTGGAACGGAGCGGCTCTCCGACTTGATCAACAAGGGATCGGAATTCTGGATCGTGATTTCTCACCCACGCGTGCTGGCGGCTGTGGCGCACGTTTTGGATTACGACCTTCAGTTGTCATCGCTTAACAGCCGTAACGCGCTCCCCGGCCAGGGACTGCAGTCGCTGCACGCTGATTGGGGCCGCAGAGAGACGCCCGGCTACCAGGTGTGCAACTCCTTCTGGCTGCTGGATGACTTTGGTCCAGAGAATGGCGCAACCCGACTTGTGCCCGGCAGCCATCGTGGTACGCAACTTCCGGGTGACGTTATGGAAGAGACGTCGGCGACGCATCCGGATGAGGTGGTGCTCCGCGGTGATCCCGGCGATGTTGTGGTGGTAAACAGCCACGTGTGGCACGGTGGCACGCTCAACACTTCGGGCCGGTCCCGCAGGGTTCTGCACGGTTACTTCTGCCGCCGGAACCAGCCGCAGCAGTTGAATCAACAGCAGTACCTGCGGCCGGCAACCTGGGACGGATTAACTCCCGCACAGCGTACTGTGCTCGGTGTAACGCATTTGCCGTAGCTGGAACCGACGCACAAAAGGCACCGTGCACTCCGGCGCCGGCCATCGGTGGCTTGGGCGGAATGCTATACTGAAGCGCGACAACCCGACGGGTTTGGTCCACTCAGGGGGCATCCGTATCATGAGCGTCGTGGTGCAGACAGAATCGGACACAGTCACCGCCGAAGCGCGTTCGAGCGCCGAATCGGTAATTGATCTCTACAAAGCACACATCAATCCCGGGCTGGCCCGTCTGCTTCAGTTCGGCGGCTTTGACGATCTGGAGGTCTCGGCCTCCGGCTGCCACGTAATGACGGCATCCGGCAGGAGGTACCTCGATTTTCTGGGTGGGTTCGGCGTCTTCTCGCTGGGTCACCGCCATCCAGCCGTGGTTCAAGCGGTGCATGCACAACTCGACCGTATGCCGCTTTCAACGCGAACCTTCTTTCAAGAGCCGCAGGCCCGGCTGGCGGAGCGCCTTGCAGATGTGGCGCCCGGCAACCTCACCTATACGTTCTTTAGCAACAGCGGGACCGAGGCTGTGGAGGCGGCGCTCAAAATAGCTCGCATCGCTACAGGCAAAACGAACTTCGTCAGCACGATCGGCGCCTACCACGGCAAGAGTATGGGGAGCCTTGCGGCAACAGGACGCGACAAGTTTCGTCAGCCGTTTGAACCTCTCGTGCCAGGCTGCTGTCACGTACCCTACGACAATCTGGACGCCGCCGCCGCTGCAGTTGATGAGCGTACTGCCGCCATAATCATTGAGCCGGTTCAGGGTGAGGGCGGAATTGTTACGCCGCGCCGCGGCTACCTGGCAGGCTTGAGGCGAATCTGCGATGCTGCCGGCATTCTGCTCATCGTGGACGAGGTGCAGACCGGCCTTGGCCGCACAGGGCGGATGTTTGCATGCGAACACGAGGGAGTGGCTCCAGACCTGCTTACATTGGCAAAAGCGCTTGGTGGTGGCGTTATGCCGATTGGAGCAACGATGGGCACGGAGGAGGTTTGGAACCGGGCGTTCACAACGAATCCGTATGTTCATTCGAGTACATTCGGCGGCAATCAGTTGGCCTGTGCTGCCGGACTTGCCGCGATCCAGGTCATTGAAGACGAGGATCTGGCTGCAGCCGCGGCCATTCGCGGTGAGCAGTTGCTTGCCGGGCTAAACAGCGTAAAGGCGCGCCACCATGACGCCGTCGCCAACGTTCGCGGCCTTGGACTCATGACCGGCATCGAGTTCACCAAGCAGGACTATGCCGAGGTTACGATCAATGGCATGGTCCGTCGCGGGGTAATTGCCGCATATACGCTCAACAACCCGTGCGTGATTCGCATGGAGCCGCCGCTGGTCGTAACAGCCGACGAAATTGACGAAGCGCTGCGCGCCATCGACGAGGCCATCGATGAAGCCGTGGAGATGCTGGCAGATCTTCCGGACGGCGATGCCTGAAAGCGCGGAGAATGGGAGTGAGCCGGAGCGCCGGCTTGCGCCGAGCGAACCCGCCAGCGGTTGGCAGCCCCACCCTCATGCCGGCCACACGCTGGTCTATCATGTTGCCGCGCGGCTCCTTCGGCTCTTCCTACGTTTGTATGGACACTGCACCGTCGAGGGAGTTGAGAACGTGCCGCGCACTGGGCCGCTGCTGCTGGCGTGTAACCACGTGAGCTATTTGGACCCGATAATGGTGCTGGCAGCCCTGTACAGATACCGCTTTACGCGCTCCGTCGCGAAGTCGGAGCTATGGCGCTCCAGATTGGTAGCGTGGTTCCTTGATCAGGTCGGCGCCAGCCCGGTCAGGCGGCACAGTGGCGATTTCGCGGCGATCCGCCGGGTATTGCTGTGGCTGGAGCATGGCGAGGCGGTGCTGCTGTTTCCGGAAGGTGGCCGGAGCCCAGACGGCAAGCTGCAGGCGCCGGAACAGGGGTTAGGTTTTATTGCTCTTAAATCTAATGTCCCTATAGTTCCTGTTGCTGTATTCGGAAGCTGGCAAATGCTCCCAGCACATCGGAATTCACTCAGGCGGTCGCGCCTGCGCGTCGTCTTCGGAGAGCCGCGGCGGTTGCCGGCTCAGATCTCGCGTGTGGAAGCCGCCGAGATTGTGATGGACTGGATTCGCGAGATTCAGGCCCAAGAGGCCGGTAGTCCTCCGAGCCGGCAGGTTGCTTCATGCCATTAGTTCAGCACCACCATCCGCTGGTCCACGTTTTGGTGACCCGTCTGCGGTCGCGGGACACGGATCCCGATGAGTTCCGTCGATGCGCACGTGCCGTTACAGCGCTGCTGATTGCTGAGTCGGCCAGCGCCTTGTCGACCAGTACCCGTCAGGTGCAGACGCCACTGGAGCCGACCGACGGCGTCACGCTCAAAGCCGGCGTAGTTCTGGTTCCCGTGCTGCGGGCTGGTCTCGGGATGCTGGAGGCGGCCCTTGAGCTGCTGCCGGGCGCAGCTGTTGGCTTCATTGGCCTGGAACGCGACGAGGCGACGGCACGATGCAGCGAATACTACCGCAAGTTGCCACCAGTGGACGGAAACGATGTTATGGTGCTCGATCCCATGCTGGCTACAGGCGGCTCCGCCTGTGCTGCTCTGGCGGCGGTTGATGGCTCAGGATGCAAAAGCCGAAGCCTGATCTGCATCGTGGCTGCGCCTGAAGGTATCGACCGCGTTTCCCGCGAGCATCCGGATGTGTCCATCATCGCCGCTGCCGTGGATCGCGGTCTGGATTGCCGAAAGTACATACTTCCCGGTCTGGGCGATTTCGGTGATCGCCTGTACGGAACATAGGCCAACTGACGACAAAGGAGAATGAATTGTCCATTCTGGAACGAGCGGCAGAGACACTCCGGATCGACGGCCGGCGTGTGGAGATATGGAACGCGCCGCGCCACATTCCCATCCTTCTGCGCGCAGACTGCCTTGTGGCGCCTGTTGCACCGGACCTTCGCATGGTAACCGGTGCGTCGAAACTGGCGCGTGACTTCGGCGCAGATCGTATCCAGCGTGAGGCGGAACGTGTTGCGCCGCTGGAACCCGGGAGCGCGCTGCTCGGCGCGGGAGCCCGCTATCGTTTTCGCTGGACGGCGCTCGCCGTTATCTTTGATGAGAACATGACCACGAATGCCCAGTTGGTTCAGCGAGGACTGGTAGCGGCCGCCGACGGGGCATACCGCCAGCACGCAAGGTCCGTGATCCTGCCGGATTTGACGGCGCACTTGTGCCCATCGCCAAATTGGCTGCGCCCCGAGCAGCGTGCGGAGTTCGCGGAGCTCTCTGCCCGGATTCTAGCCGCAACGGTTCGTGAAATCGGCGAGCGGATGCAGACGGTTCGAATCTGGCTGTGGGACGCCGACTCAGCCGGCTTGGTGACCGCCGCGCTCCACCGTCACGCGGACGGGACCCATGGCGCGGTCGTGCACGCGTAGGCCATTGCGCACCGATGTGGCAATGGTTCCGGAGCTTGCGGTGAATACCGCCGGCAGCGTGTGCATGGTGGTAGATGTGTTCCGCGCAACAACGGTCATCGATGTGCTGTTTTCGCGCGGATGCCGAAGCGTTACCGTAGCCGCTTCTCACGACGAGGCGCGGTCGGCTGCGGCACGCAGTAGCGGCATCCTATGCGGTGAGACGGCCGGGCTCAAACCGCCCGGTTTCCATTTCGGAAACTCACCGGAGGAACTCTCGACGGAGGACTTCACGGACCGCCATGCGATACTGAGCACAACCAACGGGACGCGTGCCGTTGCTGCAGCCAGCAGCGCCCTGCTTCTGGTTACAGCGTGCTTCAGAAATGCCCGTGCGGCAGCGCGTCACTGTTGGGACGCGGCGCTCACCCTGGGCGCTGAACAGATATTGATAATCTGTGCCTCGGGAGAAGGAACGCCGTGCCTGGAGGACTCCGCAGCCGCGGGCCTCTTGATCGAGGAGCTCACGGCCTGTTCCGACGAGGCGGAGTGCGCGGAACCAACGGACAGCGCGGTTATCTGCCGCCGCATTTGGGCGGCAGACCAAAACGTGCCGCGCAGCCTGATGGAGGCCAGCCACGCCGCGGAACTCGCTAATGCCGGCCTCGGCGCAGACTTTGGCTGGTGCTCCGCCGTCAATACGTCCGAGATAGTGCCGGTGCTGGACGTCGAGGGATCGGCAGCCCGGTGGCCGCTGAAACTGGCAAGCTCGGCGTAACCTCTCCGCTTGCTACAGCACGTTGCGCTTGTTGCCAACCAGAAGCGTGTACACATAGTACACAGCTGCAATGAAAACGGCCAGCATAATGAGGTGGAATGCCAGAGCGAGAACGCCGACCAGCAAGCCGACCACCACCCTCCACACGATCAGCACAAGAATCAGCGCCACGATGGCCATTACGATTCGCATCTCAGTTTAGTCTCCAGGTTGCCGGTGCGATCTGCGGCTTGAATTGTCAGACGAACGACATCCGCGTCGCGTTTCAGCCGTCAGATCGCGACGTCGCTCCCACCAGGGGCTATCCATTGTCGCACATCGTTGGTGCACCGGCTGCCTCGCGGGCATACGTAATTGGTAGTCTGTGAATGGCGCCGGACATCTCACTTCGAAGGGGTTCAGTGGGAGCGACGGCCGAGATTCTGTCGATGTTGCCGGCTCGGGCACCGGGTTCTTCTTGATTGCGTATTCCGTATTGTTTGGCTCGTGCTCCAGCCGCTTCTTACGCGGCGCGGTATAATGAAGGATACAGCCTGGTGACCGTGAGCCGGAGAGTATTACGTGGCTAGAGTTGCTGCACATCGGTGGATCGCCATTTCCGCCGCCTTGTTGGCGGTCGGCGGTTTCGCGTGGGGCAGGCGGGTAGGATTTGCGCTGAACCGTCCGGGTTCACGGTTTCACTCGCTTGCAAGGCTAATCTCCAAGACCGGAGCCGAGTTGGGTCTGGCAGGCCTGATGCACCAGGACCCCTCATCAACGCCACCTGAAGCGGTCTATGAAATCGTGCTGGACCGGGTTCAGCATCAGTACGTTCACCCTGAAATGGCAACCGACAGTCGCCTCACCAAAGGCGCGCTTACCGCCATGGTTGCTTCCCTCGATGATCCTGCAACATGGTACATGGATGGCCCCGCGCGCATCAATGAGGCGGCGATGTTGTCGGGAACGTACCACGGCATCGGCGCAGACCTTGAAGTGCGGGGCGCCACGGCGACCGAGTATGGCTCCAAGGTGGCCTACAGCTACCTCACGGTAATGGATCTGGCGCCCAGTGGGCCGGCGGCGCGGGCCGGGCTGCACGCGGGTGACCGGATCACCGATATCGGAAAGCACTGGATTATCTCGTACAGCCCTCTCGTGGACTACACCCACCTTCAGGATGAGGAGCGGCAGCCGGGCGCCAATATCCAGAAGATAGCTGCGGAAGCCAAGATCATCGAGGCACGTTTCATCTCCGGCTACCTCATTTCCAAAGCTATGTCGATGCTGACTACCGGCGCCGGCACGAGCTACTCCATCCGAATTACACGAGACGGTAAAACCGTTCCATCCGCGATAACGATTACAACCGGCGTGACCACGGTACAGCCAGTCGTTTGGCGTAACATCGACCCGCATACGGCGTACCTCCAGGTCAGGCAGTTTGATGGCGCGGCGAAACACGCATGGGGCGTGGCGCTGGACGCCATTGGCCGATCGAATGCCAGGAACCTTGTAATCGATCTCCGTGGTAACCCAGGCGGCGTGTGGGCATCCACTACGCCCGAGCTGGATGGACTCGGTGCCGAGCGCGCTCTGTTGGCTCGTCTCACCGCCGGTGGACCAGAAGCGCTGCTGGCTACAGCGCCGAAACACACCGAGCCGTTTTCCATTCCGGTTTCGCAGTCACACCACTTTCGGATTGCCGTGCTGGTTGACGGCGGCACGTCCAACCTGGCCGAGTTGGCAGCAGTTGCGTTAAGGCATGCCGGGGCTCGCATTGTGGGATCGCGAACATTTGGCGATCCGGTTATTCGGCGATACGAACAGATGGCGAACGGAGCCGGAATAGAGATCGCGTGGGCGCACGTGCGCACGCAAACCGGCGCATCCATTGCCTCGGGCGTAACGCCAGACGTTCTGCTGGCTGCCGATCTGGTGGATACCGAGGGCGCGCTGCAGCGAGCAGCCAGCGTGCTGGAGGCCGCGTAGCGATGTCTCAACCCGAATCCAGCCGAGTTCAAACCAGGGGTCGATCGTGGCGTGGCGGCGCGCTTCTAGCAGTGCCGGGCGCCGCGCTCCTGCTCGGCTTCTCCATCCTATCCGGCTATGCGAGCAGTAACTGGCATAGCAATGCCGGTGGCGCGCCGATCCGGCTTGCTTCGCGGAACGACCGCGACCTTGCTACCACGAAGTCGGCAGATCCGGCAGTTTCGTACGCCGGCGACCAGGTAACGCCAGACGACCCGGTGCAGAATTACGAAACCGCTCTGCGCCTTCTTGCCAAGTACCACTATGGAACGGTCATCGACGCCAAGCAGAAGCGGTTGTTGACCTATGCCGCCATTCGAGGGATGCTCGCCAGCCTGAAGGATATGTTCACCACGTTCCTTGATCCCAGCGAATGGGGCCAAATGACGATCACCACTCAGGGTGACTTCGAAGGCATCGGCGCGATGCTGCAACAAGACGGCCCGAACACCATGGTGGCCGAGCCCATTCAGGGTGGGCCCGCCGAGAAAGCCGGCATCAAGGCGAACGACATTATCGCCAAGGTCGATGGGGTTCCGGCCATCGGTAAGAACATCGACGACGTGGTCAAGCTGATTAAGGGACCAAAAGGCACCATCGTTCATCTCACCATCCTGCGGGATAAGAAGCAGCTGCCATTTGATATCACGCGCGCGCTCGTCGAGCCTCCCGTAGTTCAGTATTGGATGGAAGACCCGAAAGCCAAAATCGGACATCTTGCCCTGAGCGAATTCAACGAAAAAAGCATGCAGCAGATGGACGTGGCTTTCCGGGCGTTGGACGCCCAGGGGATGCGCGGGCTGGTGTTTGACGTGCGTGGAAATCCCGGCGGCCTGCTCGACGTAGCGTTACAGGTCGCCAGCGTCTTTATCCGCGGCCGCATGCACGCGGCCTATCACAACGCGGTCATCTCCATTCGTGACGCAGCCGGCAATGTACAGTACGAGAAGCTGGTCGACCCAGACCCGCTTTACCATCCCATGCCACTGGTCGTGCTGGCAAACGGCAGCAGTGCCTCCGCAGCCGAGATTGTTACGGCCGCGATCAAAGACTACGGCGCCGGAACGGTTGTCGGCGAACGTACATACGGCAAGGGCGAAGTTCAGACTCTGTTCCCGATGGATGACGGCAGTGCGCTTCGCCTCACAACGCAGCTCTACTTTCCGCCAAGCGGTTACGATTTGAGCTTTACACACGATAACGACGGGAATAAGGTTCCTGGTACCGGTGGCGTGCTGCCGAATGTTGCCGTAACCCAGCCGGCAGGCTGGAAGGGCGTTACCGATAAGACCCACGACCTGCAGCTTGACAAGGCTCTGCAGATACTGCGAGCGCGGCTGGCCGGAAACGTTGCGCCCGGCCCGGCCAACTAGGTTGGTAACGAGTAAACACGCACGGGGGTTGGAACGGATTGCCGGTTCCGTTTGCCTGATGCTGGCCGTCGTGGCATCCGGCTGTCACTCGCGTCCACACGTAGCGGCCGCAGGGATGCGGCCGGATTTCCTCAACCCAAACAAGGTACAGCCGCTTACTTCTGCGGTCATTCCCGCAGCCCTTCCAAAGGTTTTCAACGGCCGTCAGCGCGGCGACGAAGTTGCGGTATCGTTTGACGCCGGCAGCGATGACAGTGGCGTTTCGGCGATTCTCTCTCAGCTGCAACAGCATGGCTACCACGCTACGTTTTTCCTCACCGGCGTCTTCTGCAAGAAGTACCCCGCCGCATGCCGCGAGATTGCGGAGGCAGGAATGGAGATCGGCAGCCATTCATATTCACACCCGCACTTTACGAAACTTACGGACGCGCAGGTGCTGCAGCAGTTGACCGAGGCGTCCAGCGCTATCCGGCGCGCTACGGGCGCCAAACCGTCGCCTCTGTTCCGGTTCCCGTACGGCGACTGCGACAAGCGGACGCTGAAGCTGGTGGCAAAAGCCGGCTACCAGCCAATTGGCTGGGCACTCGATTCGCTGGACGCCTTCCAGCAGCGCAAAACACCGGCGTTCATTGCAAATCGCTTCCGGGCGAAACTGCGTGCCGGCGACATTACGCTGATGCACGTTGCATGCCCCGAGTCAGGGCATGCCCTTGGCGCGATCTTTGACTGGATGGGCCAGCACCACTGGCGGCAGGTAACGGTCGGCCAGTTGCTCCGCGACCACAGGTTTCCGAACAAACACTCGCAAAACTCACGCGTATCGGCAGTATAATGGCGCCACCATGGCAAAATGCCTCGCTGGTCTAGCTGCTGCCCTAGCCTCCTTTGCGTTGCCACCTGCCTGCGACACGGATTGTGCTGAATTCGACACGCTCCACGCTAACGGCTCGTCTATACTTTACGCGATACCGATCCGCCGCGCCATCGTCTAATGTACAAGACGGGGGGCGCTTTTGTGACGACACTCGCGGTTCAAGAGGTACGCGTGCGGATAGCCGACGATCAACTCGTTGTACGTTGCCGCGCCGGCGATACCGAGGCATTCTCGCAAGTCTACGCCCAGTATGGAGCGCAGGTGTTCCGGCATGCCTGGTACCTGTTGAATGATCGCGACGATGCCGACGACGCTCGCCAGGAGACTTTCATACGCGCATTTCGCGCGTTTCCCCGGTTCCGAAATGATTGCAGCCTGCTAACGTGGCTGTTGACGATTTGCAGCAACGTCTGCCGTGATCGAGCCAAAATCCGGGAGCGACGAGCTGAGGTCCTGTACGATCCGGTTGATCCCCCAGAGTATGTCCGCACTGTTGAAGGGGGAGTTGACCCATTCGATGCCACGGTAAGCGCGGACGATGCGGACCTTCTCATGCGCATCGTTAAGAATATGCCGCACGATGCCCGTAATCTGATTGTAATGCACGAACTGGAAGGAATGAGCTGCAGCGAAATCGGTTCGATACTTGGTATTTCGGCCGCCAGCGCCAAACTGAGGATTTTTCGGGCACGCAAACGGCTGAGGGAGCGGCTGGAATCGGTCTACCGCACGGGTGACGCACAATGATCCATCTTCGCACGCAACGGTGTCGGCACTTTGCACCGCAGTTGTGGGACTATGCAACCGGCGAGCTGCACGGCGCAAGCAAAGTACGCCTGGAGGAGCATCTGGTCGGCTGCGCACGCTGCCGCCAAGAGCTAGCCTTGGAACAGCGGCTCACGGCAACGTTTGCCGCCGCCCGCTCGCGGCCATTGCCAACCTGCGCCGGTAACTTCGCCGCCATTCTTCCTCACCTACAGCCGGCAGCGAGGGGCCATTCGCGCCGTACCATTCTCCTCACCGGCGCCGGCAGCCTTTGCGGTGCATTGGCCGTCGCACTTCTGTTGGTTGTTCGATCACAAGCACCACAGTTGGCATCTACGCACAATTTCGGAGGAACGAGATTCGCCACGGTTGCACCGAACTCAGCCGGCTCGTCGGCGGTCGTACCTGTGCGGAGCCATCCTAAGGTTGTAATTGCCGCTGACACACATCGACAGCCACGCGCCGTGGTGCACCCGCCGATACGGCTTGCCATGTTACCCACGCGTCATCACGTTTCGGTACAGAATGCCGTCTTTCACCCGCGGTCAACTGTAGGTGCCACTGCCAAAAAGGCGCTGCGCAGCCGCCTCTCGCCCGGCAACAACAGCCAGATGGAGCTTGCGTCACTCGACGGCGCCGGCCAGCAAGAGCCCAGGTCGCGGTTTGAGTACGTAATGGCGCCTGTCTCGATGTCTGCAGAGCAGCAGCCGCAGCGCCACTATGTGATCGGCGGCTATGGCGCCGGTAACGTAACTCCAACCACGGCGTCATGGTCGCCGGAATCGGGAGATTCCACCGCATGGTAAGTTGCCGTGCAGCGCGCATTTGCGCTATCTGCTCCATATTGGTTGCGCTTTGTCCGGCGGCGGGCGCTCAATCACTGCTAAGTCAACTCGGCGCCGATGTCGCGCAGATCGTAACGCGCTGCCGGCCATCGGTGGTTACCGTGTACGATGACCGACCCATCACCATGATAGCGCTGGAGCGAGCGCGGCCAATTCAACCAGGAGTCGCTCCTGCCCAGCCCGCCGGCGCCACACAGCCGGCCGCACCAAGACCACCGGGTCCGGCGCGCCGGCCGGCGCTGCCGGCACCGCCAAAATCGGGTACGGGGTTTTGCATCGGCGATGGCTATGTGCTTACCTCGGCCGATGTTTTGGAGGGCATGACGAATCCCGTAATCGTCACCGACCAGGGCGTGCGCGTGAAGGCGCGGACTCTTGGTATCGACTCGGTGCTTAATGTCGGCTTGCTCCAGCTGCAGGGCAAGGTCAACCTTCCGGCGCTGCGGCTCGGCGACTCCAGCACCCTTGCCGTCGGTAACTTCACCATCTCTATTGGAAACCAGAACGGCGAACACAACTCGGCCTCGCTGAACCTGGTAGGCGGCATTCGCAACAATGGCGCATTCTCCGGCGGGCACTTCTATCCAGCATTGATTCAGGTGGCAGGTACCATAGGGGCCGGGACAAGCGGCGCGCCGCTACTGGATGCCGATGGTGATGTAGTGGGAATTGTAGTTGCAGTTCCCGGTGACCACTACTTCCCACAGAACCTTTTTGCCGGTCTGGGACCTCGACCCGGCGCCACCGGCGGAAGGGACGAGTCACGGGCGAGAAGTGGCCGCACCGGCGGTGCTGTTCCACCGAGACCCGGTCCACCGGCCGGTGCAGGCGGCGACCGCGATACGTCCACAACCGTGACCGTGCGGCCCTTGCCCGGAACGCCGGGTGCGCCACCGCAGAACGGCGTGTTCAGCTTCTTTGCCCTGCCCGTCAGCAGCGCAGGATTTGCGGTGCCGATCAACAGCCTCAAGGGCACCATCGCCGACCTGCGGAGCGGCAAACCCATCAAGAGGGGATGGATCGGCGTGATTCCCCGTGAACAGGCAAAAGAGGATTGGCACAACGGCGTGCTCGATGCTGCTCGACGCGTTCTGGTAATCGGTGTCTTCCCAGGTTCGCCAGCGTATACGAGCGGCATTGAGCCGGGTGATGCGTTCGTCTCGATCAACGGCGTCATAATCACCACGTCGAGCCAGGTGCGCGCGCTGTCTGTTTCGCTGCGACCCGGCGCCGAAGTACCGGCGACCGTATTACGTGCCGGTCGAAACGTATCGATGACGCTGCGGATCACCGAACGGCCGCGACGTTTGGTTCATCGGCCCGTGTTCCAGCCGTATCCCTTCCAGCCATAATCGCGGGTTACAGTTCTCGCCTCCGGCATTGACGCGGTCCGCCTTCACGCGACCAGGGCAGCAATGCGGCCTAACTGCGCTCTGGGCCGGGTACCATCCCTCCATCCGCCCGGCTTCGCTGTGGAGACGCAATGTACCGACCTTGTTCGGCCCCGCTCTTCGCCACGCTTGCACTTTCAACGCTTGCCTCCGCCGCCTCTGCGCATCCGAATCACCGGCGCATCGTGCAGTGTGCCGATGTCCATATCACCACCGCGAGCGATGACAGGAGCTGGTCAATTGCCTCACCCGAATACACACTCGCTTACCACGCAACAGGCGGCGGAATAACGCTCTCCGGCCTCTACAGCCGATTCGATGGTCAGCCTGTGCTAATGGCCCGGGGAGACGGGATGCCGATCTTCCGCGTCCGGTTCCGGCATGGGCCCGGGCAAGTCCCAGCCGCTACCCTGTGGCGTCAAGCTGTGCCTTCGAACGACACAGCCGATCCCGGCTCAGCCGTCGGGCCGATCCGGGTGCGTCGCGGCGACGCCATCGGCTTCGCTGTAGGACCGCACGGTGACTATCGCGGCGACCAGATGCAGTGGATCACTTCGGTGCAATACCGAAACGGGCAGACGTTCAGTTCGCAGGGCGCGTCACTGAACCAGGGGCCAATCTGGCGGTATTGCGTTTGGATGCCCACATCGTCGCGCCTCATACCACTGGACAGCGTGGAGTACCAGGCGAACGCTCGTGAACGCGTGCGTATCGCCGCGCAAGCCAGTGGGTTGCGATCTCCGGGCGATGTGCCACATGTAGGCGCGACGATGATGCATCCCGGCGCCGGGATGGACGCTGTTCGCCTATGGACGGCGCCAAGAGATGGTGTTGTGACCGTCCACGGCATCGCGCGCCATTTGCGTGGCTATCACGTGGTGGATATCGCGGTACTACTCATCAAGTCCCGTCCGCGCGCCCGCAAACCTTCACAAAGCGTTTGGAAGGTGACAGGCTCGCAGGCGCTCCTCGTGAGCGCCGGAGGGCGTCCCGCGGCAGAGCTGCGTATATTCCTGGATCACTATCCGGTTAAAGCGGTCTTCCACACTCTTGCCTTTCCGCATACTGCCGTCGTGCGGACGTGGCTCACGCTGATCAACGGGTCGCCAATGATGACTCCCGTACGGTTGGTTCGCCCGTTTCAATCCGCGCTCGCGATTGGGCAAGCCAGGTGGCGTCAATACTGGCTGCATGGCGGCACCAACGGCGCCGGGCAAGGTGATCTGGCCAGCAAAGGGCTTAGCCGCGCTACGTCCTGGACGATTCAATCCGAAATGGGGCGTGAGTATTGGCCGTGGTTGGCTGCAATTCGTGAGGGGCATCACCCCGACGGTCTGTTCATGGCGCTGGACTACATCGGCTCCTGGCGGTTCGCGCTGCAACCGTCCCGCTTGGGTGGCCCAATACTGCGAAGTGAAGTCACCGATCCCGGCCCGTTGAATCTGCTTCCGCACATTCAATTCAACCTTCCAGTCACCACATTCGGCCTTTTCCATCAAAGCCTGGACGACATGAGTCGCCGGTTGTACGACTGGCAATACCAGTACTTATGGGGCTATTCACAGGCCGACAAAGTAGATCGAATGGAGTGGGACACAGCCTGGTACAACGACGCGCGTAACCTCCAGGAGAACTTTACAGGCCGCCTCGGCCAGCTCGATATGGATTTCCCGGACATGATGCGAACGGTGGGAATGGAAACCCTGTGGGACGACGCCGGCTGGAGCGAGAATCCAGACATCTGGTCGCCGAGCCGGGAAGGACCCGACTTCAGCCTGACGCAGCGCTACTTGCGCAAGATGGGCATGAACTGGGCGTTATGGTTTTGCCACCTACCCACGCCGGGGTTGATGGCCTCCAAAGTCGGCGCATGGGGTGACTTTCAGTGGCGTACCGATGGTCTGCCGGCATTCAACCTCCGGACCGACGCCATGTTCCGCGCGTGGATCACCGCGTTCCGTCTGCGGTTCCCAGGCAGCTCTTTTCAGACGTGCAATGGTGGCGGCAGCTTTGGCCACACCTTCAGCACTCAGGAGTATGCCGATGTGAACATGTTCTCCGATCCCGGCGAAGGAGCACAGACCAACACGTGGCTCTCGTACCTTGAAACTCCCGACAAGTGGATGGATTTGATGCCGTCTTTCAAAACCGGCGGTCGGTACGATCCGGATACGGGGCGCCAGCTACTTACGATGACACCATGCTGGGACCTGTATGCCTCTGTGGCCGATCAGGAGCAGCTGAGGCAGATCGCGGAGATTTACCACTATCTTCTTGCCACGGGTGTAGCGGGACGCTGGTCGTATGCACTGCGACCAAAAGTTAAAGGCGATAACGAATCGGATGTGTTCGAGCGCATCAACTATGGCGCCACCCGCGCGTGCATCATTCTGAAGAACCGACCATCCGGCGCCGTCACGATCCGTCCGGCGGGCCTGGTGCCCGGAATGAGGTATCGCGTCGGATTCGCCTCCACTCGCAAAACGACCATCCGCACCGGCAGATCGTTGATGCAATCCGGCATCGTACTGCTGCACACGCCACCCGGCGAGCTGATCTACCTCAACCTGCCGAACCGCCCGGGCAGCGGCCTTGATCACACCCGGCCGAGCGCTCCCGGGCGAGCATATTGCCGACAGGAGACGAACATCGGTCACAGCGGTGTGGGGATCTACTGGTCGGCAGGAACAGACAATAACTGGGTAAGTCGGTATGAGGTAAGCCGCAACCATGTTGTGATCGGCTCGGTGAGCACCGGCCTCTACTTCTTCGACCACTCCGCCACCGCACGGGCGCGGGCAGACTATGCAGTGCGAACCGTCGACGGTGATGGAAATCGAAGCGATTGGGTCACTGCGCTGCGTCTCGATGGGGAACCGGTGCAGGCTTGTGCCCTTGGCGGCTTTTTCAGCCGCCAGGGGAGAAGCGGCTGGTCTGCCGCCACGCAGTCTGCAAATGGCGAGTTTACGAAAATGAGTTGGATTGCGCCGGCGGCAAGCCCAGCCGGTGACGCGAACGGAACGCCAAACCAGCCGGGGGGCGCCGAGGGGTACTGGCAAGGCTCTGGTGGCGCGCGAGTTGGAAGGGGCTGGCAGCGCGCCGGCGATGCGGACGCTTGCTGCCGAGGATGGACCGCATCGCGCGGCGGCAGAGTGTCGGTGGTTGGGCGGGTAATGAAGGAGTATTACCGCCGGAATACGGGCGATACGCTGCGCGTACGCATAAGCCTGAACGAGCGCCAGGTTTGGCCAGCGACGGGATGGGCGCGGATCCGCAACAATGACCTGCAGGGCGTGACCCACCGGCTGGAACTGAAGGTAGTCGCCGGGGACACGATCTGGTTCACGCTGGACCACTCACAGAATCCGCACGGCTGCGTAATCGCGTGGATGCCGCGAATTGTCTACCGCCGGCGCGCCGCCATCGACGGCAGGCCGCGCGCGATTCGCGTTTGGTGCGGTTCGCGGCGCTCGGTAATCGACAGCAGCGGAAACCGTTGGTCGGCCGATCGCTGGTTTCGCGGCGGCCACAGATTGGCCCGCCAGCCCGCGGCGCGATTCGCTATGCCGTCACTACCCGCCACGCCTGCACTTTACGAGCGCGGGCGATCCGGCAGTGACTTTCGATATTCCATTCCCGTAGGGGATGGCATCTACTCGGTTCGGCTGCTGTTTGCAGAGCCGAGACTGCGATGGTCGTTTCAACGACCGTTTGACGTGTCAATCAATGGTGAGCAGCGCCTGCGGAACTTCGACATATGCCAGGCCGCGCACGGCCGGCATATCGCGGTCAGTCGCGTGTTTCGGTATGTGGTTCCGAATCGTAACGGCCGGATCGACATTGGCTTTCATACCGGATGGGACCCTCTGCAGGTATCACACGAAGCAACCGTCCAGGGGATCGAGATCCTGCCGGAATTCCGGCCGGCCGTCCTGCTCGATGCCGGCGCCACCAAACCTTACGTCGATTGGGATGGTGACATCTGGCGACCGGCGCAGGCTCCCCCTGGTGCGCACACAATCCGAACCGTGCGAGCGGTGACGCAGGCGTCGCCAACACTCTACGATCAAGGCCTGTACCAGACCGGCATCGCCGGCCGACTGCTAACTTTTCGGGTGCCGCTGCCAGCCGGCCTCTACACGGTTCATTTGAAGTTCGCGGAGTTATGGAACCACACGCCGGGTCGCAGGCCGATGGACATCCGAATTAACAACGAAACGATATGGCGGCATTGGGATCCCGGATCCGCGGCGGGGCAAACGGGAATGGCATGCGACCTGCGGACGACGGGTGTGGAACCAGACGCGCAGGGCAACATCGTCATCCAGGTGAAGGCCGACAGCCGGTGCAGCGCAGTGCTGCAGGCGCTCGAGATTCGGTGACGGCGGGTGGTTACCACCTGCTTCTACAGCGATCGATGCTCCCGGCGCTGCAGCACACTGGAAGTGGCGCCAAGCCATCCGGCAGCGCCGGCCACCACAAACGCAACTGCCGTCAATAGAAGGACCAATCCGAGCGCCGATCCGCCAGACGTACCATAGTAGGCGTCGTACACGGCGAGCGGCATCGTGCGCGTTACGCCCGGAATATCGCCGGCTACCATCAGTGTCGCGCCAAAATCTCCCAGCGCCCGGGCAAACGCCAGGACAATACCCGCCGTAATGCCGCGGCGCGCCAGCGGCAGCGCCACGAACCATACGGCCTGCAATTCATTCGCTCCAAGTTGCTGCGCTGCACTCAATAGGTCCGGGTCAATCGATGCAAATGCGGCCCGCGCGGTCAGCAGCAGCAGTGGGCAACTGACGGCGGCGGCCGCTACGGCAGCTCCCTGCCACGTAAATACCAGGCTATGCCCAAGTACCGTGTGGATCGCGATGCCGAGCGGGCTCCTTGGCCCCAGCGCAACAAGGAGGTAGTACCCCAGCACCGTGGGTGGCAGCACCAGTGGCATTAGCAGAAGCCCGTCGAAGAGCGGGCGGAGCACGACGCGTCTGCGCGCGGACAGCCAGGCGAGCGGCAGACCAACGCTAATGGAGATCGCGGTGGCTGCGGCCGACACCTTCAGACTGAGAAACAGGGCGGCGCCATCCACCGTCAGGTTATCGCTTCAGCCCATGTGCAGCCAGAATGGCAGTGCCCTGCCGACTCATAAGCACCTTCACCCACTGCAGGGCCGCCGGCGACCGATCGCCGTATTTGGTAACGCACATTTTCTGGGCGATCGGGCGGTACTGCGCTGCGGGCACGACCATGGCTGGCGGCTTACGATTGATGGTAAGCGTAAGACTGGTGAACGCCGCGTCGGAGTTGCCGGTAGAAACCTGCTGAAGCGCCTCGATGACGTTCCCAGCATACACCACACGCGACTTCACCTGGGGCCAGATGCCCGCAGTGTGCAGCGCCTGCACCGCGGCCGCACCGTAGGGCGCCACAGCGGGATTGGCAACCGATATATGCTGGTAGCGAGCATTGGCAAGATCGCGCACTGTACGCACATCAGGGAGACCCGTGCGTGATACCAGCACGAGCGTGCCGTGTGAATACACGGCTGCCGAGGCCGCATCGCCCTGTCCGGAGTGGATCAGCTTGTCGACAAACGAGCTGTCGGCCGACAGGAATACGCCGTATGGCGCGCCACCGGCAATCTGCTGCTCCAGGACGCCGCTGGCACCGGGCACTACCACCGTGGGAATGCCGGTTTGGGCGGTAAAGGCGGTCCCAATATCCCTCGCAGCACCGGCTGCATCCGCCGCAACAGCGATCCGCAGCGGTTGCTTGCCCGTAGCCGTAGAATGGCAGCCAGCCAGGACAGCGAGCGCCAGACAAGGGCAAATGCACGCCGTTGCCTTCAAAGACTTCAATCTCCTTTGTTCGTCTCAACCGGTGGGAGGCGGTTGAGTGATCTCGAAAGCGATATCGCGGCGCCAAGATGTGGGGCAATCGCCAAAGCATCGGCACATGCGGCCCTGGCTGCCGTGATGTCGCGCTGTCGATCACAGACCTGTGCCAGCCGCAGCCAGAGCGACGCGTCGCGCGGCTGTGCGTTTACCAGACCCGTGAGTGTCACGCGCTGATTGTGAAGCGCCAGGAGAGACTCGTGGAGCTGTGCCTCCTTCGCGGAAGCGGCGCGATCGCCAAGCTGCAGATCGACGCGCGCGAGTTGGTAATGTACGATAAGGCTCTGCGGCGCCGCTGCCTCGGCCCGATCCAGCTGGGTGCGCGCATCCGCCGGCCGGCCATTCAACGCCAGGCTCTGGCCGAGGGCAAGCCATACGCGGGGGTCCGCAGGCATGATCGCTTCCGCGCTCTGGAGCACGCTCAATGACTGTTGGACCTGCTGCGTGCCACCGGCCGTCAACAGAGCTCTGCCCAGGCCTAGAAGCGCAACTCCTTCCCGAGGTCTGAGCCGAACAGCCCTTGTGTAGAACGGGATGCTATCCGGAACGAGATTCTCTTCGAACAGCAGATCGCCCATCGCCTGCTGCAGCCGCCAATCGTCAGGATGCGCCTTTATGGCCGCAGTCAAGATGCTTTGAGACTCCTCGTACGCGTGCTCCTTGTTCAGGTCCTCTGCGGCCAGAAGCGCGGCATCCGAAAGAGCGGGATCGAGACGGTACGCGCGCACGGCCTCTGCCGCAGCGGCCGAAGTGAGGTTGTTGCGGTGGTACAGCCGGGCCAGCGCCAGGTGACCGCGACTGCTGCGCCCGTGCCTAGTGAGGTACAGCATTAGAATTGCGGTCGCATCGCGCGTTCCGGTTACTTGCGCCGTAGCGCTGGACCAGCCAAGCCAGCTTTCCTCGTCGTTTGGGTCGATGGTGGCGGCATGCTGGAATGATCTAGCCGCCGCGGCCGCATCGCCCTCGGCGCGCTGTTTGATGCCGAGGTACCGATAGACTGCCGCATCGTAAGGCTGCTGCGCCGCCGCTCGCTGGAGCTGGCTCAGGGAGGCGTGTTTCAGGAACTGCCGCTCACGCCACGAAGCAGAAGCCACCCACACAGCCAGCATGACCGAGCCGAGCGCGGCGATGGCAACGGCCGATGTGATACGGTTACGGCGCAATCTGTCGCCGCCGGGCGCAACGGAAGATACGGGCATGAATCGAGCACAAATACAGATGAGGGTCCCTGCCGGTAAGTGCATGATGCCTGGTGTATCGGCAAGGACCCTGCTAACGTTTGACTGCGGCCGGTCTGGCCTGATCGAGCTCCGGCTTTAGTTGCCGCCCATGGCCTTTCCAGAGCCACTTGCGGCCCCACCGGCCGGGTGGGCCTTCATGTAGTCAAGCTTTGGGGAATGACCGATGTTCATCGTAGGCCCAACCTGATGCCCAGTCGTGCTGCTGTGCACCTGCCAGGCAATCGCTACGATTGCGAGCAATATCAGCACAACAGCACAGCCGAGCATCCCTCTATCCTTCTGGCTTGCTTTGCCCATTGTACTACTTCCTTGCGCCGCGCGTCAGTCTGTGTGGTATTGCGCGTCGTAGTGGATCAGGTTAGGTGCAAGACCGTTCCACAAACAGCCAGGCGTGGGACATGTGGTGTTCATGACGCGCGTGTGATTCATGGATTTCGCGTGACCGTCCATGAAACCCATGTTAGTCTGGCCATTGTGGGCGCCGATGGAGAAGTGCCACTGGTAGCCATCACCGCAGTAGTTGCCGATGCTCAGGAAGCCCGGCCACGCTGGGAACGTTGCGATATCGGCGTTGTTGTCGCGATAGTTGGCGATGAAGCGCGAGTAGTTATTGGGTTCCCACCACTCAAACTGGATGATGGTATCGGAGGGCGCGCCGATGCCGGCATCGGTCAGGGAATCGACACCCTCGTCACCAGCAAACACGCCGTAGTCGCGCGTTGGGTCCGCGGGATTGTAATACGTGTAGCCGTAGCTGATGTCGTAGCCGACGCCAACCCCCGGAGCGCCATCACAATCGTCACGGAGCACACTGTCGCTGGGACACGCCCATACGCTCGATTTGCGCTCCGGCCCCCACGTAACACCAGCCTTGATGTAGGGCTCCAGCTCGTTCTCCATGCCGATGCCTTCATCGTCCGTGTTGATGTTGCCGTCCCAGTTGATCGGGCCGACCTGGAGGCGCGGAAGCATCTCGTCGTAGTCTTGATCGTACTGGATAATCGCCAGCAGAATCTGCTTGGTGTTGCTGAGGCAAGCCGTCTGGCGCGCCTTCTCGCGTGCTTGCGCGAACACCGGAAAGAGGATTGCTGCCAGTATGGCGATAATGGCGATGACAACTAGAAGTTCAATCAGCGTAAAAGCCTTTAGCTTTCGCATCGAGCCATGCTCCTTTCGAGCAGTAGTTAAGATTGTGTGCGGCCGCATCCGCGCCCGAATAGTGCGGAACCTCTCCCGGCAGCCCATATCACCCCGTCAGGCAAGCATATCCTCGCCCGTTGCTCCCAACAGCGTGCAGCACGATGCCATCACGCTGCGGAATCTATCACACCCTCGTGAATTATAGCAGACAGCATCACAACTTGCAAGCTGTATTCGACCAAATCCAGCGGATATCCTGCTCTGTGCTGTCCTATCCTGCGGAAGCAACCGGGCAAGCTGCCTTATTGCGCCTAACCGGCCAGTAACAGCTGTTCCGGGTCCTCCAGGAACTCCTTGACCCGCACAAGAAATCGAACCGCATCACTACCATCTACCAGGCGGTGATCGTATGAGAGCGCCAGATACATCATCGGGCGCGCCACCACCTCGCCGCCACGCACCACCGGCCGTTCCTGAATGGTATGCATACCGAGAATGCCTACCTGGGGCGTATTCAGGATAGGTGTCGAGAGCAGTGAGCCGAACACACCACCGTTCGTAATGGTGAACGTACCGCCCGATATGTCGTCCAGCGTCAGCCGGTTCTCCCGCGCCCGCGCCGCCAGCGCACCGATCTCTCGCTCAATCTGGGCAAAGGTCTTGCGATCGGCATCGCGTACAACGGGCACGACCAACCCGTCGGGCGTCGCCACCGCGATGCCGATGTCGTAGTAGTGCTTCAGCACGATCTCGCCGTCGCGGATCTCGCCATTTACTACGGGAAACTCACGCAGCGCTCCAACACTCGCCCGCGTGAAGAACGACATGAATCCGAGGCCGACGCCCCACTTTTCCAGAAACTGTTCTTTGCGCCGCTTGCGGATATCTATAATCGCCGACATATCCACCTCATTGAAGGTGGTCAGCATCGCTGCCGTATTCTGCGCCTCCTTGAGGCGGACCATGATGGTCTGGCGTCTCCGGGTGATTCGGACGCGCTCTTCGCGGTCCGCCGTCGGGGCCAGGACTGCTAGCGCCGTGGGCGTGGAAGCCACCGGCGCAGCAGGCGGCGCTTGCAGCGCACGTGCTACATCGGCCTTCTGAACTTTGCCGCTTGTGCCCGATCCGGTCATCGCCGCAACATCCAGCCCAGCTCTTTCCGCCATCCGCGCGGCAACCGGCGTTGCCGACGGCCGATGCTCATCGGCATGGCGTGGCTCTTCCGGAACGGGTGGCACGGTCTTCGGTGCCGGTGCTGGCGCAGGTTGTTCGGCGGAAACAGTGGCATCTGAAGCAATGGTTGCCAACAAGTCTCCGGCCTTCACCGAGGCGCCCGTTTGCACAGCGATTTTCTCGATCGTGCCGGCCGAATCGGCAAATGCCTCGAGGTTGACCTTGTCCGTTTCAAGCTCCACGACCGGCTCGCCCACGGTTACCGTGTCGCCGAGCTGCTTCAGCCAGCGCCCTACCGTGGCCTCGGCAACCGATTCGCCCATGGTTGGCACGCGAATATCAACCGACATGGATCGTCAGCTCCTGATCTGCGACATGCAGTGCACGCCAGTTTTGTAGTTCCAGCCACAGCCTGGCCAAACTAACCGGCCCGGGCAATCTCCAACTCTGCCGGCGCCGGCGCGTCAGACGTCGCTTCATCGAGCACCCGCCGCTGCTCTGCATCGTGCCGTGCCTGCGAACCCTCGGCCGGGCTCGCCGATTCGGGACGACCTATGTACGTGAGCGTACCCTGCCAGCCGCTCTCGGCCAGGATACGCGGAGCGATATAGCTCCACGCACCCATATTACGCGGCTCTTCCTGAAGCCATACGAGCTCTATGAGATTTGGGAACGCTGCGATGGCATCGCGAATCTCAGCCCCAGGAAACGGATACAGCTCCTCGATTCGCACGGCCGCGGCTCGCTTCGACTCGATGAAGCGCTTCTCCTGGATCAGTTCGGCGTACACCTTGCCGGTGCAGAGGATCAATCGGCTGATTGAACGTGCCCGGCGCTCGGCCTCGCGGTCGCGTATCACCGGCTGGAAGGCGCCACTAACCAGATCGTCCAGGGAGGTGCCGAGCCTGGCATCCTTCTGCATGGCTGGAGACAGGCGCAGTAGTTTTTTCGGGGCCATAACAATCAGCGGGCGGGGTGCTGTAAGCAGCGACGCCACATGCCGTCGGAGAAGATGAAAGTACTGTCCGGGGGTTGTGCAGTTGACGACGCAGATGTTTCTGTCTGCGGCGAGTTGAAGATACCGCTCCAGACGAGCGCTCGAGTGCTCGGAACCCTGCCCCTCGTATCCATGTGGCAGCAGCAGCACCAATGAGGGTGTCTGCCGCCACTTCGCGCTGCCTGAAACGATAAACTGGTCAATGATCACCTGCGCCGAGTTGGCGAAGTCTCCAAATTGCGCCTCCCACAGTACCAGCACGCCCGGGGCATGCATGCTGTACCCGTACTCAAAGCCCAGACATGCATTCTCGGAGAGCGGGGAGTTATATATAGCGAACGGCGCTTTAGCACTTGGCAGATGCTGAAGCGGCACGTAGCCGTCACCGGTAACGCTATCTCGCAGTACCAGGTGCCGCTGGCTGAAGGTACCTCGCTGGGTGTCCTGCCCCGACATGCGAACTGCCGTACCGTCGGTAAGTACCGCGGCAAACGCCAGGGCTTCGGCATGCGCCCACTGTATGCCGCCGACCGCGTGCAGCAACTCGCGGCGCTTTTGAAGCGCGTTGGCGCCCTGCTCTTCGAGTTTGACGTTACGGTGAAACGACTCCGGGCGCTGTAGCAGCGCATCGTTCCAGCTTTCCAACTCTTCCTTGGTTACGGCACGCGGGCTTACACTCGCCGAGCTGCGGTCGTCGACAGGAATATCGGAGTCTTCCTGGCCGCGCGCTGCGGCGCGAGCGACCTGGAGCCGCGCACGTACGGCCGCCAACTGCGCTTCACCGTCTGCTAACGTGACAATGCCTTCCGACACCAATCGATGCAGCCACAACATCCGGACCGTGGGATGGTTACGAATTGCCTCGTACAGCACCGGTTGTGTAAATGCCGGCTCGTCGCCCTCGTTGTGCCCGTATCGCCGGTAGCCAATCAGATCGATCAGGAAATCCTTGTGGAAGCGTTCGCGATAGGCGAACGCCATGTGAGCCACGGCCGTGCAGGCGGCCGGGTCGTCGGCGTTCACGTGAACGATTGGCACCTCAAATCCCTTGGCAAGGTCCGAAGCGTACAGGGTGGATCGGCCGTCGTCGGGGTCTGTCGTAAAGCCGATCTGATTATTTGCAATGATATGGATCGTGCCGCCGGTGTTGTAACCGAACAGGCGCGAGAGGTTGAGCGTTTCTGCAACGATGCCCTGTCCGGGAAATGCAGCATCGCCATGGACCAGCACGGCAAGCGCGCGGCCGGTCTCCTGGCTCGGCGCCCCTGGCCCCTGGCGGAGGTCCTGCGCCGCGCGGGTGTGGCCCTCTACCACGGGATTGACAAACTCCAGGTGGCTGGGGTTTGGCAGCAGCGTCAGCTGCATCTCGCTCGTGCCGTTTTCATGAAAGGCGCCACGTGCTCCGAGGTGATACTTCACGTCGCCGGACCAACCGGCAGCAGTCTCAGTGGCAGCGTCCTGCGCCTCCTCCACGGCGCCGGCTTCATGAAACTCCGACAGGATCATCTCATACGGCTTGCAGAGAATGTGCGCCAGTACGTTCAAGCGACCGCGATGCGCCATACCGAGGACCCATTCACGAGCACCGGCGGCAGCGGCTTCCTGGAGCAGTTCCGAGAGCATCGGCACCAGCATGTCGGTGCCTTCTACGGAAAATCGCTTGGCGCCGGCATATGTCTGGTGCAGATACTGCTCAAAGGCCTCCACCTCGGTGAGCGATTTGAGCATTTTGCGACTGTCAGCCGCGTCGAAGTCTTTCTGGAATGCGCCACTCTCAGCCGCATCGCGCAGCCAGTAGCGTTCCTCGGCATTTGTAACATGCTCCAGGTCATAGCCAATCGACCCGGAATAGACGCCGCGAAGCCTATCTACCGCTTCGGCCGCGTTCGAGGCGGTTTCGGCAAGCGGACCGCCGACCACGCTCGCGGGCAGATCGTCAAGGTCGCCGACTTCCAGGCCGTTGGCTGCGAAACCAAGTTCTGGAGGAACGGCAGTCTCCGCATCCAGGGGATTTACATGCGCGCCGAGATGCCCTTGTTGACGGATGATGCGTGCGTACCGAGCGGCGGCCGCCACGCGCCGCACAAGTCGCTCGCCGGCCACACCTGCTGGGGCCGGCTCAGAATCGACCGAAGAGGCGGCTGGCAAACCCGGAGCGCCGGCTGCAAAAGCGCGACGCGTCGCTTCGTCGACGGAGTTGGGGTCCTGAAGATAGCGCTCGTAAAGATCAAGGGCCCATGCGGCGTTGGGCCCGCAGAACTGGCTGGATTGGTTCATGAGCAAGCGCGATTACGACAGACCAGGGGCCAGCGTTGGCTCGTCAGGTCTTCGGCACCGCACGAAATCATACCGGCTCCCTGCGCGGGCTGTCAACTGTGCGCCGGCACAGCGCTACGATCTGGCCCGCGGTTACGCCGGCTCTGGGCGCAACTGTGGAGGAAGTCGCGGGAGGTCCGGCTCAACGGTCGTGGTTGTACCCGTCGGCGGCGGTGGTGGTGGCGGCAGGAACATGCCGGACATCACCTGTTCCCCGGTTGCCTCTCCGTTCAGGAGAGCAAGAAACTCTTCCCGCGTCAGCGTCTCTTTGACCATAAGCACGTCGGCGATCTCGTCCATTTTGTCGCGAAACTCCGTGAGGATCGCCACCGCCCGTGTATATCCCTGATCGATAAAGGCGCGGACCTCCTCGTCGATCGCCCGCGCAACCTCCTCACTGTAGTCGCGATCTTCCATGATATCGCGGCCAAGGAACGGGTTACCGTGCCGGCGGCCAAGTCGGAGCGGGCCGAGTCGCTCGCTCATTCCGTATTCACACACCATGGCGCGCGCTATGTTGGTCGCCTGGTCCAGGTCGGCGGAGGCGCCGGTGGTTACATCGCCAAACACCAGCTGTTCGGCAACCCGGCCACCCAGGGAGGCCGTGATGTCGTCCAGCATATCCTGCCGTGTCTCCAGTGTCTCTTCCTTGGGCAGGAACCAGGTCGCGCCACCACTCATGCCGCGCGGAATCACGGTGATCTTGTAAACCGGGTCGGCATTCGGGATCTTCGCGGCAACAATAGCGTGACCAAGCTCGTGGTAAGCGACCACCTTCAGCTTGAGCTTGCTGTTCATCCGTGTCTTGCGCTCCGGTCCCATCAGCACGCGGTCGCGAGCTTCATCGAACTCGGCCATGGATATCTTGCTCTTGTCGCGCCGAGCGGCAAGAATAGCCGCCTCGTTCACCACATTCATAATGTCTGCGCCGGTAAAGCCGGGAGTAAGGCGTGCGAGCGTGTCGACGTTCACATCCGTATCCACCGGTTTACCTCGCAGGTGAACCTCAAAGATTGCCTTTCGGCCCACTACGTCCGGCGCGTCGACCACGATCCGACGATCAAACCGCCCGGGCCGCAGCAAGGCTGGATCGAGCACATCCGGCCGGTTGGTGGCAGCGATCATGATGACGCCAGCATTCGGATCGAATCCGTCCATCTCCACCAATAGCTGGTTGAGTGTCTGTTCGCGCTCGTCATGGCCGCCGCCGAGACCCGCTCCGCGCTGGCGCCCAACGGCGTCAATCTCGTCGATGAAAATGAGGCTGGGCCGATTTGTTTTGGCCGTTTCGAACAGGTCCCGAACTCGGCTAGCGCCTACGCCCACAAACATCTCCACAAAGTCGGAGCCGGAGATGTGAAAGAAAGGAACGCCGGCCTCGCCCGCGACGGCGCGCGCCAGCATGGTCTTACCGCAGCCGGGAGGGCCCAGCAAAAGCACGCCCTTAGGGATCTTTGCGCCCAAATTCTGAAACTTTTTGGCGTTCTTCAGGAACTCAACAATCTCCTCGAGTTCCTGCTTCGCCTCGTCGACGCCTGCGACTTCTCCGAAAGTCACCTTGGGCACCGTTTCGGTGAGGCGCTTGGCGCGGCTCCGGCCAAAGTTAAGCGCCTGGTTGCCGCCGCTCTGGCTCTGCCGCATGAGCAGGATCCAAAAGATCGCGATGAAGATGACAGGCAGCAGGATCATGCTGAACATGCCCTGTAGCCAGTCTGAAAGCAGCGACTGCTTAAACTGAAAGGTGACTGAATTGGCCTGCAGCAAATCGATCAGCTTGCTGCGCGCCTCCGGTGAATCCGGCAGATTCACCTCAAATTGGGCGTGCTCGTCGCCCGGTATTACCTGCTCGGTATTCCGGAACGTTCCGGTCGCCTGGTCCTTTTCAAACGTGATTTGCGCTATCGTCTGAGGCTGAGAATGTATTTTGGTCAGCAGCTCACTATACGTTAACGTTTTGGTCGACGACCCGAAGCCCTTGAATACCCCCGTCTGAAACAGGAGTATCACCAGTACGGCAACCACAATGAGCACGAGCCATCGCGCTCCGCTGTTCGTCGATTTCAATACGTCATCCTCTGCGGCAGCCGGCGGTTTGGCCCGACATGCCGCTCATTATAGCACACGGCTCCTCGTGGGGCCAGTCGTTCGGTTGTTGCCGGGTCGATCGAGGGGTAACCGTACCACCAGGTGCAGGTCACCGGCATCGCCAGGCGCTGACATCGCCGCGGGCTCCTCATGGGCGCCTAACCATATTACGATGGCGCACCGCCCATCGTTCGCGCGCATGACCACCGCTTTGCGCCGCGCTGCGCCCTTCAATCCGGCGCGGGTCAACAGGTCGGCAACCTTGCTCCCACTGCCGCCTGAACTATCGCCTATTCGATCACCACTCCGCCAAAGCTCCACGCTCATCGGCGCCGACGCCCAGGCAGGCACCGGTACCGTAAGGAGCGCGCCATCCGGCAGCGCACTCCCGCCTCGCGGCAGGAGCGTTACGTCCAAGCCGATTGCAGGTACATGTAAGGATCGGCCAATGCCAAGCTCGGCCTGCCACGGCACGTGTTTGAGTGGAGCGCTCACCGGCGTGACACACAGGTGTCCGCGCCGCAGTACGATCATCTGCGATGCGCCATCGCACCAGCTCAGTTCTGCCGCCGGACGCTCGCCGCGTGCAATTGCAAGCGCACGCTGTACGTCAGCAAAGGTCACGTCGTCAAGGTTCCCACGCACCGCGGCGATTGCCCGTCGCACCACGCGTCGCGCAACGGCGTCGGAAAGCCCGGCCAGTCGTTCCGCGGGCAATCCGACACAGCCATCATCCTCTTCGGAGGCCATCGCGGCAAACTCAGAGGTCGCACGTTCCTCCATAGCCGCTTCCTCCGAACCAGCTATGGCGCCAAACCGCGCGATGTTCCCGTCGACAGCATCGCCAAGATGCTCGCGCAGCATCGGGAGCACAGCATGCCGAAGCCAGTTCCTCGTGAACCGGATATCCTGGTTGGACTCGTCTTCACGCCAAGCCAGCTTGGCCTGGATGCAGCACGCAATCGTCATGCGATGGGTTGCAGCGATCAGGGGCCGGATGATCGGAGGATCGAGGGCGCGCATCGCCGCTATACCGCGCAAACCGGATCCCCGAAGCAGGTTTAGCAGCACGGTCTCTACCACATCATCGCGCGTGTGTCCAACGGCAATCAACGCCGCACCGCTGTCGGTGGCAGCGCGGCGTAAAAACCGGTGCCGCGCCAAACGGGCCGCCTCTTCAATGGAGCACCTGGCGCGATGGCGAATCGCATCTACGTCTTCGCGGTTGGAAACCAGCGGAACGCCGAGCCGCCGGCACATCATCTCCGCACAGCTGGCGTCCTCGTGGGCGTTGGCCCGCAGGCCATGGTCCAAATGCGCCGCGGTCAGTAGAAGACCATCCTCTTCGGCAATGCGTGCCAGCACGCATAGGAGCGCCGAAGAGTCAGCGCCACCCGAGACGCCAACCAACAGCCGCTGTCCCGCGGCAACACCGGAGCCGGCAAGGACAACGCGAGCGCCAACGACCAACTCCTCGAACGGGTCTGAACACGCCTGTGGAGCCGAGACCGGCTTAGCCATGCTCCGGCTCAGTTGCTGAACAGCGTACCGGGCTCTACCGGCACAGCCGTGGCGTCCGGGCGCTCACGCCACGGCAGATCCAGGTAGAGGTGTGCTGCCCGCGTCGTGCACCGCCCTCTGCTCGTTCGATTCAAGAATCCAATCTGGAGCAGAAACGGCTCGTAGACATCCTCAATCGTGGCTGACTCCTCGCCGAGCATCGCCGCGAGCGTTTCCAGCCCCACCGGGCCTGCGTCAAACTTGGTGGCGATAGCGCGCAGAAACCGCCGGTCGAAAGCTTCCAGACCCAATTCGTCCACGTCCAGCATCCTCAGTGCCTGGTCGGCTACCGACCGGTTGATCCGGCCATCTGCTCGTGCCTGAGCGTAGTCGCGAACCCGCTTGAGTATCCGGTTCGCCACCCGCGGCGTGCCGCGCGAACGGCACGCAATCTCCGCCGCGCTGTCGTGGTCGATCGGGATGTTCAGGATCGTGGCCGAACGGAGGACGATCGTTTCAAGCTCTTCGGGCTGGTATAGTTCAAACGCCAACTGGATGCCGAAGCGATCCCGCAGTGGTGAAGAGAGTAGGCCAGACCGGGTTGTGGCGCCAATCAGCGTAAAAGCCGGCACATCCAACCGCACGGTACGCGCGGATGGCCCACGTCCGATGACGATATCCAGCTTGAAGTCCTCCATTGCCGGATATAGGATCTCTTCTACGGTTCGGTTCAGGCGGTGGATCTCATCGATGAAGAAAACCGAATCGGGCTCGAGGCTGGTAAGAATCGCTGCAAGGTCCCCGGGTTTCTCAATCGCCGGGCCGGACGTTACGCGAATGCGGGTCTGCATCTCATTGGCCACGATATTGCTCAGCGTTGTCTTGCCGAGTCCGGGCGGCCCATGCAGCAGAATGTGATCCAGCGGCTCCTCACGGCCGCGCGCTGCGTCGATGAAAACTGAAAGATTCTCTTTGACGCGAAGCTGGCCGATCATCTCCCGCAGGCGCCGCGGGCGCAACGACAGATCGGCGAGATCATCGTCGCACGGGGCAGCAGAGACAACCCGCTCGGTATCCTGTGTGTTTTTGCGCAACTTCGGTCCCCGCCGGGTAGAGCGAACCCGCTCCGGTCTTCGGCGCATTATGCCACTGTACACACAATTTGTCTACTATCTGGAGCGGGCCAAGCGCCACCAGCGATGGCGCCGCGCCGCACTCCCGGCTCTGGCCGGAGGGCTGATTCTCCTCCTGGCCGGATGCAGCACAACGGCTCCACTCCATCCTCTTCCGAAGGTGGCCGGAGTGGTGGTGGTTCTGATTCCTGGTTGGTCTTCGACCACGGCCAGCCGGTCACCAGCGTGGGCGAGCCTGATGAAGACGGCTGCGTTTGGCGTTGTAGCCATCAGGACAGCGGATCGCACGCCAACAAGCAGCCCGCAGCGGCTGAACGCCATAGGCATTACTCTGGGCGCCGGATCGCGAGCAGCTGCACCGCCGCACCTGTGGCTGGCCGGCACTGCCCAGGCGGCCAGCACAATACAGCGCATCAACGACCGATTGGACCACCCGGTCGTTGCCGGGCGGCTCGGCGACGAAGTCCGGGCCGCCGGCGGAGTCGTTGAGTCCATCGGCAGCGGAAGCGCCGACGATGGCTGCGAGCCGGGACTGCTGATGGCGATAGACGGCGCTGGAGAGTGCGTCGTGGCGGCGCCGCCGGTTCGTGGCGAAGCCGCCGCTACCTGGCCATTCGGCATCCGCGACGACAGCCATGCGATCCTGGTGTCGCTCAACCACGCTCTTGCGTCCGCGCGCCTTGTTGTTATAACACTCGGAGACCTCTACCGGGCCGATCGCTACGCTGACCGGTGCCTGCCGCGTCAGGCCGCGGCGCAACATGCCGCCGCAGTACGCGCCGTCGATCGCGCGATTGGTCAGATCAACGCCCAGGTGCGGAGCGCCAAGGAGCCGCACGCTTTGATTGTGATCGGCCTGCCGGATCGAGCTGCGCCGGATCCGGCGAGTCGGCTCGGCGTGTGCGCCGTTAGTGCGCCGAACAGCCAGGCCGCGCGACTTGTCTCGGCCTCTACACATCGATCCGGCGTCCTCACGGTGACAGACATAGAACCGGCGCTCGCGGCGATGCTCAACCTGAATCAGGCAAGTCCACTTCGGCTCGCAGCCGCAGGTCGGCACCACGGCCGGCCGACCGCCACTACGGCGTTTTGGGCGAACGTCATAGAGGAATCACGCGCGGCGGACCTCCTCGGTGGCTGGCCGATTCTTCAGGCGGTCCTGCTCCTTACAGCAGCCCTGCTGCCTTCCGGTAGCCGCGTTGCCCGTACTGCACTGCTTATGGTACTTTGGATGCCTTTGAGCTCCATACTGCTTCCCCAGGCAGGTTTCGGAAGCCCGCCCGTCTGCGCGACGCTCTTCGCGGCTGCCACGGTCGCGGCAGCGGTATTCAGCCTCTGTGCAGTCGAGCGCTTTGGGCTCCGCAACACCATCGTGGCGCTGCTTGCGGTGACGACCCTGGTCATCTTCATCGATCTGATTACCGGCGCCCACCTGATGCAGCGCGCCTGGATGAGTTACACGATCACGGAGGGGGCGCGCTTTTACGGGATCGGTAACGAAATGATGGGTACAGCAATCGGCGCAGGGTGCGCACTCATCCAGTTCTGGCGCTTCGAGACTGTAACTCGCCGCACCAATGCGCTCATCCCGGGACTGGCGTACTCCGGCGCGGCAGCGCTTTCGACGGCCATGGCGCTGCCGATAATGGGCGCGAAGGCCGGCGCCGCCCCTACAGGCTGCATTGCGCTATTCGCCTTTTTAGGATCCATGAGATCCGGAAAAGGCGCATGGAAAGGCGCGGCGTTCGGGGCACTCGCGGGCGGGCTACTCCTGGTGGCTGCCGTTAAGCTGGATTCTGCTGCATCCGCCGTCAGCCGCACGCATATTGCGCGGGCGGCCTCGCAGCATTACAGTACGATCATGCGCATCGCCGTGCGGAAGCTCGCGATGGAAGGCTGGCTGGTGCTCCACAGTGTCTGGACGCTGGAGCTCCTGGCAGCCGGCGTCGCCATCTCGCTATTGCGGCGTCGGAGCCATAGAACGGGCTGGTTCCTCCCGTTACCGCTGGCTATCGCCGCTGCGGCCGCCCTCCTGCTTAACGATTCCGGCATCTCGGCAGCCGCGCTGATTCTGGCGTTCGGAGTAGCTCCGGAGTATGTTGCCGCGGCCGCTCTCGTTGAACCTCGCTAGACCTCCAGCAGTCTAGCGCCACGATCGCGCAGTCAGCGCGGGTCGTCCGGGTCGCCGGTTGCGCCTTCGTGGAGAGGAAGCGTCCACTGGAGTAACGCCTCGGTTTTACCAAGAGCAGGCTCGCCAAGGTTCAAGCGCGTCTCGATCCGATCACGCATTGCCGGACCAATCGCGGCCTGAGGCACGGCGTTGCGCAGCAGCTCTCTTGCTGTTTCAAGGCTCTTGAGTTCGTGGGCGCACGCATGGCACCGCAGCAGATGCAGGTCTACGGCGCGCTGTGCCTCTTCTCCCAATTCCGCTTCCATCGCCTCGTCCAGTAGAAGCCGACAGGCCTCGCATTGCATCACGCGCACTCCTCGCCCATCCCGGACTCCGCCAAACGGTCGCGCAGATTCCTGCGTGCTCGATACAACATCGACTTTGTGGATGCAAGAGACCGGTTCAACGCCACCATAACCTCTTTAGCATCCCATTGATCCACATCACAGAGTAGAAGTACCATTCGATGCTCCGCCGTCAACCGCTCAAGCGCCTGGCGCACGAGTATGCGCGTTTCAAGGCGCTCCTCGGTCGCGGTATCATCAGCCAGCTCCTCTTCCAGTTCCAGGCCGAGCAGCCTCGGCTGCCGCTGCCGGTCGAGGCAGAGATTCCGGGCAATCGCGAACAGCCAGGCGATCAGCGGTGAGTCTCCCCGAAACGCACCGATCCTCTCGATCGCCCGTTGGAAGGTTTCGGCTGCTACATCCTCAGCATCTTCCCGATGTCCAAGCGCACGCCGGGCGTATCCGTAGATGCGATCTCCGTATAGATCGAAGGCGGTACTCCAAGCCGCACGGTCACCACCTCGGAGCCGCAATATCAGCCGATGCTCGAAGCCGCTGTCTGATTTGGTTGCGGGCACGAAACGCTCCGAGAGGATAAGACGGTTACAACCTATGAAAAGTATCGCGCTGCGCCAAATCGCATCAACGTTTGCAGCCTCGGTGTGTCTGTGTGCTCCAGCGTTCGCCTCTCCCGGTTTGGACGCAGGGCATGGAACTCATTCGACGAAGAACCCAAAGGCCTTCTTGGTGGTTGCGGCGCCTTCCGGGCAGGCCGCGCTTTGGCAGCGCATCGTAACGTATTTGCCGACGGCTTTCCGGCGCGGTCCCGGTATCCGGGTAGTTGAGACAACGCAGGCTGCGATCGCATCTGCAGCCGTCTCGGCGACCGCCGTTGCGGCCGACGGCGATGGACCGGTGGATGGACTGTACTTACCACCACCGGATGCACAGGATACCCCGGCGGAGGTGATGGTAAGGCAGGGCTTGCGCGGCATGCTGGCCGGATTGGTGTTCACACACGAGCTTGGCCACTACGTTTGGCAGACCGAGCTTACTCGAACGCAGCGCGAGGCCTACCGCGCGCTCTGGAAGTCACGAGTGGAACTTGGTGGCCTGATTACGACCTACGCGGACGCGTCGCCACAGGAGGGGTTTGCTGAGGCGTTCGCGTGGTACGTCAGACGGCCCATTGCACTCCGCCGCGTCGATGCCAAATCGTACGACTTCGTAGCCCAACTAGCGCACCCGAAGTCGTTACTGCGCGCTACTCAGCGAACCCTGGCTCCCAAGGGGGCGGACTGATCGGGCTCAATCAGAATCGCCTTCCCGTCGCTATCGGCCGCAAGCAGCATGCCCTTCGACTCGATTCCCCGCATAACGCGAGGCTGAAGGTTTGCGACGACCACAACACGCTTCCCCTCGAGCTCCTCGGGTCGGTACGCCTCGGCAATGCCGGCGAGAATCGTCCGGGTATCGTCGCCACCAAGGTGCACGGTCAGCCGAAGCAGCCGCGTGGCGCCGGTAACAGGCTCGGCCGCCAAAACCTCGGCCACTCGCAGGTCGATGCGGCCAAACTCTTCGATGGTGATAGGCTCTTGCCCAACAGGTGCGGGCGCTGATTCGTTAGTCACGGTTGTTCCAGCCTGACCGCTTTGCCGCACAGGGCTGCGGCGGCTTGCCAGGTCCTCCAATTCAGTGTGTGATACGTTGGTCTCCCGGATCCGAGGGAATATCGGCTCCGCTGACCCTAACCGGCTACCGGGCTTAAGCCCGCCCCAGGCGGCCTCGGCCCAGGTTGGTGGCGATGCGCCACATTCCCCACCGATCTGCTGCCGAATAGCTCTCGACACCTCCGGCATGAAGGGATACAGAAGCACCGAGGCGACGCGCGACGCTTCCAACCCCGCATACAGTACATCTCCAAGCTGCTCCGCAGCCACTGCGTCGCCAGCCGCCGCGCGTGGGGCCAGCGCCCAGGGTGCATGCTCGTCGAGATACTTGTTCATACGGCTCACCAGCTGCCACGCGGCATCCAGCGACACGTTCAACCGAACCGATTCCATCGCGGCGGCCACGTCGTGGGCAACTGTGGCGACGAACTCCGCCAAGGGCTGCGGCGCATCGCTTGGCTGTGGAACCAGACCACCACAATAGCGGCACGTCATGTTCACGGTACGATTCACCAGGTTGCCGAGATCATTGGCGAGATCGATGTTGAATCGCTGTAGACATGCAGAGACGCTGAACTCGCTGTCTCCGGCGAAACTCATCGTCCGGCACAGTAGGTACCGTTCGGCATCAACTGCAGCCGCAATCGTGCAACCGGATCGGTCGCGGATGAATTCGGCGAGCCGAACCGGATGTGGCAAGCTTGGCCCGGTCTTGCCACCCTTGGCGCCATGAACCGTGAACCAGCCGTGCGCGAATATCTGTTTCGGCAGCGGTAAGTTCAGCGCCATCAACATCGCCGGCCACAGCGTGGCATGGAAACGAACAAAAATCTCTTTGCCAACCATATGCAGGTCGGCCGGCCACAAGTTACGCGCTTCCATCTCATCCGGCCAACCGGCTGCCGCCAGGTAGTTGACCAGGGCATCCAGCCAGACGTAGACCACACAGGACTCATCGCCTGGCACGGTGATGCCCCAACCGCGATTGGGTCGCGTGATGTACATATCGCGCAAGCCTTCGCTGATGTAACTCGTCACCTCGTTGCGGCGCGACTCAGGCTGCAAAAACTGCGGATTGCTATTGATGTGCTGCAGTAAGCGATCGGCGAAGGCCGACAGTCGAAAGTAGTAGCCGGGCTCCGAGACCCGCACCACCGGCTTGCCGGTCTCGTTGGCGAAACCGTTATCCACCTCACTGTCGCGAAAGAAGGTCTCGTCGCTGATGCTGTACCAGCCTTCGTACTCACCGCGATAGATATCACCCGTGGCAATCAATCGCCTGACGCATTCCTGGACTGCGAGTGTGTGGCGAGCCTCCGTGGTGCGAATAAAGTCGCTGTACTCCACGTGGAGCGCGTTCCAGCACGACCGGAATTCGGCCGCCAGTCCGCAAACAAACTCGGCCGGATCCTCGCCCTGCTGCTCCGCCGCCGCCAGAACCTTGGCGGCGTTTTCATCGGTTCCGGTCAGCAGGAAGGCATCCGAGCCCAGCATCCGCTGGTAGCGAGCGATGGCATCACAAGCGATAGTCGTGAGAGCGGCGCCGATGTGGGGCATCCCATTTACGTAGTAGATGGGCGTAGTTACATAGTACGGCTTCGTCATCTTCCGGGGGCGCAGCGATTACGCATCATGTACGCGGGCCTCGGCGTGCTCCAGGGTCTCAGGATCGGCCTCTTCCTCAGCGGTTAACTCAGCCGTGGTAAACGGAATCGCGCTTAAAACCGCGCGTGCCGCCTCGGCCTGCTCCGGCGCAACGAAAACCCGGTTCCGCCACACAGCGGCCACTCCCTCGCCAACCGTACCCATGCCGGCGGTCGGCTCCGGTCGCTCCAGCTCCGCCGGGATTCCGGCTGCCTGCAGCGTAGCGGTCACCACCTCGGCCTCTTCTTCACTCGCGGCCTCCCACACGGCAACCGGCTCGCCACCCACGCCGTCGGCCGGCACGCGGTCCGGGCCTGGTATATCGGGGTTATTCATGTTCGCCATCACACCCTCCCATCAGTTTGTCGGCGGCCAGCTGTTCAGTCATCCAAACCGGCCGCGCATGCGCAGCTGCCCTGACCGACGCCGCACGCACCGCCACCGCAGCATGGGGCGGGTTCTTGAGCCTGCTTGAACGCCAGCGCCGGCGCCGAAATGAGCCGGCGGGCCGAGCTACCGCCGCAGGCCGGACATGCCGGCGCCGCTATTCCAGACGTGCGGACCAGCCTGGAGTATGGCTTGCGGCAGTCTGGACAAAAGTATTCGTAAATCGGCATGTTGCTCTCCTCTCGGGCCCCATGGCCATCGGCTGGCGCCTGTTGAATATGCGCGTTACACTGTTACTACGCCGGTCGAAATGCATACGCTCCAGATTGTGCACGCCATGGCTAACGGTAGCCTGCAGGGGCCGTCCGGCCGGCCGACCGCCCATTGTGACATAAACGCACTCAACCGGCTCCTTCGCGGCGCTCGGCGGTATACTGCTCCCTATGCTGTTTGTGTTGCTGCGGCAGCGGTTTCTTAGCGCGCGGAACGTGGTCATCGAGGCGTTTCGGCAGCGACCTGCCGTGGCCGGCCTGATTGCCATCGCGGGTGCCGTGGTCTTCGGTACCGTTCTGCTGGGGTTTACGTACTTTTTTGACGTCGCTTCGCAAGTCCATCAGCTTGACGAAGCGGTGCGCCAGGTGTTCTTCTTCCTGTTTCTATTCCTGATCGCCGGCAGCGTACCGTTTGTAGCCTCTGCGCTGCTGTTTGCGAAGGACTACACGCTTCTATTTGCATCGCCCGCCCATCCGCGTTCGCTCATTGCCGCCCGATTGCTGGATGCCGCGGTGGCGAACGCCGTCCAGTTTCTGGCCCTTGGGCTTCCGGCAATGGTTGCGGCCACCTATGTCAGCCACAACTCCGCTGCCGGCTGGGCACTGCTGCCGGTAATCGTTTCGGCGTATGTGCTGCTGCCGGCCTGTATTACCGCAGTTCTACTCTGCGCGCTAATAGCCGTAATAGGCTCTAGGCGCCTCCGCGCCTGCATCGGAATACTCAATGCGATTCTCGCGATAAGCGTCTGCTTTACCATGGTGGCCGAAGCGCAGCAGTTTCCGGCCGCGGCACTGGCGCGCGGCGAGGGACTGACGACTGCAAGCGCCGCGCCGGATTACCACTCCGCGATGGCGAGTAAGGCTCCATCCGCTCTGTTCGCCGACGCGGTGCTGGCGTCGGGTAGCGGCGGCGATCCCTCCACGCTCTGGATCAGCCTCGCGCGAGCGCTTTCCCTGGTACTGGTCATCGGACTGCTCGCCGTGTTTCTCGGAGCACGAACCATTTCACCTGAGGCGCTCGTCGATCAGGAGGCGCGTGTGACCGGCGCACTGGCCGGCAGAACTGGACGGCAGCCGCGTCGCCGCTCTGTGCTGGGCGCGCTGATCGGCAAGGATGTGATGCTGAGCTCCAGAGACGCCATTCTCAAATCTCAACTCGCGATGCCGATGATTCTCTACCTGGTGCCGTTTCCCGTAGCGGCGCGAGCACGCCCCGGACTGCCGCACGGCGCTCTGCTGCCGTTTCTGTTGGCCATGACGGCAGTTGTGGTGTTTATGCAGACCAGCATTCTGTCGCTCACCTCCCTGGGATTGGAAGGACAGAGCTTCTGGCTCTTGCTGGCTGCGCCGATCAGGGCGAGTATGGTTGTGCGGAGTAAGGTACTGCTTAGCACAGCCGTCACAGGTGGCGCCGGATTGGCGCTGTGTGGCATAACGACTGCGGTGTGCCCCGGTTCGACGCACACCGTCGCGGTCGCTGCGGTGTTCATCGCCGTCGCGGCGAGCACTCTGTGCTGCCTTGGCGTAGGGTTATCGGCGATGATGCCGCGCTTTGCGTACGAGAATCCGGCACACAGAGTCAGCGCTTGGGCCTTGATACTGGGCTTTTTGGGCTCCAGCGGTTATCTGCTGATCAGCGGCGTACTGTTTGGAACGGCCTGGTTCGTGGCCACCAGCCCAGCATTCAGGGATGTCACCGGCTGGGTCTATGCCGGCGCCGTACTGGTCTTTTGCGCCATGACGGTCACGCTGGCAGCCATGCCGGTAGTGCTTGGATCACGGCGACTTAACGGATACGAATGGAACCACTCATAGCGCCGTTGCTACGTTATGTCTGACGGCCCGGGCGCAAACGCGCCGGCGAGCCGGCGCGGTCCCGGCGCGCGCACTGGAATTGCAGTTGTTGTAGCTCTAGTCGTTATTATGTCCATTGCGGTTGGACCCCTATATCGCTGGCAGCAGCTGGAGTCACAACGTACCGAAAGCATCAGCAACCTCCGGCAGTTGGCCAACGCGTTTCTGGAGTATTCACAAGATTGGGACGACCATCCCATGGAGCCTGCTCGACCTTTGGCTTCGGGCTGGCAGTTGTGGCCGGATGACCTGCGTGGGTACATTACCGGACACAGCGTTCTCAGCAATCCATCCAACCGCATCGATCCGGACCACCCACTGGAGGACCCTTCTCGCAGGTATGCGGTTTCCACATCGTACGCGCTCAACAGACGCGTATGGGGCGTGTTTTCACCCGGACCGTTTCCGCTCGACAACCTGGAGTTACCGGAGAGAACGGCGATGTTTGTGGAAGCCGGGCCGATGTGGTCGGCACCGGTTCCTTCAGAAACGGTCGGCGCCAGTCACGGGCACATTGCAAAGCTGACGTATGGCGATACTGAGGACCGGTACAGCAGCCTGTTTGCATATCCCAGCCTGCACGGTAACCGGCTTGCACTGGTGGCCATGGACGGGCATGCGCTCTCGGTTGTCGTGAGCCACTACACGGCCGCCAGTGGACCGCACGACTCGCTCTATGGGCGCATCGGCGGGCACATCTATAACTGGAACGGCGGGCACCCGAACGGGCGCACCGATCAACCGGCTCGTGAATAGGCCTCAGCTGCAAGCCTCACCCGGAGCAAGGCAGCACGTCTAAAAGCTCCGCTACCGTTGAAACGGTTGAGGCGCCGCGTTCGCGCAGCCGCTCGAGCAGGCCGGTGGCGATACCGCCGGTAAAGTCGCGCGCGAGATCGGGCCCGGCTTCGGCAATCGCCACAGGGATGCCATGAGCTTGAGCGTCCAGCGCCAGTTCGAGGTTGCGAACATTGCCGTGCCCGAACGGAGCGGCCGCCACCATGATGAGTTCGGCGGCGAACATCAACTTACGACAAAGTGCCGCCGCATCGTCACTCACCGCCGAGAATGGCGCCTCCACCGCCGCCTCCAATGAAAGTGCCTGTGCGGCCGCTTCATCGGTATCAAACTGGTTCACAACGCCAACCGAAACGGTAGCGCCGGCGCGCAGCATGCCACGAACCCACTCGAGTCCGGAGCCGCCGCCGCAAATCAGGTGTACCTTTACAGATCGGCGGTCAATCGGCTCGATTCGCCGTGACGACGCGATCATCGGCTTTCCCGTGATGGGGTTCGCGGCAACCGTCACCTCGGCGCGGTATACGAGCCGGATCGTCTCGGCATTGATGGTCTCCTCCGGCGTACCTTGCGCAGCAACCGCACCGTCCGCCATCCACAGCAGCGTGTCGCAATACTCCGCGGCAAGGCCAAGTTCGTGCACGGCCATAACCACCGCTAGCCCCAGCTCCACCGATTGCCGCCTGACCAGCGATAGAATATCGGCCTGATGGGCGAGGTCCAGATGGGCCGTCGGCTCATCCAACAGCAGGATGCGTGGCTGCTGAGCCAACGCACGGGCCAGTATTACGCGCTGGTACTCACCGCCAGAAAGCTCGGTGACTACGCGCGAGGCCAGATGGAGTACGTCGGTCGCGGCCATGGCGCCTTCGGCGACCTCGTAATCGTGTGAGCGCTCCGTACGGCCATTCGCCAGGTGTGCATACCGGCCCATCATAACCACGTCGCGAACCGTGAACGCAAATGCCGGCGTTTCGGACTGCGAGACCACGGCGACAACCCGCGCCAGTTGTTTCTGTGGCCACTCCAGAAGCGGCCGACCTTCTACCACCACCCTGCCCTGCTGCAAGGGCAGAGCGCCGGAGAGAGCCCGGATAAGGCTGGACTTACCAGAGCCATTGGGACCTACCAGCGCAACGCGGTCACCAGGGTGGACGTCGAGCGATACGCCTCGAAGAACCGGTTCGCGCCCGTAACCAGCACAGACCTCCGACGCTGCCAACGGAATGCTCATCGCCTAACTATAGCAGAGAGCCACGATCGAGCACGGATCCCGGTCGCCTTAGGCATAAATGGCAATAGTGCGAAACGTGGAATCAGATGGGCGGAGCGACATCCCCCCAGAGTCGCTCCGCCCGGTTTGATTTTCCCTTCAGGGCCGCACCAGAAGAACCGCTGCGACTTCCGAAGGGCGCCGGCTACCCCTCCGCCCCCCAGACGTTGGTGTAGCTCGCTTGCAGGTCGGCCGCCATTGGCGCGCCGACCGAAATGTTTGCCCGGTTTGTACAACCTGACTAGACCAGTCTAGTCTCACTACACAATTAGTATAGCAAGACTATTCGGGGAATGCAAGCGATCCGGGGTTATTTCCGAAGATTTACAAAAAAAGATTCGATTCAGCGGGATCAGCCCTTCAAACCGGTAATCGCAATGCCCTCTATGAACTGCCGCTGCGTGAAGAAGAATAGAATAATGATCGGTGCGATAACGATGGTTGAGGCCGCCATCAGTAGGTTCCATGGCGTGCCCCCGTTCTGGCTCTGGAATACCTGCAGACCGAGTGAAAGAGTAAAGGTCTTCTGGTTGAGGAGGTAGATGAGCGGCCCAAGAAAATCGTTCCATGTGGCCAGGAACTGGAACAGGGCAACTACCGCCAGTGCGGGACGCGCGAGCGGCGCGATAATCAGTCGGAATATCTGCCAATGCGAACACCCATCGATGCGCGCAGCTTCCGACAACTCAAAAGGTATCGTCCTAAAGAACTGCCTCAAAAGGAATATGTTGAACGCGCCGGCGAACCATGCCGGCACCCACAGCGGCCGGAAGGTTCCAATCCAGCCCATGTTCCGGAACAGGCCGTACATGGGCACCATAAGCACAGGAAACGGCACCATCATTGTGCCGAGCACTACGGCGAAGACCTTGTCTCGGCCGCGCCAATCGATACGTGAGAATCCGTAGGCGACCAGGGCATTGGAGATCACCGTTCCGGCCACCGTAAGGATGCAGAGCACCAGCGTGTTTCGGCCATAGACGAGAAACGGAATGTAGCCAAGGGACTTGCTTCCGTAGGTGAATGCCTGAGGATAATCGCTCCAGAGCCAGTGCGACGGAATCCATGTCGGCGGAATCCGCATCGTCTCCGTGATCGGCTTGATCGAGGTATCGACCATCCAGACAAGCGGGAACAGGAACAGGGCCGAAAGCGCCAGCAGCACGCCCGTGGCGAGCACCATTTTAAACCGTACGCGCCCAATCGCCTGCGTCACCGGCTAGCCTCCGCTGTAGTGCACGTGCCGCCTGGACGCGCGCAGCGAGGCAAGCGTCAACACCATGATAATCACGAACATGATCCAGCCCATGGCGCATGCCAAACCCATTTTGTGATAGATGAAGGCATTATCGAACAGATACATCACATAGAAATAGGTGGAGTTAGCCGGCGCTCCACCCGACCCAAACATGATATACGGCAGCGTGAATACCTGCAGGGAACCGATTATCCCCATGATGACGTTAAACAGAATCACCGGCGACAACATCGGCAGGGTGACGTGCAGCGTCCTCGCCCACCAGCCTGCCCCATCGAGATCGGCAGCTTCATAGAGTTGACGCGGCACATCCTGCAGCCCGGCGAGATAGATCACCATCGTGTTGCCGCCGCTCCATACCGAAAGGAGCACCAGCGCGGGCTTGGTCCAGCCTGGATCGCTCAACCAGTTTGGCGGCTTGAGGCGAATCGGGCCCAGTATCGGGCCAAGCAGATGCGTCAGTACGATGCTGACGACCGATAGTATTGGGCGAAGTGCCTGGTTCAGCACCCCCAGGTCGCCATTAAGTATCCAGAGCCACAACACGGCCATCGCGACCGTGGGCACCAGAGAGGGTAGAAAGAATATGGTGCGATAGACCGACATGAACCGGACCTTCATGTTCAGCAGCATCGCGAGTGAGAGACACACGAAAGTGCCTAGCGGCAGCGCAAGCATCGCAAAGATGAATGTGTTTTCGAGGCTGGTCCAAAACAGGTTGTCGCGGACGAGATCGGTGTAGTTCTGGAAGCCGATCCAGATCGGTGATCGCAAGACGGAGTAATCGCAAAAGCTGTAGTAGATGGATGCGCTCAACGGGTAGACCATGAAGATGAGGAACCCGATGATCCAGGGCGACACAAACGCCATGGCGGTCCAGAACTCCCGGCGTTTGGCGGTCACAAAGCCTCCCCACGCATCCGCTTGCGTTCCAGATACTCGTTGAACGACCTCTGAATGCGAACCTGAACGTCGTCCAGCGCCTGCTTAGGCGTTTCGCGCAGGAGCGTAACCTCATCCACCGCATTGTTCAGCGCGGCGGAGTACTCCGGCCAGATGCCGATTTGCGGTGGAAAGAACGTATTCTTGCCGCGTGGCAGGGAGGCAAACAGCCGGATATACGGGTTTTCGGAGTGCTTTATAAAGTATTCGCTCACTTTAATGAGCGGCGTGTGTTTCCGCTGCAAGAGGCAAAGCATCTCCATCCCCTTCTGCGACTCTACATACTTGATGAAGTCAAAGGCAGCGCGGGGATGCTTCGCACCGCGAGGAATAACGAGCACATCCTCATCGACAAACGTACTGTTCGCTAAGTCGGGTCGATCTGCCGGGTAGGGAAACGGCACCGCGCCCCAGTGCAGTTTGGGGCTGAACATGTGGATGTAGTTGCTCATCCATACGCCTTGCAGCTCCATCGCAACCTTGCCGCCGAGAAAGGCATTCTGCGGGGATGAGAAGGTTCCGAAACCGCTGCGAAACACCGAGAGAGCCTGCGTGCCGTACTGCCTGGAAAACGACTGGATCCAGGTGAGCGCCCGGATGTTTCCTGGGTCGTTGGCGGTAATCCGATCGTGGCCATCCCAGAGTCGCCCGCCAAAGATGAAGCCCCACTCCGAATTCCACCAGCCGGGTTCCTGCGGTATGAAGCCGGCGATGAGAACGCGGCCATTTGGGCCAAACTTCGTGATCTTCGCGCTGTCGGCATCCAGCTCTTCAATTGTCCTTGGCGGCCGGCTGATACCCGCAGCCTTCAGCATATCGATATTGTAGTGAAGCGCGGTGGAAGCAGGCGTGCTCGGCAGCGCCCAGATGTGGCCGCGCAGCGTACCGATTCGCCAGTACGCAGGTATGTACTGCGACGCATTGATACCGGCCGCCGCACAGTACTTGTCCAGCGGCTCGATGGCGTGATCATCCACATACTGCGCCACATTCGGCCCGTAGAGCCCGGCAACGTCCGGCGGATCGCCACCGGATATCGCGAAGAGGGTTTTGTTTTCGATGCCGCTGATCGTCAGCAGGTCGACGTGAATCCGGTTCTGCGAGTGGTTGTAGGCGTTCACCACCTGCCGCATCGCCTCACCCTCGAAGCCGGTCCACTTTTCCCAATACTTCACATGAATGCGCCTGCCTGGCGGCCGGGGCCGAACAATGACCTCGCTATAGACGATAACGCCCGCAATGAAAAGAGCAACCGTGGCTGGAATGAGGGACCGTAACCGATCAATCAACGGTTCAATGCCCGCGCTGAGTTCTGTTGGCAGCGGCGGTGCTGGCTGCAAGCGCGTCAATGGCTTGCTTCAACTGTTTCATACTGGCGCCATATCCGGCAAAATCTCCGGCGCGGAGTTGCTTCTGCGCCGTCGTGTAAGCCTGATCTGCGCTCAGCACCAGTGACCGTACCGACTGCGGTACGGCGGCTGTTTGGCCGGCGGCGCCGGCGCCTGGTGCGTTCGGAACTGCATGAGCCGGTGATGAGGGCGCGGTTCCGCCTGTATAGCCCGGGAAGAGTTGCGTCAGTGCATCTTCCAGCGTATTGCCCATTGCCACCCGCGCCTCGCGCGAGCCGAACGCCACGACAACCTTTTGCAGCTGAGGCAGTTTGTTATCGCCACTGGTCGACTCGATGTAGAGAGGCGCAATATAGAGCAGCGAATGCTCCACAGGGATAACGAGCAGGTTGCCAAACGTAGCGCTGGAACCGCCGGTGCGCCAAAGCGCCAACTGCGAGGATATGGTCGGATCGCTGTTAATCAGGGAAAGGATCTGCGACGGACCATTCACCGAGGCGGCTTGCGGGAACCGGTACAGCACCAGCTGGCCATACTCGTTTCCATCGCACCGGGCGCACATCCAACCGAGAATGTTCTTATCTTCACGGTTGATTGGTGCAAGCGGGCTCATCAGAACAAACTCCTCTTGCTGCCCGGTTTGCGAGTCGGAGTCACCCAATCCCGGCAGCCGCATTACCACATAGTAAGGCTCCATCGGGTTTGGAGTGGGATCGGAGGAGTCGGAGCTTGGCACCGTTGGAGTGGCCCAGGCATCCTCTTTAAGATAGAAAACACGCGGATCCTGGACATGGTACGAAGCGTACACCGAGCGCTGCAGCCGAAACAGGTCTTCCGGATACCGGATGTGCGCGCGCAGGCCGGCGGGCATGGCGGAGAACGGCTTCAGCATCCCGGGAAACATGGCGGAAAACGACTGCGCGATGGGATCCTTTGGGTCGACGAGATAAAAGTTCACCCTGCCATCGTAGGCATCCACGGTCGCCTTGATGCTGTTACGAATGTAATTCGGCGCGATGTACGAATCCTGGCTAACCGCCATCGGCTCCGGCGTGGAGTATGGATACTGGTCCGACAGCGTATAGCAATCGATCATCCAGACCAGGTGTCCCGTATCGGGATCGATCACGATATACGGATCGCCGTCCATCTGGAGGAATGGCGCAATCGTGCGGATCCGATCGCGGACCTCGCGCCGGTAGAGGACGCGGGTGCTGTCTGTAAAGTTATGTGCCAGGAAGATGTTGATGTCGGGAAGTACCAGACTGAACGCCAACTTGCGCCAGAACGAGTCGCCGATCTTGATGCCGCCGGTGCCCGTGTACGTGGTGTATTGATCCTGGGCGTTGGTAGTGCTGCTGGTGGAAGGGTAGTCAAACTCCTTCTGATTGGTGTTGGTAAAAACGTAACCATCCGTCAGCATTCCGTAGTAGATGTCGGGTTGCGTCACGCGGAGTGAGGGTGACGGGTCGGTGTCGGTTAGCGGAATATCCTTGATCAGGTAGCTGGGCGCGCCGTCCACATCCCGGTTGACGGGGCTCATGACCAGGCCATAACCGTGCGTGAAGCTCTCCTTCTGGTTTTGCCAGGTCTGGGCCGATTGCGGCAGCCCGCTGGGGTCCATTTCCCGCGGCGCAAGCATCACCTGACGTTCGGCGCCATCAACCGGATACCGGTCGATATCAATGTTGAAGACCTGGTCACCCGTGGACGACTGCTTGTCGAACTTGTAGTACGTTTTCACCGACTGCAGCTGTGAGTAGACCTTGCCAAGATAGTTGTAGTCCCAGAGCCTTACGTTGTTGGTGGTTGCCGCGTTCTGCCGAAGCGCCGCTGCCGTCAGGCTGTCATCCGCAGGGAAACTGTCGATCTGGCGCACGTCCCCCAAGCCGAAACCGAGTCGCGTGAACTTGATGTTGCGCGCAATATAGCGCGATTCAAGCGCCAGCTGGTTGGGTTCAACCGTAAACTTCTGCGATGCGGATGCCAGCATGCCGCCAATGAGCAGCTGGTCGGCCAGCCATAGCCCAACTCCGACGCCAACAATAATAGGGCCACGACGAGATCGGCAGAGCGAGATTGCACCTAAACCACTAGCGACCAGAACGACCAATGCGATGTTGAGTGAGAGCAGCCGATAGCGCAAATCCACGTACCCCGGTCCGCTGAACACTCCGTTGTCGGTGGTGAGTAAGCCCCAGGCCGAGAGCCGCGAGCCCCAGGCCATCACGAGGGCGAAGAGGCCGGCGAGAACCGTCAGGTGGGCGCGGACCGCGGCGCCCAGCGTCGGTAGGCCGGTTGTCACCTCCGCCATGCGGCTTACGAACGTAATGGCTACCACGGCGATGGAAGACACAACGATCGCGGCGAGACAAAAGCCCTGCAGGAACTGAATAAACGGCAGCTTGAGAACGTAAAAGCTCACATCGTGATGGAAGACGGGGTCTACGGTGTGGAACAGCGCGGCGTGACGGAATTGCAGCCAGGTGATCCAGTAGTCGGATGCTATGCGCCCGGCCCAAAGCGATACGAAGGCGCTTACCGCCAGTAACAGCCAGGTGACTCCCCTGTTCAGCAGGCCACTTGCCTGCCGGCCCATGCGCGATGCCAGGAACGTGATGAACGTATCCGGTGCGCACCGGCGGGCAATCGCCACGTTGCCGTAAAAGAAGGCAAAGAAGAACACGGCAAACATCGCGTACAACTCGGTTTTGGCCAGAATTGTGTTGATGAAAACCTGACGGTAACCGACCTCACCAAACCAGAGCCAATCGACGAACAGCGGCGCCGCGTTGTGCAGGATAATAAAGACTACAAACAGCAGCACCAGCACCATCAATAGCAGCCGGCGCAGTCGCTGATTGGGCGTGTAGTACTGCAGGACGATCTGCGGCTGATCGGGAGAAGATGGCATTAAATCAACCGTTCATTGCGTGGTGCGACCGGCTTCGGCCTCGTGTGTAGTATAGCATAGCGGTCGGGCAGTACCGTCCCGTCAGACGCCATCGGTAAGCGCAGGGGTTGGGAGCTTCCGCCGCCGCTCGGGCGGAAGGAGCCGCTCCATGGTATCGTCCACGGTAATGATGCCGACCAGCTTCTCATCGTCGCTCACTACGGGAACAGCCAGCAGATTGTATCGACCTATCACCTGCGCCACCTGGTTGGCATGGTCCTCCAGATACACATGAAGTACATTCCGAACCATAATCTGGCGAACCGGAGTGGAGGGCGGCGAAATCACAAGGTCGCGAAGGCTCAATACGCCCACCAGCCTGTCTTCTTCATCCACCACATAGACGTAGTAGATGGTTTCGGCGCGCGGTGCCAGCTTCCTCAGCTTGTCAATCGTCTCTTCGCACGTTAGCTCTTCCCGTATCGAAACCAGCTCGGTGGTCATCAGGCCGCCGGCGGTATCTTCGTCGTAGGCCATCAACTCCTGCAGGTCCTTGGCGTCGTCCGGTTCCATCTGATCCAGTATTTCGGTCATTTGGAAGTCGGGCAGGCCGTCCAGCAGATCGGCTGCTTCGTCCGGCTCCATCTCCTCGATAATGTCTGCGCGACGTTCCTGATCCAGATGCTGCATGATCTGCACCTGAACCTCGGGCTCGGCCTCGGCGATGGCATCCGCGGCCGTCTCCATGTCGAGCGATTTGATAACATCGGCGCCCTGCTGCGGGGAGAGCTGCTCCACGATATCGGCAATATCTGCAGGATGAAGTTTGGCAATCTTGTCGTGCGACACGCGCAGCCGGATTCTGCCGCCCTCGCTACCGGGATCGAGCGTCTGCACGTCGTCCCACCCAATCAGATTTGCCCGAAGCGGACGGCGGAGCTTGCGCGCTATGAGTTCGATCGGCGCACCAAGCGCGCCGAGGCGCCTCAAGGTGGCGCGGAGGCTGGCATCCACGCCAATCACGCAGTAGCCATCGCCAAACGGCGCCAACCTCACGTCGCTCACGCGGACCACGCGCCGATCCTGCACGTCAACGATCTGCTTGTCCAGCACATCGCGACGCAGGAACATGTCCTCTTCCGAAGCGACGTATCTGGCAGCCTCGGCAAGCGTCGTTTCAACACCGATATCGCCACGGATATCGCCGGTACCGGCCGGATGTGACCCATCGGTTTCAATCCGCAGCGCAGAGTAAGGAAGGAGCAGTTCACCACCGTCGGTCTTCACAGCCATGGCGCACACACGCGGCAGGCGACCTTTCAATTCGGCAACCACGTCGCTAACCCGTCCAACCAGCTGCCCGTCGGGCTGGATGACCCGCTTGTTCAGTAGCTGGGTAAGGTACTTCATTTACGTCATGCCTCGTAGCCCAGCTCAAGCTCCTTGCGGAGCATTCGTTTCAGCACTTTGCCGGTAGCGGTTCGCGGCAGGGTTTCACGAATGAGAAACTTGCGAGGTGTTTTGTACTTCGCCAGCCGCTGCTCGCAGTGGCTTCTAAGCGCATCCGCCGCAGCGGTGCAATCAGGCTTGAGCACGATCACCGCGGTCACCGCCTCGCCACGCAGTGCGTCCGGCATACCGATCACGGCAGCGTCTTGGACGGCCGGATGCTGCAGCAGGACCTCTTCAACCTCGCGAGGATAGACATTCAACCCACCCGTGATGATCATATCCTTGATGCGGTCTACGATGAAGAGGAAGCCCTCCTCATCCAGCCGGCCGACATCGCCGGTGTGGTACCAACCGCCGCGCATGGCTTCGGCGGTTGCCTCGGGCTGGTTAAGGTAGCCAAGCATGACGTTGTCGCCCCGAACTACTATCTCGCCAAGTTCTCCGGTCGGCATCGCCTGATCCGCGTCATCCCATATCTGGATCTCAACACCGCGCAGCGGCGGTCCCACACTTCCAATCTTGCGTGGACCCTCCAGTCGGTTGACCGAGGTCACCGGGCTGCATTCGGTTGGACCGTCGCCTTCCAGCACCGGCACACCGAAGCGCTCTTCAAGGTCGTGAAGCAAATCGGCGGGCAGCGGCGATCCTCCGGAAGCGATGAGACGAAGCGAACCGAGGTCCGCCTTGCCGGCCGCGTGCTGTTGAAGAAGCGCGAAATGCATCGACGGTACACCGGCGTAGATGCTCACCTTGTGCCGCTCCATGCTTGCCAGTACGTTGGCCGGCGCAAACGATTCATGCAGTACCGATGCGCATCCGGCGCTGAGCGCCGTATTCATGCATACGGTGCCTGAGAACGAGTGAAACAGAGGCAGCACCGTAATAAACCGATCGCGGTGGTCAAACTCCAACGCGTCCTGAACCTGCGCCACGTTCGCCTGCAAGTTGCGGTGACTCAGCATCGCGCCCTTGGGATGCCCGGTTGTCCCGGAGGTATACATGATCACGGCGCATTCGCCATCATCCGGCGGCTCCGGCAGCGCAATGCTTCCGTTTTTCAGGCCCGCCGAACCCAGAGCTAATACCGAGTCGAATGACCTGACATCGTCTCCCACGATGCCGGCCGAGTCGCCCGCAACAACCAACTGTATCAAAGCGCCGGCATCCTGGGCGGCTTCGCGCGCAAGCGGAGTCAACGGCGAGACCGTGATAACGGTGCGAACGGAGGCATCGCGCCAGATATACGCCAGCTCCGGCGGCCGGAACATCGGGTTGCAGGGCACCACCTGGAGCGCGGCGCGGCTTGCCGCATAGTAGGCGATAACGAATGCTGGTGAATTTGGAAGCAGAAGAGCGATGCGGTCACCAGGGCGAAGGCCGATGCCCACGAATCCGGCTGCGAGCGCAGTTATGGCGCCGTCGAGCTGGGCGAACGAAATCGGCTCATCGCGGAAGATCAGGGCCGGGTTATCGGGCCATCTGCGAGCTGCGTCTGCCGGAATGTTGCAAAGGGGCACTGTCTGTTACTCCGGCGCCGGCTGGCCCGCGCGCGCATCGGGAGAAGCATCTGCTTCAGCGCTGATGGGCAGCTGGGCGGCGACGCGCAACTCCGCCAGTTCGCGCGAGGTTTCCGCATGCTCGGCTAAACCGCGGCGGCGAAAGATATCATCGGCAACAGATAGCAGCGCAACCGCCGTCGAGAAGTTCAGCTGCTTCTTATATGCGGCGGCAAGGTTGCGCAGGGCCGTGCCGGTAGCCAACTCATCGCCGGAGGCACGGGCCGCAGCAAGCGCGGCATGGCAGCGCTGCAGTTCGCCGGAATCGCCGTCATCGCTGCCGGCAGCGGTCTTGCCCTGGAACACGCCTGGGAGCCTTGTCGACTCTTCCACCGTGGCGCGGACGCGCTGCGCTCCGGTCCGAATGATCTGGCGAAACCGGTTCTGGCCAGGTTCCGCGGCGTCGGCAGGCTCCGGAACACCGAGCTTCCGTTCCAGCCAGCCGAGCAGATTCTGCGTGGTATAGCTCTCAATTGCGCGGGCCGCGCTCTCGATGTTCGCCGGTACGCCCTGCAGGCGAGCGACCACCCGCTCGATTGCATCGAGTTCGCCAGACGAGAGCGTGATGCCGGGATTGCTATCCAGTGCGCGTTCGATCATCAAGCGCGCGGAGGCAGACACGGCGCCGGCCGGCTTGCCTGCCCCGGTCTCTGCAGGCAGGCCATGCTCCATGCCGCCAATCTCCAACTCCGCGCCGTGCTCAATCTGAAGGCTGTGACGGGCGGTAGCGAGGCACCTCAAGTTGCCCGACCCTGAGATCAGTTCACGCAGGAACGCATGGGCGTCCGACACACCGTCGGCGTCGTCCAGCACCAACAGGCAGTGCCGCTCGGCCAGCCAGGTTCGTACCGGTTCGAGGGCATTGCTCCCTGGAGTTACCTTGATGCCGATGGCGTTCGCCACTTGCGCGGCAGCCGCGTCGACCCCGCCGGCGCCTTTCAGTTGAACGTACCACACGCCATCCGGGAACCAACCGCTCTGCGAGGCCGCTGCCTGCAAGGTCAGTCGCGTCTTGCCAACACCACCCGGCCCGGTTACTGTAAGCACCGGCTGATTGCCGGCAGCCAGAAACCCCGCAATCTGTTCAATCTCCCTCGCCCGACCAACAAAGCTCGTGCGCTGTAGTGGCAGGTTATTGGGTTGAGCGTCGAGCGTATCGGGCGGTACCGCGACCCCAACTGGAGCTTCACCCACGATGGATGCGGTGTAGAGTGGCACCGGCTCGCCCATATCCTTCAGTCGGAAGTCGCCCAGACTGGTAACCGCCAGCTCCGGGCAGGCCAGGGCCTGCAGCTTTTCGGCTGTTCGGCACGACAGCAGGACCTGACCACCACGCGCTGAGGCGCAGATGTGCGCAGCACGATTCACCGCCGGACCAAAGTAGTCGTTGTTAAGCACCAGCGGCACGCCGGTATCGAGACCCATGCGGACCTTGACGGCGCCGATATCGGTGGGCCAGGGGTAGCGGAGAAGCGACGCCTGGGCAAAGAGCGCGCACTTGACAGCATCTACCGGGTTACGAAAGGCAACCATGAATGCGTCGCCTTCGGTTTTGACCTCGTGACCATTGAACCGCGTGATTGCATCACGGATCACGGCGTCGTGCGCCTGCCAGACCGCAATCCAGGCGTCACCGTGCTGCTCCCAGAGTCGGGATGAGCCGGAGATGTCGGTGAAAAGAAACGTTACCGACGCGCTATTTGCTGTTCGGTCCGGCGCACTGGCGGCGATCATGATTATCGTGGCATTCCGGAATTACTTGCCGTGGCACTTTTTGTACTTCAGGCCGCTTCCACACCAACAAGGATCGTTGCGACCACCTTTCCAGTCGGCCGGAGCGCCATCCTTGCGAACCGCTTCGGGCCGGCTCAGACCGCCCCCACTCATCTCAATGTCGCGGATGGCGTCGAAGTCGTCCGTCTGGTTATAACTGCGCAGCGAGTCGGGAATCTGACCCAGCGGAGGCGGCTGCGCGCCTTGTGGAGGCTCTGCAACTATCTGTACGCGGAAAACCTGTCGAACGATGTCATCCTGAATCGCTGCCTGCATCCGCTCGAATTCGTCGAACGCCTCCTTTTGATAGATCAGCAGCGGATCCTTCTGCTCGTACCCGCGGAGCTGTATGCCCTCGCGGAGATAGTCCATGTTCGCGAGGTGCTCCATCCAGCTCGCGTTGATAGCGCGCAGCGCCATCCAACGCTCAAGATCCCGCATCGCGCCCGGCTGTATCGCCTGAAACTCGGCATCGCGACTTTCGTACGCCGCCAGCACATGCTCCTGCAGGAAATCCTCGATCTGGTCACGGGTCTTTCCATCGAAGGATTGCAGAGTGACTGCCGGTGCGAGCATGAAGTATTCGTCCAGCTCGCGATACAGGTGATCGAGCTCCCATTCGTGCGGCGCGGCGTCGGCCGGAGCATAGAGCGCGACGGCATCCACGATGGTCTCGCGGATGTAGTGCAGCACCGTCTCCTTGAGGTCCTCGCCAAGCAGGATGCGCCGGCGCTCCTTGTAGATAACTTCACGCTGGCGGTTCATGACATCGTCGTAATCCAGCGTGTATTTGCGCGCCTCAAAGTAGTGCTCTTCCACCTTCTTCTGGGCGCGCTCAATCATCCGGGAGAGCAGCCGGACGTTCATCGAGAGGTGGTCTTCCCACGTTCGCAGCAGCGGGTTGTTCACCTTGTCGCCAAACAGGCGCCAGAGTTCGTCCTCCATGGAGACGAAGAAGCGACTTTCGCCCGGGTCTCCCTGGCGCCCGGATCGACCTCGCAGCTGGTTATCGATTCGCCGGCTTTCGTGCCGCTCCGTGCCAAGAATGAAGAGACCGCCAAGCTTGCATACCTCGTCGGCCAGGCGTTTGTGCTCCTCGTCGCTGAGCGCGCCGGAGATTACGGCTTCCAGAACGCGAGGGCGACCGCCGCGCCGGAAGTTCGTGTTCTCCGCTGCCTCGCCATCCTCGCCGCCTTGTTCGTCAGCATCCACGTTGACGTCCGACGCTTCGGCCGTCTTCTCGGCAGCTTTCAACGAGCCGGCGCTGCCATCCACATTGGTGATATCCACGTCGGTGCGCATTCCACCAAGAAGAATGTCGACGCCGCGACCCGCCATATTCGTGGCAATGGTCACCCCACCCTTGCGTCCGGCCTCGGCGATTACGACGGCCTCCTGCTCGTGAAACTTCGCATTCAGGATGTTGTGGGGTATGCCGTGGGTTAAGGCCTCCTCCAGATACTCCAGCCCCGAATCGGCCACTTCGAAGATTTCGGCGATGCGGTTCATGTTTAGCGGCGCCAACGGGTCCGGCTCCACGCGCAGTTCCCGGCACAGCGGCTTAAGCCCGACCACACTGAGGGTGCTCAGCGGCTTGTTGATCTGCGCCGTGTAGGCCTTGCGCTGCTCGCCCGATACGGATTTGGTCTCCTCAAATACCACGCGCAGCAACTCCAACAGGCACAGCGTAGAGAGGGGCGCCGGCTGAATCAGCGCACTGACGCGCTCACTCATCTCGATGGAGCGCGTTCCCACCAGAACCGGCTGCTGCTTGCAATACAGACGCAGCACTTCCGCGGCGATGCCGCGGAACTTATGCTCTTCCAGCTTGTAAACAACGTCGGCATGATCCTTACGCACCACCGGTTTGTTGGTGGGCACCTCCACAACATCCAGCGCATAGATCTTGCGGAATTCGTCCTCTTCGGTTTTGGCCGTGCCGGTCATACCGGCCAGTTTGGTATAAAGCCGGAAGTAGTTCTGAAACGTAATTGTAGCTAGAGTCTGGCTTTCATGCTTGATCTCGACGTGCTCTTTTGCCTCAAGCGCCTGATGAAGGCCATCGTTGTACCGGCGCCCGTACATCAGGCGGCCGGTGTTCTCATCAACGATGATGATCTCCATCCCCTTGCCGACGTCCTTGACCACGTAGTCCACGTCTCTGCGCGACACGCCATGCGCCTTCAGCGCCGGCGTGAGATAGTGCATCAGCTCCCGATCGTCAGCCAGGTTGGCGGTATTCAGCGCCTTCTCCACAAAGGCGACGCCGGCGTCGGTTATCGTGGAGGTTTTCTGCTTTTCATCCACGATATAGTGCACATTGGGATTGTGCTTATCCGCGTCGGGATTATCCTTGTCACCTTTTGGGTCGTCGACTCCACGCTTCATCCGCGCAACGATATCGTCGATCTTGCGGTACATATCGGACGACTGCTCGACCATGCCCGAGATGATCAGCGGCGTGCGCGCCTCGTCAATAAGGATCGAGTCGACCTCGTCCACAATGGCGAACTGCCGTTCGCGCTGCCGGAGCCCTTCGGCGCTGAACTCCATGTTGTCGCGCAGATAGTCAAAGCCAAACTCGTTGTTGGTGCCGTACGTGATGTCGCACATGTACGCTTCGTGACGCTCGCATGGCCGCGCGTAGGCATGCCGTGGATCGTCAAGTTCGTATTCCGGATCGTAGATGTACGAGCCGCCCTCGTCTCCGGTTTCCGGCGACTGACCCTGGATGATACCGAGCGTCATGCCTAACAGGTGGTAAATCGGGCCATTCCAGATTGCGTCTCGCTTGGACAGGTAATCGTTTACGGTCACCAGGTGCGCGCCCTTGCCGAGCAGCGCGTTCAGAAAGATCGGGCACGTGGCAACGAGGGTTTTGCCCTCGCCGGTCCGCATCTCGGCGATGCGTCCATCGTGAAGCACCATTCCGCCAATCATCTGCACGTCGTAGTGCCGCAAACCGAGTGTGCGCTTCGAAGCTTCCCGCACCAGAGCGAATGCCTCGGGCAGAACGGCATCAAGAATCGGGTCGAATATCCGCCGATCTTCGTCGCGCTTTTGCTGATCGTTCAACTGGTCCCAACTCGGCGCCGCTGCTTCGTATTTCGGCTTGTATTCGGTTTGGACGCGTTCGCGCAGCTGCGCCGTCTTCTCGCCGATCTGTTCGTCCGAAAGGCGTTCGTATTCCGGTTCAAGCGCGTTGATGCGCAGCACGACCTGGCGATACCGGGCAATATCGCGCGCGGTACTGTCAAAGAAGCGGTTGATGAGCGAAGGGATCGCGGTCATAGAGTGGTAGGTTACTCCGGTGCAGGACGGCTGCAGTGCACAAATCTGGATGGTATTGGATGCAGTGCATCCTGCCGTATCTTAACGGTGTAGTATACCACCGCGCCCGGCAGGCGCACCCCGGCGTTTACCGAGGCGGCACGAGAAGGATAACGCGGCTTTCACGCGGAAATCGCGGCAGGTTGACCCGCGTCCGCGGGCTGGAAAGGCGGCAGGTTGGATCAGCTACTAATGCGTTTGAATGGTTTGAATGCGTGCGGCGAGCCGAAGCTGCCGACCGGGTACTCGATGCGCACCGCATCCGATGCCGACGCCAACGAACTGGCGCGGCTGATGACCGGCGCGTTCCCCGAGATGGAGTGGCATGCCGAGCGCGTGACGAACGACCTCCTCGACGACTCCGGCGTTCGCACCACATTCGTGATCGAGTGCGCCGGTCAGTTGACGGCGACGGCCACCGAGCGGTACATCCCGGCCCAGTTTCCAGACGCCGGGTATCTGCACTGGGTTGCTGCCGATCCGGCTCATCGCGGATTGGGCTTGGGCCGCGCAGTCACCATCGCGGTACTGAACGCTTTCCGGACCGCCGGCTCCAACGCAGCCGTGCTCGAAACGGACGATACGCGCACCGCCGCGCTCCGGCTCTACTGGTCACTTGGTTTTCGTCCCGTGCTCCGGGCGCCGGACAACGCCGAGCGCTGGGCCAGGCTGCAGCCAACCGTATCGGCTTGAACCGGTCGGTCAGCGCGCCGGAGGCCCTACAGGACTATCGACGCGGTCGCCATCTACTCCGCATCGGCCTGCGCTGGCGCGGTGTGCGGATTCGTCGGGACTCGATTGCAGCGCGATAGACCTCGAGCATCCTGCCCGCCATCGCGGCTGGAGTAAAATCTCCCGATCGCCGCTGCGCTTCCTGCGCCAACCTCAAACGGAGGTCCTGGTCGGAGAGTACGTAACCCCATCCCTCGGATAATGCCACGGCATCCAGTGGAACGCGCAGGCCGTCAACACCGTCGCGAACGAACTCCCGCGCCCCGCCTTCATCGACCAGCACGACCGGCAGCCCGCAGCACATTGCCTCCAGCACCACCAACCCCTGCGTCTCCACCGGCGAAGCCAGGGTGAAGAGATCGGCAGCCGCGTACCAGTCTCCGATCCGGTTATGGGGCTGAGAGCCGGCAAAGTGCACGTGGCGGCCAAGGCCAAGGTCGGCCGCCTGGGTCCGCAGGTCGTCGGCGCAGGGACCACCACCCACGACCAGGAGATGGGTGGTGGATCGCAGATCACGCCGTCGGAGCAAGAGCGCCATGGCCTCCAACACGATGTCTACGCGCTTCTCTACGCCTAATCGGCCCAAAGTCAGGATGACGCGATCGTGCTCGTCGATACCCAGCGAGCTGCGCAGACGTGCCCGGCCGCCCACGGTGCACCTGGGCGGAATCACGCTGCTCGGCACCAACTCCATCCGCGATCGCACCCCGTTCCGGCGCAGCTGCCGAACGGTGACGGCTGACGGCGCCACCACGATTTCGGCACGCTGACAGAAGCTCCGCACCAGGCTGCGGACGGCATGCTCCGTCAGGTTCCGCGCAAGTGGTACGCGCAGCTGGCCCGCCATTGTGTCGTAGAGCGTATGTGCGGTATACACCATGGGCAGCGCGTGCCGTGCGGCAAAAACCGCGCCGAGCCGCCCGATGGTGAATGGATGCTGGCAATGGACCACCTCCAGGCGGAGTTCGTCAATGTTCAGCGGCACGCGCGGGAACGGCCTCGCCCAGTGGTATGGATGGCGTGGAAAAGGCAGCGCCGGCAAGCGGTAGACGTCGGGTCCATCGTCTGGAAGCGGGTCACCCGGAGCAAATATCGCCACATGGTGCCCCTGCTCCTCCAATGCCTGGCGTAACGTACACATCGACGTGACGACGCCATTGGTGATGGGCAGGTAGCATTCGGAGAACAGGGCGACGTTCATACGTTTGGCAGGCGGTTTGCGCTCTGAAGGAGTTTACGTGGCGGCACCTGAGCTGAAGGAAGTTCGGATCGGCATCATCGGCCCAAGCTGGTGGGTAGATTACTGGCATCTGCCGGCGCTTCTGCGCCACCCTCGGGCAAGAATAACCGGAGTCGCCGGCGCAAAGGATCGGCCGCCGCACGAGGTAGCCACCAAGTTCGGTGAATCCGTTCGATACTTTACCCGTGCATCCAGCATGCTGGATGAGACGCATCCAGTCGGAGTGGTAGTTTGTACACCAAACGACCTGCACTTTCCGAGCACGATGGAAGCTCTGGAGCGCGGCATTCACGTGATCTGCGAAAAGCCGCTTGCGCTGAATGCCGAGCAGGCGAAAACCATGACCCGTGCGGCGGAAGAGGCCGGCTTGATCGGTATGACGAACTTTCCATACCGGGCCAATCCCTGCGTGAACGCATTTCGCCGGCTGCTCGCGGAGGGCGCCATCGGCGACATGGTCCACATCACTGGGGAGTATCACGGTGGCTTTGGGCTGCGCGGCTGGCCGGGCTGGCGTGGACTGCGCGAACGCAGCGGCGCCGGCATTTTGGGCGACCTGGGCTCGCACCTGATCGACCTCACGCGGTACGTTACGGGCCTTGAGTTCGACGCGGTAACCGCCAGCCTGCTGACACTGAACCGAAAGCCGGACGGCGCGCCGGCGCGTGTACCGACCTCTTCGCCGGAGGCCGGCGAGCGAAACGACGACTCCTGCGCGTTCATCGCAGCGCTCAGTAACGGAAGCCAGGCCATACTGCACACCAGCTGGCTGGCACACCAGGGCGCATACCACCAGCACCAGCGGCTTGAGGCCTATGGCACCGGGGGCCGGATTGAGTTTCTCGCCACACACAAAGGCAGCTATCTGCGCAGAATGCCCATCGGCGTCACGGAGTGGGACACGCTGGAGCTGGAGGGTGTAACGGACCCGTCCGCCGGGCTGGCAGACGAAGACCTCTTTCGGCCGGGCCGGCACGACTCCACGAGCACCACATGGCGCTTTGTGGAGGCGATAGCCAACGGCGATCGCTCCGCGTCGCCCACTTTCGCTGATGGGTGGCGCGCCCAGCAGGTGATTGATGCGGTTGTGGCTGCCGGTGAGCAGCGGCGATGGGTGGAGGTTGACCGAACAGGCAGGTGAGTGCCACAGCACTTCGGATAGAGGCTGTGAGAATCAAGGAGAAGCATTGAAACATACCAATCTCGGAAGAACGGCGCTGCGCGTCAGTCGCTTGTGCCTGGGAACCATGAACTTCGGCCCGCAAACCAGCGAGGCCGACAGCTTTGTGATCATGGACCGTGCTCTCGAGCACGAGATCAACTTCTTCGATACGGCGAATGTCTACGGTTGGCAGAAAGGCGAGGGAGTTACCGAACAGATCATCGGACGATGGTTCGCGAAGGGCGGTGGCCGGCGCGATAAGGTGGTGCTCGCCACCAAGGTCTACGGAGATATGGGTGCCTGGCCGAACACAAGCCGTCTCTCGGCCCTGCATATCCGGAAAGCGTGCGACGATAGCCTGAAGCGCCTGCAGACCGACTACATCGATCTTTACCAGATGCACCATATCTGGCGTGACGCTCCGTGGGAGGAGGTGTGGCAGGCGATGGACCTGCTGGTTCAGCAGGGGAAGGTGCTCTACGTAGGTTCGAGCAACTTCGCCGGCTGGCACATCGCCCGCGCGAACGAGGCGGCAAATGGCCGGCACTCGCTGGGCCTTGTCTCCGAACAGTGTCTGTACAACCTCAATGCCCGGAAGGTGGAGCTTGAGGTACTGCCGGCCGCCCAGGGGTACGGAGTTGGCGTTTTGCCCTGGAGCCCGCTGGGCGGCGGACTGCTTGGCGGCGTACTCCAGAAGATTGAGGAGGGGCGCCGGGCAAGCGAACAGATGCAGAAACAGATAACGGCAAACCGCCGGAAGCTCACAATGTGGGAGAATCTCTGCCGGCGGTTGGGCGAAAACCCGGCGAATGTGGCGCTGGCATGGCTGCTCCACCAACCTGCCGTCACGGCGCCGATCATCGGACCTCGCACCACGGCCCAGTTGGATGATACGCTGCGCGCCCTGGAGATATCCCTTTCACCGGCTACCACAAAGCGCCTGGACGAGCTGTTCCCGGGACACCGGCCCGCGCCGGAAGGCATCTCCTGGTAAGATCGCCGGCGCCGCCATCGATTTGGCAGCAGACGAGCCGCGGTCTATTCGTAGATCGGCGGCTCGTTCTGTTTGCCCAGCGGTTCGATATCGTGCAATCTTGGGCAGCCGACGCGGGCAACGCGGTTACCGTGCGGCGAAGCTGGACCGCTGTCCGGCGAGACTACTTGCGCCCAGCCGTCACAATGCGGACTCCGCGCAGCGGATGCTCCTGCCGAAGCATCGTCGACCAGTGCCTTCGCAGCCAGCTCGCTGAACGTGCCTGGCCGGCCTCCAGGGCCAACCGCTCCGCTGCAAACGCCGCCGGTAAGGGGGTTTTTGGCGCTCGCCGGATAACCCAGTATCTGAGCGCTTCATCAATGACGCAAGCAGGCACTGCGGGCGTAGCCAGCACGCCATGGACGAGGATCGTTTTGGTTTTGGGCTGGTACCACGAAATGCCTTCGTGCCGAACTCCTGCGTGAAACCAACAGGTACGCAAGCCGAAGCCCTGCATGCCGTACCACTCCGCAATCGCCTCCAGCCGCGTCTGGATGGCCGGCTCCGCGCACATCCCCGGGCGAGCAAGAAACGCCTGCCAGATCGAACTGCGGACATCGTGCCGCGCCGCGGCCCGTGCCGGCCCGGCCGGATGGCAGCGCTGGTAGTGCGCGTTCCAATCGTTCTTCAACCAGAGGTCCGTCTGGGCGTTCAGCGCTCCCAATGAGCGACGTTCCAACTCCTGCTCTACCACTCCACCCTGGTGCGGGTGACGGTAACGGCGCGGCAGTGCGGATCCGAAGCCATGGCAGTAGTGCGCCAGCTCGTGCGCGATAATTCCATCGGTAACGTACTCCGGCGCATCCGGGTGGGCCAGAAGCGGGTTGATACGGATCTGTGAGCGGGCGCCATGCCGGGCAATGCTGCCTAACCGTCGCAGCGCCGGGGTACCGAACCGGATCACGACCGCCCCATCCGCTACATCCGAAAAGGCGGTTCGGCAAAGCAGCGCCAGCCTCTGCTCCAGCCACAACTGGTCGCGCCACTCCGGCGCCTCACCGGCGGCAGCCACTAAGCGTCCAACGCCGCCGACTGCATTACTGCAGGAAGCAACGGGCGTCGGCAGCGATGGATCAATGAACCGGCGCCCCACCGCCTCTTCGAGCCGGCCGTTCAAACAACAGCAGGAGCACCATTACGCCCATTCCCACCCAGGCCATCATGTGGAAAACGTCGGCATAGGTCATCGTCGCAGCCTGCGCCATCATCGAGTGGTTCAACAAGCTGTAGGCTCCCGCCGTCGCGTCGGCCGGACTTTTGCCGCTTGAGCGCAGGAATCCTTCAATGGCTGCCAGCCGGTGCTGGGTTGCGGGGTGGTAGATGCTTACGTGGTCGCTCAGCCTTGCGTAGTGCAGTTTCATTCGCCGGTCGACCAGTGTGGCCAGCATCGCGATGCCGAGGGAGCCGCCGAGCTGCCGCGCAAGGTTGTAAAGGCCGGCGCCCGAGCCGAGGTCACGGGCCGGCAGCGTACCCAGAGCTACGAGCGAGAGCGGCACGAACTGCAGACCAACTCCGCTGCCGCGCAGGATGAGTGGCCAGTACATGGAGTTTGCCGGCGCGGTGAGTGTGATCCGCACCGCAAACTGATACATCGCCATAATAAATATCAGGTTACCGATAAAGATCAGCCGCCGCTTGTCCATCCGGTTTGACAACTGCCCCACCACAGGCATCATTGCTGCCGATGCAAGCCCTCCGGGCATCAGCAGCAGCCCCGTCTTCTCAGCCGTGTATCCCTGCACGTTCTGAAAGAACTGCGGCAGCGCAAAAACCCCTCCGTAGAGCGCGAATCCGAGGGCGAACGCAAAAACGGTCCCGGCCGCCATGTTCCGGTTCTTGAGCACACGCAGGTCTACCGCCGGCGACCGGTTACCGGGCCGCAGCTCCCACCAGATGAACATGGCCGTACCCACAAATGCGGTAAGCGCCAGAGCTGCAATAAAATTCGACTTGAGCCAATCGTCCGCCTCGCCGCGTTCCAGCACGGTCTGCAGCGCACCGAGCCCTAGAGCCAGAAAACCAATGCCGACGAAATCCGCCGTGCGCCTCGCCCGGGCATCCGGCGAATCGGGCACATAGAGCAGCGTCAGTGCGGCGGCAGCTATTCCCACCGGGACGTTTACAAAGAAGATCCACGGCCAGGTGAACCGATCGGTGATGAATCCGCCCAGCGTGGGCCCAAGGGTTGGCGCCGCGATAACGCCGATGCCGAAGAGCGCCTGGGCAAACCCGCGCTGATCCGGCCGGAAGATCTCCATCAAGGTGGCCTGGGCAGTAGAGAGGAATGCCGCGCCGCCCATCCCCTGCACGATCCTCCACAGCACCAACTCCGAGAGGGTGCGGCTGGTGCCGCACATAAACGATGCGAGGGTGAAGAGGCAGACGGAGAGGAACAGGTACTTTTTGCGCCCGAAGAAGTCGGACAGCCAGCCGGTAAGCGGCAGTATAATTACATTTGAGATTATATAACCTGTAGCCACCCAACCGATCTGATCCAACGTGGCGCCCAGGTTGCCCATCATGTCGGGCAGCGCGACGTTGACGATGGAGGTGTCGAGGACCTCCATAATCGTTGCCGCCACGATGGCAAACATGATTGCCGCCTTTTGCGGCATGCTCAGCGTGTAGGCAAGGCCGCGCCGCGGCGCGATTGCGGGAGCCGGTTGTGCTTCCGCAGCGCTCAATGAGCGCTGCCCGTATCCACCGTGACCGAGGCAGAGAGACCGCCGCGCAGCCGGTTGAGGTTGGGCTGGCCGGCATCAAATGTCACCTTCACCGGCACGCGCTGAACCACTTTGGTAAAGTTTCCGGTTGCGTTGTCGGGCGGCAAAAGGGCAAATGTGGCGCCTGTGGCGGCCGAGATCGAGTCGAGATGGCCGCGGAATGTGACGCCCGGGATGGCATCCACCTGGATTTCGGCCTGTTCTCCGGCCTGCATTCCCTTGAGCTGCGTCTCGTCAAAGTTGGCATCAACCCAAACGTCACGATCCGGAACGAGCGCCATGAGTGGCTGGCCGATCGCCACGTGCTCTCCAATATCGATGTTCTTCTTGCTGATGCGGCCCGTTATGGGGGCAAGGATGCGCGTATTCCGCAGTGCAATCAGGGCTGTATCCAGCTCCGCCTTAGCGGCCGCAACGCGCGCGTTTGCAACCTGGCTGCCGTGCTGCGTCACCTGCAGCTGCTGTGGCGCTTCCCGGGCAATCGCCAGTTTCGCCTCGGCCTGCTGCTGTTTGGCATGATCCTGCAGAACCGACTGCCGTGCCGAGTCCACGCGGCTCTGGGCCTGCACCACCAGGGAGTATGCAGACGCCGCCGCGTGTTTTGCCGCGGTCACCTGGTCGCGCGCCTGAACCACCGCCGAAGTCTGCGCCTTCACGGCTGCGAGCGCGGCGGCAAGCGCGGCCTGCTTCTGCGCGATCATGGCTGTCGCCGCTGAGGCCTCCTGGACGGCGCTGTCGCGCTGAGCCTGTGCCGCAGTGGCGGCAGCCACTGCAGCATCGTACGTCTGGTCACTGATCGCCTGTTGGTCGTGAAGGGTCCGGTAGCGCTCTGCATCGCGCTGTGCCTTGCCCAGATTGGATGCCGCGGCGGTGACGGCGGCTTGCGAAGCGCCGGCGGCGGCACGAGCGGCTGCCACGTCGGCACGCGCGGCGGCTGCCACCTGCTGCAGCCGTGCCTCGGATGCCTGCTGGGCCCGCAGATTGGCGTTAGCGCCATCAACGGCGGCCTGCGCCGAGCCGACACCCGCTACCGCACCTGTGACAACCGCGCGCGCAGTATTGGCGTCGGCTTCCGCGCCGGCGGTTGCGCTGCCGGCCTGGGCTACCGATCCGGCAGCCGCAAGCAGCTCCGCCGCCCCACTCTGCTGCGTGACGCCCACGGTATCTGCCGCGCCGCCCGCGGCGGCCTGCGCCACGGCAAGATCGGCCCGCGCGCTCTCGACCGCTGCCTCGAAGGTGCTTGGGTCGATAACAGCCAGCAGCTGCCCCTTAGTCACCTTCTGGTTGTCGTTTACCAGCACCTGGATCACAGCTCCCGGCACCTGCGGTGTTATCTGGTAGACATCCGTCGTACAATAGGCATCATCGGTGGACGGGTGCGTCTGCATGTAGAGGAGGTGGCGAATACCTATCGTGATGAGCAGGATGGCTGCAATCGAGATGCCGGAGATGAGCAGGCGCTTTCCCCAAGGCGGCCTTTGAGTTGCGGAAGCTTCCACGCCGCTTAGATCGGGCGACGTGCCCGCGGCCGACACTGGGCCGTGCCCGTCCGCGCCATTTGGAGCCGGCGCGTGGTGACCGGCATCCAGCGGCTCGCGCGTTGTTGTTTCGCTCATTGGGCGCTCCCAGTGGCGTGCACTGCCTTGCGGGCAGGTTTTGCCGGCGGCGCCGGTGAGGCCGCGGCAAGCAGGTTCGTTCGAAATCTGGTCATTAGTGATATCATTGCAAAACAGTCCGTGTCATCGAGCGTTCCACATACGCGGCGTACGGCTTCACGATACTCGGCAAGGCCGGCATCCAGACGGCTGCGCCCGCGCTCGCTCAGCTCCACATGCAGAACGCGACGGTCGGAGCGCTGCCGGATGCGACGCACCAGTCCCGCCTTCTCCAGGCCGTCGACCAACCTTGTGACGTTCGTGGGCGTGACGCTCATGCGCTGACTGAGCTGGCACATGGAGCCGGCTTCCGATTCCGAGTCGCGCAGCAGCACCAGCAGATTGAGCTTGGCCAGCGAAAGGTCGAGCGGTCCGAGCGCGGCGTTGAGCGCGTCGTGAAGCAGGTTGTATGTCTTCACAAGGTTTGCGGCGGTTTCGGCGGCCAGCAGCGTTCGCGCATCGGCAGGACCAACGATCCGCGCCACCTTTTCACGGACGAGCGGATCGCGTTCCAGCGGCGGCGCGCCGATCGCTGCTCCGGTTGTGACATTAGGTTCAGTCATGCTTCATGCCGTGATGGTAAATGCATTGAACATTCACCTAGGTATTATACGCCATAGAGCCGGATGGGTTCCCATTCCATGGCAGGAGTCGGAGATTCGCGGGATAAGAAGGTGTGGGAAATTGACCTTCTCCCCTAGCTCTGAAGCGAGCGTGAGGTCAAGTTCCTTCGCGCCCGCGCTCGCGAAAGCGTCGAGCATTTCGACCGTTGCAGATGCGCTGCCTTTGCATTCCGCGTGGTTTTTGCGCCCGCCCGCCCGAATGAGTCCTGACCTTGCCCGGTCGTCGTCCATGGGACAAAGAATGCCCTTTTTCGCCGGGCGGTGTACACGATGGTTGGCGACGTTCCCCTCGATTGGGGTAACCGGGCGCTGAGAGGGCCGTCAGCCGAGATGAAATGGCACGCGACCTTGCGTGTTCACCAAGTCAAATGCCGAGCCGGCTCTTAATGCGGTCCCACAATCGATTCCGAGTTTCCGGTATTGCATGGGTTTGCGCCGCCGCTGGCATTGCAGCGGTATCGGGATGCAGCTTCACGACGCTCTTATCGCGCGCTCTACCGGCAGCAATGCGCTCTTCCGACCACTGCTCGGCCCATTGAACCGTATTCCGTCTAATCCAGTAATGGGATCGGCATGGAAGGCTCCAGTTTCCAATCGAGGGTTGCAGCGATATGGTATCGCCATCAAAAGTCAATTGCCATCGAGCAGGTGATATTGGCGTAACCACCTCTTCCCCGCAGCCGCAGCAACATGCATGAATGGCTGTCTTGGAGGACATAGAGACGTAGAGGGTCCCCGGCTCCAGTTTCTCCGGTACGCTCTCAACGAACTCGGACCGAACGCTATTCAGTCGGCCCATTAGCACCGTTGTTGAATATCAAATTGTTGTTGATCGTGTACGTACAGTCCAGCTCTGCTCGTTCATCGACGTAATATCCAAACAGCTTCTTCCACCTGATTACCGCGAGTGTGGCATTCAGAGCATTCAGATCGGCAATCTGAATGTTGAGATCGTAATCATCTTCATCTTCAGTTTCGGCGAAGGAGGCACGCTCGCGGAAATGGTCGCGATGTCCGGGGACGGAAAGAGTTGACCGAACACTGCCGCGTATGCGGTGATCGACCACCGTCACCCCTATTCCGACATCAATAAACGGTCGGCCTGCCGCCTCCAATGCATCGACGATCACCCGTCGAGCGCCCCCCTTGTCTACACATATGAAGACAAAATCCATCTCGTCCAGTTCGTGAACGTTGTGAGTTGTGATGGAATAACTATGATAGGAAATGCCCTTTCGCATTGGGGCATAACGCCCAGCATAGTACTCCACCTTGAGCGGCTTGGACTTTAAGTCTTCAGCAGAGGGCGCCCCTGGCGCCCGGAATGCGTTCCGCTGCTCGAGCACGTCCCCGTCGTAGAGGTGGATTTCCCGTATCAATGTCTTGGCGATCAGGTCAAGAACGTAAGAGCCTGTCCCACCGAGGCCGACGATGGCGACCTTGTTAACCTGCAGCTTGCGCGAAGTCATCAGGATGTTCGCGTGCGTGGCGGCAGTGTCGGCATAATGGAAGACCGAGTATTCTTCCTCGACCGGGCCGATTACAGGCTTGGTAATCGCCGTGGCGCTGGTGTCGATCGCCTGAGCTGGTGCTGAGATGATCCGAACATACGTGGTTATCTTCGCGTAGTAGTCAGAGTAACCAGCCGCCGGCTTGTTGGACAACGAATGATCTATAAAGAACCCAGGGAAAATCTCCTGGCGCTGGCTGCCGTGCTTGATTTGTGCAATCTCAGAGCCGTCGGGGTTGCAAGGGTGAGCGCCGCAAAAGAACGCCACGTGCGTACCTGGCGTCTTTGTTTGATCTACCTCGAGATCGAGCGCGGACACCAGAATGCCGTGCGCTAGCTCCCGGTTAGCTGTGACATAGGGTACATTCTTAACCAGGAGGTAGCCATTTCGGAGGTCGATGTCGTATCCTTCGTCCCGAAGCCGCTTGAGGTCAGAACTACGAGCGATCAGTTCTGTCGACATTTATAGAGGTTCCGTTCTTCACGATCAATGTCTGGCCGGCGATCAGCGAACCGCGTTCTGGTGTCTGGTCGGCTCGATCGTAGATTACCGTGTACTGGATCCGGTCGTTGAACACGGGGTTGGGATATGCCAAGCCAACAACCTCTTTGAAGGTCAGTTGGTTGTGGTCCACCGTTTTTTCTCCGCTATTCACCTTGATATGGAATTCTTTGACATGCTGCTCGGCCAGTGGCTGAGCAGCGACTTCTGTGTTCACGTGTAAGCCTCCATGATGGGTTCGTTAGTGAAGAGCAGCGCCGTTTCGCAGCTCATCCGTTATTAGTATACGCATTGTACGCCGACTTGTCAACACTCCGCGAAAAAAAAGTCACTCACGCTCGGCGAGCTGATCGATTACCTCATCGAGCATCCGGGTTTGGTTTGCCAGGGTACTCAGCCCTAGCGTCTTTACGCGAATCCCAGCAGCCTGCTTCGAGACCTGAAAACGTTGGGCGAGCTTTGCTATCACTGATTCGCTAAAGACCAAATCTTGGGGCCGCGGGCACTTCAGGTTTGCGTTTGGCATAAAGGATTCGGCCACCTCTACAAAAATGGACTTAGGCATTAAGATAGCTGCCATACCGACATTTGCCTGGTACTCTCGTCGGTTCAGCTGAGGGCGAATTACCCCAAAATCCCTTTTGAGGCAGACATCTCCCTGTTGCCTTAACTCGTCGTCTTCGTCTCCAAACAAAGAGAACTGGGCCGCTCGGCTTTCCGCATCCTGACGATGAAGTATCACATGTGCGCCCTCATGGGCCATGGTGCTTCGAAGCCGTCCTCGAACCCACGAAGGAGAGGATTCTGAGTCTGCAGAGCTTGTAAGGTCCCTGTTTATTTCGACGCGAGGTGCCTTTCCTGGCGTAAAGTGCGTCACGCCGAGTACATCGGTCGGGAGGTCGGCATGTTGATCCAGCTTGACTTTCAAGAAGCTCTCAAGGAGAACTTCAACATCTACGGCAGGTTTATGAGCCGTTGGAAGGAGGCTAGCCCGTCGAAGGTGGTCGTCCATCGTCCGCTCGATGATGTCCGCCTCGATGAAGGGAACATCTGCTACGACGGCCCGCACTACTCGCCCCCTTGCTGGTCTTGCTCGATCCTACGGAGCAATTCCTGTAGTTCATCCTCGTTTAGGTTGCGTTGGGAGATTCGTCGAAAGAGCCTATAGGCCGTCGGCTGATCGCGCAAGTAGCGTTCGGTTTGATCGCCCAAGCGGCCAGCTCTATCCAAAAGGTCGTCCACATCCAAGGCAAGCAAAGCTGCCGTCCGCCTTAGGACGTCCTCAGCCGGAATGCGGCGATCGTTCTCGATATCGCTTTGATACGACGGGGTAATGTCGAGCTGCCCCGCGAAAGTGCGGAGTGAGACGCCCTTCTTGACTCGGGCATTTCTGATCATATCTCCAAGCATGTCGCCTCAGCTTAGTTTACTTAGTACGCCGACCAGCGTACACGCTGTCTTCCTCGTTGTCAAGACCATACGTCAAGTGTGCGCGCCGAACTGGTAGTGCTTCACTTCACCGGGCTAATCTAGGCTCGCGAAATTCACCCATAGGCAGCTGGGGCAGCCCAAGCTCCTGAAGGTAGGCGTTGTGCTTCTCGGTTGCACCGCGGATCCGGGCCTCAATTGCGAAGAAATCTGCGTGGACGACCGCCCCGGTCGAGCTCCTGCAGGAGTTCCGCGCTGCACTCGCTCACCCGGATGAACTCGACAGCCTTATCATATGACCGAGCGCTGTTGGCGGTTTTGGGAATCAGGTAAACGCGAAAGGCAAAGGCCTGGTCGTCGCGGATCTCAGCGGGCAGCGCGGTGCGGTAGTCGTCAATGAATTTGCATACGTCGCCGTATTCGGCGGTCTGGAAGCGTCTCAGTGCCTCGATCGCTTCCGGCGTCCGCTGGGTCGACAAATACAGCGGCAGACAAAGCGACGCATTGAGCGAGTAGTAGGATGTGAATTCCTTGACAAGGAGCTGCTCGAAGTTCGTTAGAAATGACTGGCAGTGTCCCGCGATCTTGTCGTCGAGCGGCGGCATGAAGCGGTGCTCGATCTTGTGGCGTATGTGTAGGAGCAGGTCCACGTTAGCGGCCATTTGCGTGGTTTTGCCTCCTTCGTAGTGGCGTACGCACTCCCGGAGGCCCCACAGCATTGGCTCGTCATCCAGCGTCCGCGGAGAGCCATTGGGATTCCTGGCAGTGTAGTCAGTGCCGTCTCGCTCGAAGATCGCGTGGAACAAGGCCGTACTCGCGATCACCATGAGTACGATAAACGTGTCGCTCTTGAAGAGGGCGGTCGGGTTGTTGTAGTGCTGGACCGCCGCGAGCGCTGCGTCTCGCGCTTTGTTGACCAACGGTTCGACGTCCTCGTCAAGCAGTGGCTTGGTCGGATCCCGCGCAAGGGCTGCTTTCTGAGAGCAAATGCGACAGAACGCCTCCTCGGTCATGCTGCGAACGCCGAGCGCCTTGTAGCCCCCAGCAAATTGACTCAAGTACGGGCCGAGCTTCTTGGACAGGTTGGCGCGGAAAGTCTCATTCGACCAGCCGCTTTCTACTTGAAGCTCCGCCAGCGTGAATATGCGCCCCTCGCCCTCGGCCGCTACAAGGAATGCGTAGGCCCGGCGTATCTTGTCAGATCCTAGTCTGCGCGGCATGACGGTATTATGATGGCAGCGATAGCCCCTGCTATCGGTTGTAACAGCGACTAAGAGGTGATCCAGGTAATGTGATGGGCCAATCGCCTGTCGTTGGAGCCGTCGAGACAACCTTATCCTGCGCGTATGGCCGCACAGGACGCGCGTAGCTCATGGTCTCAGCTCCCCTCAAACCCCTGCGAATCGAACTTCAAGTCACGGCTGTTCTGCGTAACAACCCGGACAACCTCGTCCGGGGCGCCGTCCGGTATCTCCGCCTCGATCTCCAGCGTTACTTTGACGTTTGCTCCTACGATACCGGAGAGGTGACTGATGACTTCGTCGGCTACTCTGCCCGCGTCGCGGCCGACGCGCGTCGAGTCGAGCGAAACTGAGCCGTAGAACCGATTGAGGCGCGCGGGCGCTTGTACCGCTTCAGGCTCGGAGAGGCGACCGCCGACCGGCTCGGCTCCCGGCCGTGGAGTGTCCGTCGGTGAACGTGTCCCCGGTTGCGTTGCCGGTGGCGCTTCTGCCTGCAGCTGTTGGTGCGCAACGTCCGCCTTCACGAGGAGGCCGTCGGGAAGTGCCGCCTGGAACGTGATCGCGCGGCCGGTTACCAGGCTGCGGTAGCGGTTCGCCGCCTCGTCGTACGAATCGGCATACGCGAAGGAATCCTGGCTCCATGTGAGGAGCTTGATCCCATCCTGAATCGCGTTGACCAGGAGCGCCGGCGACTTGAGCCTGGGCAGATAGAGGTACTTCGCGAAGTAGTCCACGAGGTCTGGAACCGCGACGTGGCTCTTGTTGCTGCCCTCCCATAGCGGAATGCGGTCGAGCTCCATCCGCAGTCGGGAAGGAGATAGCGAAACATACAGCAGGTCCTTGTCGCGGAGCTTCCTCGAAGCGCGCTGGGCGAGAGACCCGTCGCCCTTGAGCTGATGCGTCTCCCAAACGATCGGCGCGGCCGGATTGTTCTCTTCCTGGGTGGGTACGAGGAGCCATTGAAAGACCTCCGGCACTCGCGCGTTGACCGCGCTGTCGGCGTTGGCCTTCTGTGCCTCGGCCTGTCTCACTTGATGGGCGGATAGGTCAAGCGCATCACGCTCGGCGACTATGGACTCCCACGCGAGGAAACGGCGCGTTGCTTCGTTCAGGTCTTGCAGCCTGGTGTTGTCCACCGCGAGAAACGCGAGCGTATTCTGGTAGAGCCTGGGCGCGCTGCCTCGGGTCCGCAGAATCTCCCGGGCGAACGTTTCGGCGGGGCTCGTGTCTTCCTTGCTGTGAGGATGATCGACGTCCAGGACGACAAGTCTGGCGTCGCGGTCGTCTGCCACGTCGGCGCTGGATTGCGGGAACGGATGGACGCGCGAGAAATCGCCAACGCTTCGCAGGTCGAGCTTCACGCGTTTCTCGATCTCCTGGGAAACCGAATCGGTGTCGCGCTTGAGCTGCTCGGCACGATCCTCGGCAAGTTTGGTCACCGTGGGCTGCGTCGAGTACCAGTACCGGGGGCCGTCCTGATAGAGATAGGTGGCGGATGCGGCGAGCCTGCGAAGCGCATCGCCGAAGATCGGCGGCTGCTCACCCGGCATAGCGCAGCCGAGCTTAACTCTGCGGTCGTCAAGTCCCGGATTCGCCGCCGTGGTAGTCGGCGCGGAACCCATGTAGACCGTTCGCGCGACGCGGCGGGTCGCGTGGTAGCGACCGAGATTGGGCGCCTCGCGATCGATCCTGATCGGCAGGGAGATCGGCCCGTCCACGTCCTTCTCGATAACCGGAACCCAGTTGTCCGGCAGGTAGCGCGTCAGCTCGAACTGCACGGTCGGATCGTCGATGGGGATGCTGCAGGGCAGAATGAGGGGATTGCGGTCGCCATTCTCCCACAGACTGTGGATGACCGCCGCCATGAGACGCAGAACGCCGCGCGTCCGCTGGAACTTGGCAAGGCTCGACCAGTCGGTGTAAAGCCGGTCGAAGACCTCGGGATGGATGGGATATGCGGCGCGGATGCGCTGCTCGTATTCGGCGTCGCGACACTCCGGCGGAAACTCCTGATGCTGCGTCCGGTACGTGTCGTAGAAAGACGTGGCGACATAGTCGCGCTTCTTGTACTAGTCATCCGCTACCAGCGGTTCGAACAGACGCCGCCGGACAATCTCGAACCCTTCTTCAGCGCTGGCCGGTCTCCAGGATGATTCAACACGGCCGACCACATTGCGCAGTCGCTCCAGCGCCTCGCGGCCTCGCTGGCCGCCGACTTCGATGTCGTCTCCTTGAGCGTGTGGAGAGGTCGGCGTGTCGCTGGCCGGAAGGCTGATGACCAGGAGGCAGTTCTTCGCTAACTTTGCAGACTCTGTGAGCGCCTGGGCAAAGGAGAACTGGGTCTCGAAGCTCCCGCCCGGCAGATCGCTCGCTGCGTGCAGCTGGCGGGCATAAGCAACCCACTCATCGATCAGAACCAGCGCCGGCCCGTACTGATTGAGCAGCTCCCGGAGCTTGTCTCCCGGGCTGGTGGCGAGCTCGTCGTCCGCGCGGATCTGGTCGTACGCCTCCTTGCCGCCAAGCTGGTAGGCAAGCTCGCCCCATAATGTACGAACAACGGTGCCGTCGGCTTTGACAACCGGATTGCCGGGTGAGATTTTGTTGCCGACAAGAACCACGCGCCTGACTGCCGGCAATTTCGCCGCGCCAGCCTCCGTCATCACGCGATCAACACCGAGAAGCTCGCCGGGATTGGCGCCCGAAGCGAGGTGGTAGAGCGCGAGCATGGAGTGTGTCTTGCCGCCGCCGAAGTTGGTCTGGAGCTGGACAACCGGGTCCCCACCGGCGCCGGTCAACCGGAGAACGGCGTCGATGAGGAGCTTGGTGAGGCTCTCGGTCATGAAGGTACGACGGAAGAACTCGGCGGGATCCCGGTACTCGGCGGAGCCCTCTCCAAGGTGGACTTGCCAGAGGTCGGCGGCGAACTCGGCCTGCTGATAGCGTCCGCTAGCTACGTCGGGATGCGGAGTGACCACCTCCCGCCATGGCGTGAGCGCGCCGGTGACCGTTGAGTCGACGGCTCCGCGCGCCTCCTTCTTTTTCTCGTTGCGAAGCTGTTCGTCGATAATGAGGCGGTTCAGCTCGTGGTACATTCGATCTGCAGCATCGGCCTGTTCTGCGGCAACGGATGTGAGTAGGCGTGTCGAGGAGTCTAAAAACCTGAGCACGTCTCGGGAGCTGAACGCTTCCTGATGCGCCCACCTGTTCCCGAAGTCCCGAATCTCGCTAATGATGCTGCGGTCGGTGAAGCTGAGCGTCCGTCGGAATACTGGCTCCCACTGGTTCCACATGATGGCCAGTAACGACCGCGAGTCGTACTGGGGATTGTCCTCATCTCCAAGCATCGACGCTTGCATTTCGCTGACGGCGTTTCTCATGGAGCGGAACCAATCCGACCCATGAACAGACTTCATCTCTCGCTCGACGAACGGTCCGAGACCATCGCGCAGCAAGTCAAGCGTCTTGCCGACACGCTCGTGGTTGGTGATAGCCATCGATCTATGCCTTCAAATGCAGCAGGTCGAGACCCGTGTACCGGCGAAGGCCGACGTCGAACGAGATCATTCGGCGTCGGCTTGCGACGCACAACGCTGCCAGATAGGCGTCCGTCCAGGAAACCTCGCCGAGTGTCAGAGTTGTGGCGTAGGAGCCAAAGGACGAATCCAGGCCATCCTGCTCTCCGAGTGCTATGACCACCGGCAAGGCTAGCCAGCGCTCGTGCTCAACCCAGGCTTCGGCGCTGGTGAGAACAGCGTGGCGCATGATTCGGGAGTTCGTCCACTCGCGGAGGATCGCCAGGGCAGTTACGCGACATAGGGCGACCCGCTCACCGGACTCGAAATGCCAGTAGCGGCGAGCGCGCTCGTGATGAGGACTGTCCGGCGTGGAGATCGCCAGCCAGACGTTAACGTCCAAAAGATCGACGGAGCTTATCGAGGTCTTCCTCCATTTCGATCTCAGCGATCTCTTCTTTTGTCAGCGCTGGTATCTGCACTCCCGTCATGGCCTTCGCGATCAACGGCGGCAGGCTTCGCTTCGGACGCTCGGTGGGGATTGTCGATGCCGTCGCGCGGTTCAAGGCTGCTTGGATACTGCCGGCAATGAACTCCTTGAGCTTGATTCCGCGCAGGGCAGCCGTGGCCTTGGCGCGCCGAAGGAGGTTATCTGGTAAGTCGATCGTTGTTCGCATGGCTGCGTTTTAGCATAAAAACACCAGGCGCGGAAGATAGGGGATAGAGAATCGGTGTGAGGACGCAGCGAATTAGAACCCACTGTCCTGGTCATGCCTCCATACCGCTAGATCTCCAGAGTGGGAGCTGGTAGCGGCCTCGGCGCGCGCTGCGCCAGGCGAACCAGCTCTGGCCAACTGGAGACGAGTGCGTTGTACCGCTGCCCGTCCGCGCTGCGATTCTTCCGGTCACAGATCGAATAGAGCCTGTACGCCAGCTCTCTGGCCGGGTCCGCGCGCCCTCCCAGTTGCGCCATGAGCGCCGCTGCCGATTCCTCTCCGAACTCAAGCCTGCGGATGAGATGATGAACGATCTCCCACACCGTCAGCCGCTTGTCCGTGTCCGGCGACCAGTCCGGCGGCACTTCCTCCGGTCTGAAGAGCCGTACCTTACCCTTGCCGGACGTTCCGATGCGGGCCTCTACGATTCCCCCCACGCTCGTGTTCTTCGCCTTGGATGGAGTCTCTGCCACGCCGTAGTCTCCCTCGGCAAACCCGTACTGCTCGAACCACGCAAGCGCCCAGCGAGTGTCGGAATCGAAGTCGCCCTCCTGGTGTGCGAGAACCTCATCGAGCGCCTGATTGATCATCGATAGCGCATCGTCCTTGGCGCAGCGCGAGACGAATGCACGCTCGACATAGGGACCAAGTCCCTGGCGAAGCAGGTCGAGCACCTCGCCGGCACACTCGTGGTTGGTGATAGCGATTCGCTTTCGTGCCTATGCAAGGTGAACGATCTCCACGTCGCCCCAATGCGCCTTAAGGTACTCGGCTACAAGGCGGCGGTGGCAGTGCTCGGGAGTGTCCTCGCTACAAAGGAGGCACCCGTCGGCGATGGTATCGGCGGATACCGTTTCCTCGATGCGACGCTCTACCATGAGGTGAATGAACTCAGTTTCGTAGTCCCGCCAATCGCCACCGTTTTTCTTGTACCGATCGAGCATCTCCTGAGTGGGCGCTAGGGCGGGAATGTGGACGTAATCCATATTGCAGACCTGCCCGGCGAAGTAGGCCAAGTCATCCTTCTTTGCGAATCCGGCAAGCTGCGAGACATTGTTCAGGCGTACATCCACAATGCGCCGTGCGCCAGATGCGCGCAACAACTCAAAGAACTGCCGGGCGGACTTCTTCGTAAACCCGATGGTGAACATCTTCATTGCTTTGCTCGTTGCCCGGTCGCTAACTGGCTGTTGTCCACGTAGGCAATCCTCTCTTCCTGGCGTGCCATTGCTTCGAGGATCATCTCCTCGTGGGTACTGAACATGTCGTGGTACGGAAGACCGATGACGCTTAACAGGCGCTCCAACACTTCCTGTTGGGACTCGAGCCGGCCATCAACAAGGATGTGGTTCACCGTCACTCCCTGTTCCTCCAGTGCCCGAGCTACCAGCAGCGTCCGGTGGCATTCCAGAGGGTCCTTCTCGGCGCACATTAACGCGACCCGACGTCGGCTCGCTAGCTCAATAACGCGCTTGATGCCGACAGCAAACAGCTCCGTCTCAGCAAGTCGAGCATATTTGACGCGACCGCCTTCGTATAGGGACCGATCTGGCGGCCGCGCGCCAAGGTTGTTACCAAGGAAGTGGTACTCGATGCCGCGGGCGACGAGAGCTCCTTGGAGAACGTCCTTGTTGAACTGCGGGTTGTACCGGCTGTAAGGCGACGAGCGCACGTCGGCCACGGCTACTACCTTGTGCCGCGCGGCCAAGTCGGTGAATCGGTCCAACGTGTGCGTAGAGTGACCGATGGAAAAGACGCCGGGATCCGATCCAGTCATTGTTTAGGTACTCCGGCTCGTTCCATTATCGCAGCAATCAACTTGTAAGCAAAGCCTTCATATGGTTCGCCCAAGCTCACGGTAATATAGCTTTCGCCGATAGAATATTCTCCATCGGCTTTGGCGAGGTAAGCCCTCTCGCAGTTCGGATCGGTGATCCATAGTCGGTAATCCACACCCGCGTGAACGAAATGCCCTTGGACACGGCGCTTCGGATTGCCAAACGCCGCGCCTGGACTACACACAGTCATTTTCACATTGCTCGTATGAATCAGACGCAGCGAATTCGGTATCCCAGGCAATTGATCCTCGGCGACGCGGTCGGTCCTTTGGTTGTTTTCGCTCAACCCGACATCCCACAACCTCTCGACCCGATCGGCGAGCGTAGACAAGTCATCCCATCCCAGGCGGTCAGCGCGCCGCCAATAGGAATCCGGATCCAGTAGCCAGTTCTCCCGTTGGAAGTCCTTTGGACGCGGGCCGAGCAGTGGCACGTCGATGATATCGAGTACTTGCGGATCGGAACCGTCCTCGAATTGGCGCTCGTATTCAGACACCTCTTCATGCTCTCGCGCACTAACGGGACGGATCCAGCCTACGCGTGCACCATTGACGAGCTCGATACCCGCTATGCAGCGACCACTGAGCTTTCGCGAATTGGCAAGACAGACGATCCGCTTGACAACAGTCATCGACTATTCCTGAACCTCCGCGAAGATGTCTCCTGTGGTTGGGGCCGACGGCCGTCCGGCGGCCAGGTTCTGCGCCAAGCGAACCAGCGCCGGCCAACTGGATACCAGCGCGTTGTACCGCTGCCCGTCCGCGCTGCGCTTCTTCCGTTCGCAGATCGAATAGAGCCTGTACGCCAGTTCGCGGGCCGGGTCGACGACGCGTACCCAAGCGAGCTCATACTCCGGTGCTTTGAGCACGATTCGTGCTCGTTGAGGCTCGCTTGTTGGCCTTGTGCGTCCGCTCCTCATATCTTCACCCTCAACCTCCTCAACACCGCCGGCGGGGTCTGAAACTGCCGCGCGACTGTTTCACCGTCCGCCAGCACCGTCCACGTCGTCACGTCGCCGTTCTTGCGGCGTTCTAAGGCAACACCTCGATTCAGCGCGATTTCGCCCTCCGCTGTGTACACCCGCACCCGCAAGATCTCGCCGTTCTTATCCAGCATGGGCTGCGGCGTGCCCGGCGGCGACACGAGCGCAAGCTCCGCGGGCTCCTGGCCAACAGCCGGCGTCCGTGCCGTGGGAGGCATGTCGGCCGCGTCCATAGCGAACGCTTCCTTCAGCAGCTCCTCCGGCGGTGTCCATCCGTTCGCCGGCGGCGGATCGAGCCGGGCCTGGTATGGGACGCCGGTCTCAATGGCCAGCTGCATTTCGTCGTAGATTTCGAGGATGACCCGTTTGGTGCGGTACTCGCCGTGCTCCGCTTTGTCCTTCCGCTTAACGATTGGAAAGGTCTCCATGATATAGTCCACGTCGTCGCGCTCGATGCCGTAGAGGTGGAAAAAGGCAGCGTCGAGCTCACATCTCAACACAAACCGACGATCGTCGTCCCACCGGAATGGAGGGCCGTCGAAGCCGAGGTGACGAGCTACAGCACTGATGTCATGGGCGGTGTAAGTCAATTCAAGCACGTGAGGTCCGATCCAATCACACGTCGCGACTGCGTCTTCCCATGAGCAAGCTCTGGTGAAAGCACTGGGTGACAAAAGCGGCAATTGCTTCAATATGAAGAAGCTAAGGTCTGTTCCACCGACCGCGGTTCGGGCGACGTAATCAACCACGAAGCTATTCAGCATCGAGGTCAGAACAGCGGCAGCTCCGGCGTCGGCTACGCTATACAGACATCCCTTGTCGCTCATTGCGGTACTCGGTGTGAAGCAGGAAATGACGGACCGCTGGTTGGTTGAATTCGTTGTCTTTCGCCACCCGGCAAGCCATCGCCCGTTTGAATGAGTGCTGCCTTGTGACCGATTGCACCGAGCGGGAGGAAGGAGACGATCACCGTCCTTTGGTTGGTGACGTTCGTGATTAGCCGAAGCGTCAGCATCCAACCCCCGTCCTGATAAGTGCCGCTTTGTGTCCGACCGGTCCGGTTGGTATGACCGCTGATATGATTGTTCGGATATCCGTCGATCGGGATATGAGGCGGACGACCAGGCAGTTGCTCTCTCTCTCTCTCTCTCTCTCTCTCTCTCTCTCTGTACAAATGTCTAGCTGTTCAGCAACTTCGTCCTCGTGCACCCAATATCGCGGCATGACCTGCACGGTGGGATCAGTCTTCCTATCGTCCTCAATCTGGACCGCATTGCTATCGGAGGGAGCATACGTGGCAAACCGATGATCGAACTGGTGGAAGAGCTTCGCCTCGTACAGCGGCAGCCAGCGGCCTTCCGATACGTCACGCCCATTCACTTCTACTGTTGTGGTGACTTGCCAACTGTTACCATGCATGACGCCGTGTGCCGCATGAAGCTCGTCGCGGGTGCGAAACAGGTGGGAGTCGGTGGACATGTCAAACATCCTGCTCAGTTTAATGCGCCAGGGATTTCCTCGTGGATCGCTGTCGCGAATGAGGATCGGTACGCGGCGGTAGATTGATTTGGTTAGCTCTGCGTCTCTCTTCGAGCGGAAGACCGGACACGTCCTGGTGTTGGGATTTAGCAGGGCAATGTCTTCGGCAGTGAGAGTGAACCGGCGCTGCGGATCGGCGAGGTCCTCCGTGCCATGAGCAAAGAACACGAATTCTGCCGCCGTGACAGCTGCACCCACGCCCACCATAGTCAACAGGCTGAACTTCATGCGGCTGTCGACGGCCGGAAACAACGCCTTCCGGTTCTCGAAATCATAGAGGCTCTTCAGGGCACGCGCGTTTGTGATATCGGCAAAGAAGAACTTCGTCGTGTCGTCCGTGGCGATCCCGGTTGGAACGATTACGCCCGCTGCACCCGTCGGCGAAAGCAGGGAGCGAAACAGCTCCGCAAACACGGCGTACGTGTTTACGTCTCCACGGCCGCACAGCGGATATCGACCCGAGCGACGCAGATACTGACTTTCTCCTTCGGCCCGGCGGCGGTCCGCCTGGAACGCATCATAGAGAGTGCGGTCCTCGGTCTTGAGCGCAGCGATCATCCGCTGCCGGAGCGCTGAATTGGCTGCGTTGGCAATCTCTGGGGAGCGCGCCGCAAACCACTCTTTCTCCTGGAGCTTTACGCGCTCCCACGGCGGATTGCCGATCATGAGGTCGAATCCGCCCGACCATCCCTGCACCGCTTCGTTCTTGCCTTCTGTCCCGGTTGAGGCGCCGGCAGTCTGGAACACACCCGGAAACGCGAGGTGCCAGTGGAGGAACCTGTACTCTCTGGCAAGTCGCCTGACCTCCGCTCGCATCGAGTGGTCCAGGCTGTGCGGGTTGTGCAGGATGCGGTGAAGGTGAGCCGTCGTGAGCGGGTAGCGGTCCTCCTCGCGGGTCTTCGGCCAGACGAACGCGGCGCACCAGGCGTCCGCCAACAGCCGTCCATTCTCGTAGCCTTGCGACCGAACAAGATCCTCGTACTGTCTTTGCCTTGCCTGAACTCCGTCCAGAGTGTCGTCGGGCACGTCGCTGATCTGCAGGATGCCCGTCGCAAGGTCCCCTAGCCGGTTCCAGGGCTGCAGGTTCGCGTCGTAGAGAGTGCCCTGCCCTTCGCGCTCCGTGCGATTGCGCCGCTTGAACTCGGCGCAGACGGCTTTGTCGTCGCCTTCGATGGGGTCGAATGCGGCGTCCGGGATTCCCTCTTTAATCAGAGCGGGTGTCGTACCAAGCAGGCTATTACCGCACTGGATATGGTGATCGAGGAACGAGAGCGGCCGGCCGGGTTCCAGCGCCTCCATCCAGAGGGCAACCTTGCACAGCTCGACTGCCATTGGGTTAACGTCTACGCCGTAGACGCACCGCCCGATGATGTGGCGCAGCGCCGTGCGGGTGGCTTCGGGCGAAGGCTCCTCGTCGCCGGTTCGAACGGACGCGAGCCGCTTCGCCATCCGGTGCGCCGCGGCGATCAGGAAGTGGCCGCTGCCGCAGGCTGGATCGCAGACCTTCAGGTCGAGGATCGCCTGCTCAGGATTTGGCTTCTTGACAGCCTCGTCAACTATGGGTTCGAGCGCACTATCCAGCAGGCATTGCACCAGGCTGTCGGGTGTGTAGTAAGAGCCGGTTGTCTTGCGCTCGCTTCCGCCCGCTGTACCAAGACCGAAAGTGCCGGCGTCAGCGTTCAGCTCGGGGTGGAGCTCAAGCAGAGCTTCGTAGACGCTGCCAAGCTCTTCAGATCGAAGGTTCTTGTAGTCCACGGCGCGCCGGATGCGGCCGTCCAGCGTAAAGGCAAGCGCGCGGATGGCGTCGAGCAGGTCGTGGTTCGCGATCTCGCAGGCATTCAGGTCCTGCGTGGCGTCCGCGGAGAAAAGGAAGCTGCCTAGCGCCGGCAACCCAAGCGCGGGGAGGCCGGCAAAGAGGTTGTCGAGAACGATGCGCAAGCCGGCGTAGAGATCGCTATGCCGGGTTCCGCGCTGGCGTTCCGCCAGCCGGCGCAGGCGCGACGAAGCGTAGAATCGGAGGTACCGTGCTCGCGCTTCGTCGGGAGCTGCGGTGTCGAGGAGCAGCTCGCGGTCTTCGGCAACAAAGAGGAACAACAGACGGTACACGACGCGAAGCAGCTGACGGTAGTACTCCTGAGTTGAGAGCGATCCGGACCGGAGGCTATCGCGAAGATCGCGGTTGGCGGGATGCGCGAGGAAGCCTTTGCCGAGCGCGGTGATCGCCTTCTCGACGCCGTCGCGAAGCTGGTCCAGGGCGCGCGTCCCCTGCTCCTGCGCGGCCTGCGACCATTTCTCAAGCCAGCACTGCTCAGGGCGCTCCGCCTCCACGCGCGACTCATGGCAGAGCAGCCACAACAGGACGAAGTCTGCGTAGGCCTCACCCTCCATCATCGACTCGAGGTCGAATTCGACATAGGACTGCCGCGTCAGGCTCCTGTTGTCGCGCAGGATTCGCAGTCGCTTCCCATTCGAGACGAAAGCCCAAAGGTGATCGTCTGAGCGATTGAGAAGCTCCTGAGTCAGGCTGTGAGGGCTGGATTTCGCCGCACCGGCCACTCCGGGCGTCGGCGTATCCAGCTTGACCAGGCAGCTTACCAGGTGGATGGGTGCATGTCCCCACGAGTGTGAGACGGCGTACGACTTTCCGTCGATCTCGACCGCCTTTGCCGTCTGCAAGCGGCCGTAGCCGAGCTCCTGAAACAGCGGAAGCAGCCAGCGCTCGCGCGTGACGCGCGTTCCGGGATCGCCTTTCTGCAGCTTCTTCACGGCGGCGCGGAACGTCTCCCACGAGCCCTGCAGCCGGTTCCAGGCGCGGTTGATGCCCTCGTTGATCTTCTCGCCTGGCGGTAGGTGATAGTCTTCCGGCGAAAGCCCCTCAACGCTCCGGTCAGCAGAGACGACGCGCTGCAAGAGGTCGGCTGGGAGAATGCCGCCTTCGGTGCGAACCGTTGTGAAGATTTCTCGGCGTCTGGTTTGCATTGAAGCGATTCGTTGCGACAGGAATACGGTCAGCCGCTTGCTTCGACTCCGCTAGTATCAACGCCATTACCCGCTGTGCTGACCGTAGCCGGTGGTGAATCCTTGAGTTGTTTGACGAGCGGTCGAAATACCGCGTCGAATTGCTTTGCCGTATCGCGAAGCCAACTATGTTGCTTCGCCCAGTCTGAGCGGTTGGCGGGATCAGTTTCGTGTTTGAAGAGGGCAATTCGACAATCCTGCTTGCCATCTAGTCGCTGCCACTCGAGCCCGCTGATCTTGGCGTCCGCAATGGTCTTCTGTGAGTAGAGTTGATCAAACCGGGCCTTCGCCGAACCGCCGTTCAGGTATATCTCGATTCTGATCCACTTATTCGTAGGGTTAATCACAGCCGCGAGCGCGACTCCGGATTTGCCGATGGCGAAGTTCACCGAGTTCCCCGTTGAAGGAGCCGGAGCACGCAAGGGGCCGGGATTGTCGTTGACGACCTTTCCGAGCTCTCCCCAGTACTCCAACATCGACTTATCCCGGTCTGTTAACGGCGATGGCTGAGCTGCCGGCTTTGTCCAGACGTTCGGACGAGCAACAACGTTGAATCGTGGTGCCGGAGCCGAACGCCCAATCATCCACAGCTCCACGGTTACAGCGAAGAATGCAACTTCTGCGGGCGTATGCTCGTTGAGCCAATCCAGTGCAGCGCGATGTTCATCTGTAAACTGTCGAGCGATCCAGATGACCGTCGTAGCGTGCAATCCGGCCGCGTAAGTGATAATCTGACCCAGATGAGTGTGGTCCGTCTTTTCGATCTGGTTTTCGATCACGACCTTCTGCGCGTCGGCGCGACGCTTGCATACAATGTCTGCGGCGAACGGGCCGACCGCCTGCTCGGTGGATACGAGCTCTAGTTCCAGGCCAATAGCCTCTCCCAAGAGGCCGAGGTTCTCTTCCTGAGCGAGCCATGGTGTGAATTCGGAGGCTTCATTTTGCCAATAAGTCTTGATGTCCAGTTGTTCAAGCCGCCCGAGCGCGGGCTTTCCCTGTGCCGGTCCGTTCATCAGAAATCCTCCTTAGCTTGCAGGCAAGAAGACGAATAGTCCGAGTAGGTCCGGTGGTAGTTGCGGCTCGACTCGATAGGTGCTTTCGCGTTGCTTCGACGCGGCGCGAACGCGCCGATGCGAGCTCAGCAATTCGTCGGCGCACTCCTGAGCCGTCGTGTCCAGAGCCGGCCGAAGGTGATCGAAGTCGTCTATCACGCGCTGGAGGAAAGCCTGCGCGTCGGCGGGCGGTATGTTGCCCTTCGGTTCAGCGTTTAGGAGAGACTCCGTCCGCTGGGCGTCTAACCAGAGCGGGCTCTGGGGCGAACCCTCGAATGCAACGAGCGCGAGGTCCTCCGCCAGAAGCTGCCGTTCGTCCGCTCCGCTCCCGCTCACGATGTGAAATCGCAGCCTGAGCATCAACAGGGTCGTTCGACGCTCCACGTCATCGGTGCGGATAACGCCACAGCGCCGGGCCACTCCGTTCCCCAGAGGGTCGAGCGCCGAATCCATCGTATAGGTCGCGAGACCTTCCACGATCGGATGGGTGCGCGACAGGTAGATCTCGCCTTTGCCGACCGGTAGGGAGAACCGTGCCCGGAACCTGGTTGCGCCTCCGACGGCATCCTGGACCGCCTGCGAACAACTGCTGAGGTCCGCGTCAAGAGCGCCGGAGCCTGAGACCGTGCCGCCGTTGGCGCGAATCGACTCGCGCAGGAATGCCTCCACCGTCGCGCTCGACCCGATGGCACCGCGTACGGCGTCAAGTTCGCTAGCGACCTCTGCAACCTGGATCGTTGCCTGGGCAAAGAGCGTGCGAGACCTCTTCTCGCGTTCTGTTGTGGCCTCCCACTCCGTATGGAGATCGTGCGATTGCCGGGCAATAAACTCGTCAAACTGCAGGGAGAGCTGCGAGGAGTTGACACCCGTTGCTCCGCGCAGCAGCAGGCCCTCGAAGATGGCTTCCACAACCTGGTCGGAGTTCACGGGAACCGGCACCGAGATGCCGAGGCTGTTTCGGATCATTTTGTGCTTGCGAAGCAGCACGTCGAGGACGATCCCGTCGATCTGGTTGTCTACTCCGTAGTAGGTCAGCGCTCGAACCGTGCCTGAGGGTTGGCCGTATCGATCGACTCGGCCCTCGCGCTGCTCATGGCGAGTGGGGTTCCACGACAGGTCGTAGTGAACGACGGCGTCGAAGCCCTCCTGGAGGTTGATGCCTTCCGACAGGCAGTCCGTGCACACGAGAATGTGCTTCGGCGCTTGAATGAGTTCGGCAACTCGGGCTTCACGCTCTGCCGGAGGAAGTGTGCCGGTGATCGATGTAACCTCGATCTCCTTCGGGAGCTTCTCCCTGAGGGCTTGCGCCACGTAGTCTGCGGTGTCGATAAAGCGGCAGAAGACGATCGGTCGAAATCCGTCCTGAACGACCTTCTTGAGGAGCGTGATCGCCTTCTGAAGCTTGAAGTCGTCTGCTCCCTTGAGCGCGTCTGCCTCTCGCGCCAGATCCAGCAGCCGCCGCCGATTGGGCTGCGATTCGTCGTCTTCCATTCCTTCGATGCTGCCAGGTGTTACGTCCGCATCCTCTACAGACTCATCACCCGGCAGGTCGAGTACCGACCGGCGTCCGACCGCGTCGGCCTCCTCAACGGTCGCCGTGTCGGCCGTAGATGCTCGGCTTCTTAAGGTCGCCGCAGCCGCCGCCGGGCTGGATGCAATGGACCGGAGCAGTGCCAGGGCTGACCACCACCGAACTCTCTGGCGGTGCTCTCCACCGGTTTGATCGGCGACGGTCTCGCGAGCGTAGCGAAGCACCTTTTCAAAGAGCTTGCGATAGGGCTCGGACAGCTTGTAGGTCTCTTCCGCTTCATCGCGACCTGGGAAGGGCGTCTCGTCGCTTAAATAAGATCGAATGTCCGCCCGGCGCCGCTGAACGAAGTGAGCGGCAAGCGTTCTCCTATGCCGCTCGTTCTCCGGTCCCGAAAGGTCGTCCGGCAGCTCGCCGAATTCGGGTTTCAGGAGACCGAGCAGTGAGCGAAATGCGTTTTCGTTGCCGCTATGCGGGGTCGCAGTCACGAGGATGAGGTGACGCTCCGGGCGCTTCGCGAGCTCGGCCACCAATCGATGGCGTTGGTGGCGCCCGCCTCGGCCCTCCCCGCTCCGGGCGCACGTATGGGCTTCGTCCACAATAACCAGCTCAGGACACGTGCGTAGAAACTCGTCCAGCCGGCGGTCGGACTTAATGAAGTCCGTGGATACGACGACGAACGGGTAGATATCGAACAGCGATTGCCCAACGCGGCAATTTCTCTCCAATCGCGAGGCAGTAGACGGGAGTACCAGCTCCGCATCGATATGGAACTTGTCTCGGAGCTCGGCCTGCCACTGTTCCGCTATCTGCGGCAAACACAGGACCGCAAGACGGGTGACTTCCCCTCGATCTAGAAGCTCCCTGGCTACAAGACCGGCTTCAACAGTCTTGCCTATGCCGACGTCGTCGGCGATCAAGAGGCGAACGGTCTCCATCTTCAGCGCCATGAGCAGCGGAACGATCTGATACGCTCGCGGCTCTACGGCGATCCGGGCAAATGAGCGAAACGGACCCGCGCTGGACCGGAAGCCGAGACGCACCGCATCTCGCAGAAGTCTGCAAGAGCGGAAGTCTCCATTCTGCGCGGGGTCCGGCAGGTCGAACGATGCCGGCTCAACCTTCTCCAGTGGCAGGAAGATGCCCGAGACCTCGTCTTCCGTTCCGCCAAGCGGACGGAGAACCAGGAGCTCGCCTTCGGACTCGGGCAACACCACCCACTCACGCCCGCGCGCCTTCACCAACGATCCGACGGCGAAGCTCATTCCGGCCTCCCGAACAGGGACGGAAACTTCGCGATGATCTCATCCCAGTTGTCCTGATGATGAAACCGGATAACGATGTAGCCCTGGTCCTCCATACAGACGGTTTGTCGCTCGTCCCTGGCCTGTCGGTCGGGAAAGTCGTGAGGGGGTCCGTCAACGTAGATGGCTGCCTGATGGCCGTGGTCGAGATAAAGAAAGTCAGGGCATGTTGCGCACTGATCGATGACCTTCTGACTGTCCGTCGGAAGGTGATAACCCTTTGTGTCCATGTGGCTGACCCACAGGCGCTCCAGCTGCGATCCGCAGCGATCCAATAGCGAGTCACGATGCGCCGATCGCGGCACCGATGCCGGCGATGTCGAGACCGTCGCGTTGCGGAGCGCAAGGAGGACTGGAGCGATGGCCTTGCGGTCGAGCAGTTCGTGATCCCGCTGGTTCGCGTAACTCATCAGACAATCGTAGCAGGCTGCCTCGCAGTCCTCGCGAGCGTGTGGTGCTCGCCTCAGATCGTCTCCGGTTACCGGGTCAAAGTGACAGATGCGGAGCGCTTCTGTGGCGACATCCGGCACAGCGGAGGGATTGTCCAGCAGGCGGCGCAGTACTCCGGCGCCACCTTCGGCAGCTTCATAGAAGAGAAGCAGATTCCGCTCGCCCGGACCGGGAAGCGGCTCGGCGGCGAGCTCGCTGTCCTCCAACTGGTAGGTGACCTGTATCGCGCTCTTGAGCGCGGCCTGGAGGGAGGCCATGACATTTGCCGGCTGCTGGTCCGGCAACGTGAGGAGTAAGCAGTTACGGCGGTCATCGACGTAGGGAATCACTCTCTCGACACGTACCGAGATTGGGTCAGCATCCGGCCCTTCAGGAGTCTCGTTCTCGTTTCTCGCCCAGAAACCACGCTCGATGTCGAGCATGAATCCAAGCTGTTGCTTGTTCTTCCGGCGCGTCCAGCCCTGGTTGATCCGCCATAGGGTGGCGGCGTTTCCGTATGCGAGCTCTGCAAGCGGTTCACCGTTAACCAGCACGGAGGCGATGCGGTAGACCGGTCCTGCTCCATAGTCGGCAAAGCGAACGCCCGTCCGCATATCGTAACCCATGCGCATCCGCTCTTCCTCGTCGCACGAGATCCGCTCACGTCGACGAGTAGCGACGTTTTGCAGGCGGAACAGGTTGGTTATCGAAGCGTCGAGCTGCGTTGAGCACCGTTCGCACGTATCGAACGAGTCGCTGCTGGAAACCGGGTGCAGATAGCCGCAGTACGGACACAGTTTCGCGCTACCGGTGAACAGCTCGTCGTCACCTTCGCGCTCCGCAACTGGGCGAATGACTTTGTTGATCTCGTATCGGGCGCCGTCGTGGTAAACGATGGACCGAGGGCCGAATTCCGAGATTGCCAGGAACCGCGGACGCGACAGGAACTCATCTCGCTGCTTCCTGGAGCGGCTCGGAATGTGTGCCGAGAGCGGCAAGCGCGGGAAGTTGTAGCCCGGCAGGAAGCCCTCGCCGGCAAAGTAGCGATACGAGTAGAAATCAGACTGTGTGACGTTCCCGATCTCTATGAGAAGCTTCAACTGCTGTTCGGCTTCTCCACGGAGTCTTTTCGCCAATTGCTTGGCGGCAGGCGGGCGCGATGCGTCCAGGACGATGGCGTTCTGTACCTCCTGCTGCTTAAGCGCCGAAAGGTAGAGCTCGCGCCAACGCCGGCACGCGGCCTCGAAGCTGCGTCCAACCTGAAGAAGAACATCGTCAAGCCAACGAGGACTCCACCAATCGGAGGAACGGAGCGCTCCATCGAAGGTAGCGAGGACGCGCTCCGCGCTCAGCTTTGCCCTTTCTCGGGCTTTGGGATCGTCCAGCGCAGCCTGCACGAAGTCCAGAAGCCGGAGCGGCGGAGGACTGCCTGTCAGGTCGAGCAGGTCTTTAAGCGACTTGCCGAGCGACAGGGCATGGCCGGCATACCCGGTCTCGGCCAGCCAAATCGCATGAACATGAGCTCGAACAAGATCCTCATTCGCGAGATCGAGACGCGGCGGCGTAACGGCGCCGGCAACCATACGGTCCGGTCGTTTGAAGAAGTACTGGTCGTGCGGGCTGCCTGTTGTGCAGTATGAGAACACAAGTGCCGGCTGCCCGCTTCTTCCGGCACGACCGCTTCGCTGGGCGTAATTCGCCGGCGTCGGCGGAACATTGCGCATATTAACCACGTTCAGGCGGGAGATATCCACGCCCAGTTCCATGGTCGGTGAGCAGTAGAGAACCGGGAGCTCTCCCGTCCGGAACCGATACTCTCGGTCCTGCCGCTCGTCATACGGCACTTGCGCGGTGTGCTCGCGCGCTTCCAGCCCGTGCAGATCGCTGGCCACGGTCTTGTAGAAGGCAACGAAGAATGGATTGGTGGTACTGCCTTCCGCTGGCGGCCGAGGTGTTCGTATTGGGTCGTGGAACGCCTTGTCACCAGTGCCCGCGATCCATCGAAGTGATCCCGCAACTACCTGGAACCCCGGTACTTGCTCCTCCGCACTGGGTTCGGAAACGCGCTCGATGATGCCGGCTACGGTGAGAGCCTCAAGGACTTGCAACACGATTGCCTGAGCATCGTCCGTTTTCAGTCGCTTTCCGGCCTCCGAGTACTCCGGGAAGGCCTTAACCCCGCAGAGATACCGCCCATATCCCCCACGAGCGGACAGATAGACGTTGCCTCCATAGTCGTTCCGCCGTCGGGACCTTGGAAGGAGAATCGAACTGGTTTCCAGTTTCTCCTCCTCGTCGATCGCCCACGGTTCGCGGAGTCGCTGGCTGCTCTGCTGCTCAAGTTGTTCCTGGAAGCGACCATCCAGGTAGTCAACCTTGATGGCAAGTGCGCGCCTCATGAAGTCGAGCAGCGTTTTCGCTATGCGGAACCGCGTGTCTGGCGCGGCCATCACCAGCGCTGGATGAGCGCCCTGCCAGAGATCGTCAGCGTTACAGGCGTCGTCCAGGGAGTCGTATTGGATCTGGAGCAGGCCGCACTGTTCCAGGTTCGGAGCCGTGACGCGCCATCCGCGCTTCAGGTCGCGGTAGAGTCGGTAGCCGAGCAAGTTGCGAAAGGCCCGTTCGGTATCGTGCTCGGCCTGGAATCTCTCGCCGGGGTTCGCGGAATAGAGCTCCTTTGGCAGCGCGAGCGCCTCAAACGTGCGCTGGGTAAGCTTATCATGACGTAGTCCGTGTGGACCAGCCTTGGCGACGGCAGCAAAGAGCGCTGAGCGGAGAAGTGAGATCTCTACGAAGTCGTTGAAGTGGCCCGCCTGCAAGGCGGCGTCCTGCCGGTTATCCGTAAAGGACAGGAGCTTTCGCGCTTCTGCGCCCAGGTCCGACTGTCCACGGAGATTGCGGATCGCGGCCAGGGATAGGATGGTTGTTGCAGTGCTCCGACCTTCTGACGACAGCGATGAGAGTTTTGAAAAGTCACTCCGTTGGGTAGCAGAGTAAGATACGCCGCAGCGCAGACAGAATCGGAATGGTGCGGCAAGGTAGTGGGCTGGAAGTCCATCCGTCGTCTCTCGGCCGAGTGGGCCGACCCGGACCGCCGCAGGAAGCTCGTCCCGCCGATCTCGCCGAACGCGGGTTGTGCCGTTTGCTACCTCAACCCAATCCTCCGGCAAGCGGTCTAGATATTCGTACTCGGTCGTGGGCCACGGCTCGCTGACGCTGACGTGAAGAAAACCGGGTTTGCCGTCGTCGTCATCGTATTGGTCAGACAGATCGCGGGGAGTGTACTGGACGGCATTCGATTGAGAGTCCTCGTTGCGCCGGACGGAATAGTACTCCTGACCGCATTCGCGGCAAAAGACCATCGGAAGCAGAACGCGACTTCGATCTCCCGGTACGAATTGCTGACCGTTGACCGTGATATGCCGGTCGACTTCACTTTCAAGGCTCGAATATACGGAATCGCCGCGAGAGATGAACTGATGGAGACGGAATGCGAATGCCGGCAATCCGGTCTCCGGATTCCGTTCGCATATGTAGCCTCCTTGAAGCCCGTCCTTGATGGCGGACTCGCATTGATCCTGTGGTTGACCTGTTACGTCAGCGAGTTCCGATGCGGCTCCGCCATCGCCCGTCAGGTTCCTCGGCCTCATGCGGGTCAGCCGAGCGGTGTCCGGCTCCTCAAACACCCCGAATGTGCTCTCTATCCAGACGGACAGCGGATCAGACACAAAGTCGTCGTAGGTGACGGGAGGTTTAAGAGACTGGTCCGCCACACGACGAGTCAATTCCGTCACGAACGACGGGTCCACGAGGCTACGGTTCGGCGTGGCACGGCGCAACGTCTCGCCGATCACGTTTGCGGGCTTGACCTCGACGCCGAAGAGCTGCGATGCGACTCCCGCAACCTCCTCCTGCTGAGTGATGTAGACGCCGTCGGTAACCAGCGTGGCGGAGGTGCCGACACACTGCATCTCGGGCGCGCGCAGCGCCTCACGGACTCGTCTCACCAGGAGGGCGACATCCGATCCCTGACGTCCCCGGTAGGTGTGCATCTCGTCAAGCACGAAGAACCGTAAGCCCTGGGCGCGATCGATGAGCGGCTTCTCGAATGGTCGGGTCAGGATGAGTTCCAGCATGACGTAGTTTGTAAGGAGAATGTCCGGCGGATGCGCCAGTATCTCAGCGCGTTCGGCATCGCTCTCCTGCCCGGTGTAACGGGCGTACGTAACGGGTTCCTTGTGCTCGGGATAGCCGTAGCTGAGGAACTTCTCCAGTTCGCCCGCCTGGCTGTTCGCGAGCGCATTCATCGGATAGACGACGATCGCCTGGATGCCTCTACCTGTGCCGCGACGGAGCACGGAGTCGACGATGGGTACGATGTAGGCAAGGCTCTTTCCAGATCCGGTACCAGTGGTGAGAACGTAGTGGTTATCGCTGCGCGCGACCTCGACCGCATCGGACTGGTGTTTGTGTAAGCGCATTGGATTCCCGGCGCTCTCGCGCTTGGGCTTGATGCGGAAGATCCGACTGCACTCTTCGTGGAGTGTCTTGTCTTTAACGAGGTCGTCAATCCACGCACCCGGCTCAAACGACGGGTTGAGCTGGATCAGGGGATCGGGCCAAAGCAGACCATTGTCCAGACTGTCATTCACATGGTCCCGAATGCGCTGATCGTGGATTCGAATGAAGCTGCTTATGTAGGAAGCATAGTCATCGATCAGGCGGTGACGGAGGTCAAAAACGTCCATTAGGTACCCCTCGCGCGACGCGGCCCGTTCGAGTGTTAAGCTTATGGCTGCGTGGGATTCTGCAGGCTTGCACGAACCCTGCGTAAGCCTTTTGCGTTATCCGGATTATGTGCGCAACGAACCTGGCGCGGGCCCGTTGTTCGGCCGCGGCGCCTCAGGCTGACCCGCGACTAGAGCATGCCTTAGAACCTGCGCGCCTCGACAATCGCCACAAGCGCCGGCGGAACGCGAGGTCCCGCTCCATGCGGCGAGCGATTGCCTGGGCTGCCAGAGCACTCAGCGCCGGTCGCGGGCGAGAATTTCGTGTTGGAACGTCTCAGCGGTTCGGCCGGGAACGAGCGCTGTCAGGCCGCGTTCGCTTGGCATTGTAGCACGATACCGTGTCTACATCAACCTGCTGTCGCTGCAGCGGCAAATGCGGTATCCGCTTCATTTCTGCTTGAGCGCTGGATATCCTCGCTCGCTGCACCAGCAGCGCGCCGCCGGCCTCGGGCGTGGCGCAAGTGCCTCGCCGCGCTGATTGTGTCCAGTTCCCTGCCAAGTTTGGCGCGTTCTGAACCGGTTTAGATCGCGCCTGATGCGCCGCGCGCGTGAACGGCCACTGCCACTAACCCCCTTACAATCGGCGAAGGGCAGCGCCACGCGGCCGCAATTCCGGCTGGATTAGCGCAAGGTAGAATGGGCTGAATCGCGCGTTTCAGCGCCCGGAGGCGCCAACGGCTTCACAAAGGACGGCAAGGTTCTGGGTGCGGGCGGCGTACAGGCGGCTCTCGGCGCCGTAGCGGCGCTGCAGCGCAACGCGGTCAACCACCTTCGTAACTCCTCAGGATAAGAGGCTTCGCTCGGTCTATGTCCTCCCGGCCACGGATAAACAGCTGCAGAAGGCCCGGCGCATAGGTGCCAATGTTTCTGACATCGCGACCCTGTTCCGGTGGCACAGCGTACTTTTCAGGGTCCAGGTGGAGATGCAACAGGATCCTCTGCTGGGTAACGGAAAGCTCCGCGAAGTTCTTGATCCGTTTGAAGGCGATGTACATCTTCGCCTGGTTAACTCGGACGTCGTCCCCCAACGATAGGATATAGGCCTCTATCGTCAGATACAGTTCATGCATCGTCGGATGTTTGGCCCAGCAGGCGCTCCAGTCCGCGCTCCAATCGGACAGGCCGGACTTCGCGGGTCCGGTCTTGCCTTGCGAGTGCGTGGAGGTGACAGTAGAGTTCACGAGTTCCAACAGCAGCAAGTTGGGACCGAACCTGCGGTAGCGGATTAGCGCGATGTTACGGCCCATCTGATTGACGGCGTGCTCGTCATACTTCGTGAAGTCTCCGGCGATGCAGATAAGCCGAGGGCCGGTCCAATCTACGGCGTCTGCGGTTTCCTTGCCGTAACGATTTTGGACAAGCAGCGTGAAGTCGGCTTGGTGACCCATTAGCCAGTCCAAATAGAAGAGGCCCTGGTTGATCACGTTTTCGTTAAGAGAACGCTTGTATTCGAGGATCACCGGGCTCATGTTCTCGTCCAGGCCAAGCGTATCGATTCGTCCGGCGTGCTCCTTGCCAGTGGAGTGTTCGGTCGCGAGGAACCGCACTGCCAGGAGCGTCTCGAGGTTTTGCTCGATGAGCGTTTGAAGTGGCTTCTCAAGGTCGGAGGCTTCGCCCTTGATTTCGGCGGCTTGGTCGGCTGACAGTTGGAATAGCTTAAGGTCGCTCAAGCGGTACCCCTTTCTTGCCCGAGCTGGGCTTCACGACGGGCTTGGCCTCCAGGTCCCTCAGCTCGGCGCCGATCTCTTGTAGTGGGGCGAGGAAGCTTGTGCACGATAAGCAGACGGTTGAAGTTGATCTCGTAGCCTAACTTGGCCCGTTCGCGGTCCATCCGGCCGTCCGGAACGCATGGAGGCGACCGCGTCGACCAGCCCCGGAGTGTCAGCGTTAGCACCGCTCTGTTTGTCTTCGAGGATGGGCTCGCACTTCGCGTTAGTGAGCGCATGTCTCTGAAGCTCAAGATTCAGGTCTTGCGTTGCGACTCTCGCGTAACTGACTCGCATCGCCCCCCGGGAAAGAGAAGTTGACAGCGTCAGGCCGGTAAGGCTAGAAAGACTGTCCACAGTGTATAGAAACTCAGCGAGACTGTCAAGTCACTGGCCATAGATTAGTAGACGGCATATTGGACGCAAAAACTCGCCGCGCGCGTGAACGGCACACTGCCACTTACCCCCTTAAAATCGGCGAAGGGCAGCGCCAGGCGGCCGCAATTCCGGCTGGATCAGCGCAAGGTCGAATGGCCCGAACCGCGCGTTTCAGCGCCCGGAGGCGCCAACGGCTTCACAAAGGACGGCAAGGTTCTGGGCGCGGGCGGCGTACAGGCGGCTCTCGGCGCCGTAGCGGCGCTGCAGCCGTCTGAGTTCGGCATCGACGAGTTCGCGTACCGCGCCCTGCCCCTCCAGACGCACGAGTTCGCCCGCCAGGCGTGACAGCGCACTGGCCACCGCCGCATCATCCGGCGCGGCAGCCGCCCGGTGGATCGCAAGGCTGTGACGATACAGCCCGGCTGCCTCATCGTGGCGGCCCTGTGTGGAACGAAGCCTGCCAAGCAACATCATCGCGTCGGCAACATGCGGCGAATTCGCGCCCGATTGCGCTGCATATTGCCGTATGAGGCCGGTTATCCTGGCCTCGGCATCGCTCAAATCGGCATCGTCGACCATACCCGCCGCTTCCGGGTCGTCCAGCGGCCCGGAAACCTCAGCCACTTCGGTCGGAGGCTGGCTGGTGGTGTCCTCTCCTTGAATGCCGGGAGCGGCTGTGAACACCGGCGCGGGGTCGGGTTCGTGGCGTTCCGGTTGTCGCGTGGCAGCCGGCGGAGCCGGCTCCTCGGGAGTGGTCGCGGCGGGGGGATCCGGATTTGCGCGCGTCTCCTCGACCGGCGGCGCACCGGCGATTGCGGGATCGGCGCCATAGTCCGCTAATGGTCGCACGTACAGGGGCTCGGTGGCGTCGGGTTGGACCGCAGCCGGCTCGACTGCCTCTTCAGCGCTCTGGTTCACCGGCTGATCGGCAGTCTCTGCACTCCACGGATCCGGCGCCGCCGATTCCACGGCCGTTGAACCGCCGTCCGATTCGGTCGACGAAGCTGCGACCTCCTCCGGTTCCGGATCGTACAACGGCGCTGCAGGAGCGTAATCTGCGTGCTGCGACGGCGGCACGGCGGCGGTCACCTCCGGTGAAACGCGAAAGCCTGACGGCTCGGGAATGTCGAACGGCACGGCCGCCGGATCCGGCGCACCTACCTCATACAACAGCGGCGCAACCGCCGGTCGCTGCGCCGGCGCCGCAGGGGGCTGCGACGTAAAGTCCGCTGCGGCGGCCGTTGCCGGTGCATTAAGGCACTGATCGCGCATCGCCTCGATGGCGGCATCCAGCTCGATAGAGGGCGGCGCGCCGGCCAGCCGCCGATCGGCAAGCCGCAGCTCGCCGGCAGCCTGCACCAGATTCCCGGAATTGATCATGCACAGCGCAAGGTCGGCGCGGGCAGAGCGGAGTGTTGGGTGCCCCTCAGGCAGCAATCCGCCGAGCACATCAATTGCATGCTGGAGCGGTTCACATGCGCCGTCGAGTTCGCCACGCCGAACCTGGTGGTGCGCCACCATCGCGGTGGCCTCCGCCGTGGCGGGGTGCATTGGGCCGAGCAGACGCTCGCGGATCGCGAGTCCTGTCTGTGCCGCCACCAGCGCTTCGCGAGCTTCACCGCGCGCAACAGCCAGGGCCAGCCAGATGTTTGCCACTGCGGGATGCGAGGCATGCTCCGGGCTGCCGGCTTCGGCGGCAAGATGCTCAAGTTGGGAGACGGCTTCATCCTTCATGCTGCCCGCCGCCATCGCGCGCGCCAGCACGAGCTGGGCCAGCTTGATATCGGGATGCTGAGCCGGTAACTGTGCCTGCCGTATCTCCAGCGCGGCGGAAGCCGCTGCCTGCGCCTCCCCCGCACGGCCGGTGTCGAGCATCACTTCCGCCAGCGCCAACTGCGCCCCGGCGACGCTGGAGTGCTCGGCTCCTAACTGCTTCTGCCGAATGGCCAAGGCCTGACGCGCCAGCCGTTCCGCTTCTTGCCACTCGCCCATCCTGTGGTGGGCGCCGGAGAGGACGATGAGGCTCAGGGCGCGATCCACGTCATCGGGAGGCACCGCGCCACCGCGAAGCGCAAGGCTGCGCTCGGCCGTTTCCCGGGCGACTCGATAGTCGCCAAGATCGCCTTGAACCACGGCAAGGTTCGTGACGCAAGAGGCGAGCCGCGGATCTGTGACGCCATAGATCGACTCGCGAATCTGCAGCGCCTCGCGAACCAGCTTGTCCGCCTCGCCGTATTGGCCGAGGCTGTGCTGCAGCGCCCCGAGGTTGTTCAGGCTGGCGGCCGCCAACTCGCTCGCCGGGCCGGCGGCGCGCTGCCGGATTTCCAGGGCGTGCCGGAAGAACGGCTCGGCCGCGGAATAGAGGCCACGGGCGCGGTGCAGGCTGCCTATTGCGTTGTAGACCTTTGCGACTTCAAGGTGCTGCTCGCCCAGCGCCGACTCGCGAATCCGCAGCGCGCGCGTATAGGTCTGTAGAGCCTCTTCCCAGCTGCCCTGCCCGCGCAGGTAATCGGCCAGAGCCATCAGGGGCCAGGCCACATCGGCATGTTCGGGGCCGCGAATCCGCTCCATGTGCTCCAGAGCTTCGCGGAGGCCTGCTTCCGGACTGCGTTCCGAGCCGTTTGGTGTATAGGTAGTTTCAGATGACATGGGGCAATCGTGATAAGCTGTACTGTAGCCCGGCAGTATACCGGTGGTGTTGGCTGGCAACACGGCGGCGCGTGCACGGCGCCGGCGTCGTGGTGAAACAGGAGCCTGGCGCATGAGCAAGAGTGCCGACCGCGAAGTGGTGGTTGCCGCCGTCCAGATGGACGTGATCCAGGGGTTGCCTGCACGCAACAGCGCGGTGATGGCGGAGCGCCTGAGCGCCGCCGCGGAAAGCGGCGCGCGACTGGTAGTGTTTCCCGAGTGTGCACATAATGGTTACGTTTTTGGCGGGGCTGGAGAGGCGCGAGACGCGGCCGCGCCTCCTGGACACGGCTGGATGCGGCATCTGGAGGCGGCGTGCGCAGCTCACGACGTTTGGGTCGTGGCTGGGTTTCTCGAGCGTTTTGATGACCGGCTGCACAACTCCGCCGCGGTTATTGGGCCTTCCGGATTGCTGGGTATCTACCGTAAGACACATCTACCATTGCTAGGTGTAGACCGGTATGTGCACGCTGGCGAGGAGATTCCGGTATTCGATCTGCCGTTTTGCCGGCTTGGCGTGCTGATTTGCTACGACATCCGGTTTCCCGAAGCGTGCCGGACACTGGCGCTGAAGGGGGCCGACGTGCTGGCGGTGCCTACCAACTGGCACCAGGGCGCCGAGAGCGCCCCGGAGTTCCTGACCAGAACGCGCGCGTGGGAGAATCGCATCTGGGTTGTGGCATGCAACCGGGTGGGCACGGAGCGGGGCGTTCGGTTCATCGGCCGCAGCCAGATTGTGTCGCCGGCTGGCAGGGTTCTGGCAGAGGCCGGCGGTAACGAACCGGAAACGATCGCCGCAGCTATTGTGCCGGCTGAGGCCCGGTGCAAGCGACTGGTGGTGGCGCCCGGCGAATTCGAGATGGACCCGATCGGAGACCGGCGCCCGGAGATCTATACGGTGTGAGGCGTCTGGACGCTGATTTGCGTGCCGGTGTATGCGCGCCAGGGCGCCGGTTCGGCGGCCAGCGGCCGATTGGCCTCGTGCGGGACGAACTCCTGCAGGCGCAGCGGGCGGACCTGCAGAATGCGCAGGGTTACGCCTACGCCGCGGCGTTCGACAACGCCACGCGCCACAATAGCGGCCGCCGTGAGAAATGTGGCCGTACAGCTATCGATGGCTTTGCCCACACAAACCGTTTGAAGCAGGCCGAACTCATCTTCCAGCGTACTGAAGAGCACGGGAGCTCCACTTTTGGTTGGCGGACGGTGGGGCCGAATGTTGAGCCCGGCCACCGTAACCAGGGATCCGGCACGCTCCCGCATGGCGTCGGCAGTGGTCATAACGCCATGTGCCGCCAATGCCTCACGCATCCAGGCAAACACGTGGCACTCGGCGCACACACCCGTTAACCGCCAGGTCCACAAATAGGCATCCCACGGTGAAAAGGGCGCCACATCCTGTGCCAGCGGCGTCTCCATCATGGCCGGCATCACCAGTACGCTGCCGGTACTCGCAACGCGGCATTGCTGCGCCAGGGCCAGCGTCTCATCCAGCCGCCACAGCAGACCGCGCCGGTGCAGATGCAGCGCATCAAAAGCACCTGAAAGCACCAGGTTTTCGACCGCATCACGATGCAGCGGCGCGCGAACGGCAAAATCGAGCAGGCTTTGAAATCGTTCTGTTTGGCGCGCGGCCAGTATCACCGCGATGTCTGCCTCGCGCAGGCCGGACGCCAGACGCAGCCCCAGCCGGATGGTTTCCGCATCCGGCGCGGTGCAGCGATCATCGCTCTCGTTAATATCCAGCGGCAGAATGGTCACTCCCCGCCGGCGCGCCTCCGCCGCCAGGGAGTTGGCAGAATAGAACCCCATCGGCTGGTGACTCATCATGCCGGCGTACCAGGCCGCCACGTGATGGGCTGTAAGCCACGAGGTGCGCCAGGCGGTAATGGCAAACGAGGCCGCATGGCCTTCGGTAAAGCCATAACCACTCCACCCCTCCAGCATATCGAAGAGCAGATTCGCGCGCCGGGCATCGAAATCGGGATGGCGCCGGCACGAGTCACGCACGAAAGCCTCTCGCACCTCGTGCATGGTATTGTGGCGGGCGTGCTTTGCCAGGCTTTTGCGCACCCGGTCGGCATCGGCCTCACTGCAACCCGTCATGGCGGCTATAACCAGAATTGCCTGCTCCTGAAAGATGATGGTTCCGTAGGTTTTAGCCAGTATCGGAACGAGGCAGGGGTGCAAAAACTCGGCGCGCATCGAGCCGTTGCGGCAGGCCACAAAGCGCTGAACGGCATCACCACGCACCGGTCCCGGGCGAATGAGCGCCACGCTGGCCACCAGGTCTTCAAAGTGTTCCGGCTGAAGCGTAACGGCCAGACTGAGCTGCGCCGCCGATTCCAGTTGAAAGGCGCCCACTGCCGCGCCCGCTCGAAGCAGCTGATAGGTTGCGTCATCCCTGATGGGAATGCGGTTGTACCGGAATGCCGGGTCCTGCCGCTGCAGAGTGGCCTCCGCATCGCTCACGGCCGAAAGCGTGCGCAGGCTCAGCACATCCAGCTTGATAGCGCCCACGGCTTCGGCGTCGTCCTTGTCCAGCTCCCATATCTGCGTTACACCGCGCGCGCTGGGCCGCAGCGGAGCGATCTGGCTTAATGGCACTCGACTGATGACGATGCCGGAGGAGTGTGTGCCGATATGCCGCGGAAAATCGGCTATGCGCGCGCACAGCCGGAACAGCAGATCAAACCGGTTGCGCAGACCCGCATACTCTCGCAGCTCCGGCTGCTTTTCAAAGGCGGCATGCAACTCATCGGCATGAATAAAGCTGGATAGATGGCCGGAGAACCACTCCAGCGCCTGGGCCGGCAGGGCAAGCGCCTTGCCCATATCCCGCACGGCTGATTTGGAACGATACGTATGAAACGTGCAAACCGAGGCCACATTGGCCGCGCCGTAGGATTGGGTGATGTGCTGAAACACCTCATCGCGCCGATCCGATGGAAAATCGAGATCGATATCGGGCGTTTTGCCTTCTGTAAGAAATCGGGCGAAGGGCAGCCCGCGCGATATCACGTCCACATCCGTGAGCATCAGGCAGAAGGCAACGCAGCTGTCGGCGGCAGAACCGCGTCCGGTACATCGTATTCCCTGCCGCCGCGCCCAGAGCGCAACGCGCCACGCCATCAAAAAGTAGTCGGCATAACCCAGGTTTACGATGACGGCAAGCTCGTGTTCAATGCGCCTCTTTACGGCCGGCGTTACCGGACGGTAGCGTGCTTCCGCTCCGCGCCAGGTAAGAGAGCAGAGATAGGCTGCGGCATCGGCATAACCATGCGGCAGCGTGTAGCGCGGTGTAATCTCGTCACAATCCGGTAAAGCCGCTTCGCACCGCTCCGCAATGTACTGTGTGTTCTCTACGGCCTGCGGCATCGCGGAAAACCGGCGCTGCATCTCATCCGGCGAAAGCAGATACCGCTCGTTGTTCAGCGGCCGATCGGAGTGGTTCTGGGCGATGCTGACACCGGCCCCCACGCAGCGCAGCAGGTCGTGAACGGCAAAATCTTCCGGGGTGGCATAGTGCACGTTGTTGGTGGCCACCAGGCCGGCCCGTGCATCGTGCGCCGCCCCGGCAAGCTCGTTGTTAACACGGCTGGAATCGGGCGTAAAATCCTGCTGGAGCTCCACAAAAAAGTTCTGAGAGCCGAAGGCTCTCTGCAGGCCGCGGATGAGCGCCTGCGCTGCTGAAGAGTTGTGTGCGCAAACAACCTGCCACAACCGCCCCTTACGGCAGCCCGAAAGACAGAACAGGCCGGTTACATCCAGCATCGCCATATCGGCGCCACCGGTGGGCTGCAGACCCAGCGCCTGCCATGGCAGCGCCGGAGTCAGGCGCCCACCAAACTGGTAGGCAGCCGATAGAAGCCGGCACAAATTGCCGTAGCCGATGCGGTTCTGGGCCAGCAGCGTGAGGTGTGATTCATCCTCCATGGTGATTTCGGCCCCCAGAATGGGCCTGATGCCCCACGAAATACAGGTCTGCGTAAACTTGACGGCGGCAGATACGCTGTTGTGATCGGTCATCGCCAGCGCAGGCATGCCAAATCCGGCAGCGCGCCGTACCAGCGCATCAATATCGGAGGCGCCATCCAGAAAACTCCATGGCGTATGGTTGTGCAAAGATACCGGCATCAATCGGCAAGGGCTCCCAGCCGCCATCCCGAAGCCGCCTGCACCAGTTCAAGCATTCCCAGGGTATCGGTTTCCACACGATAGACACTCTGCTGCGCGGTGACGCCCTCCTGCCACTCCGTTTCGCGCCACATATTCTGAATATGCACAACCCGGCAGGGCCGGCCGCGCCGCCAGCAGCAGAGAGGCGCCCCCTGAGAATCGGTAGTTACCTGCACAGGTTCATCAAGGCGTCGGCCCAACGGCCCAACCCAGAGCCGGATGCGAAGCGGCGACGATATCTCACTCCCCGTCTGTATCGTTTTGCCGCCATACCGGCGCTTTAGCCGCTCCAGCGCAGCATCAAGGCGCGACTGGCGTTCGTGAGGCAGGCCAAACAGCACGCCGGCCGTATCCAGCAGCTCCAGCTGCACTCCCGAACCCGATCCCAGGCCGGCTGCCTGCAGCGTAACCCGGGCAACCGGCGCCTGCAGCGCCAGGCGCGCCAGAAGGCGCAGAGCCGCCTGATGCAGATCGACAGCGCTCTGCAGAGGGGCGTGCGGCTTTTCGGAAATCTGCAGCCTTGAACCATCCGCCAGTTCCACCTGCAGCGCGATGGTGCGGGCATAGTCACCACCACGCAGCAGCCCTGCCGATATGCCGGCAGCACACCGGGAAAGCGCCGCCCAAATAGTGGTGTCGTAAACCGCTTCATCATCAAACGCTACCGAACGCTCGATCACGCGCGGTGGCCACAAAGCCCGCACGGAATCGCCATCTTCTCCCATAGCAAGCCGTCGCAGCAACAAGCCGGGACCGGCAAACTGCCGCTGCAGTTCGCATACCGGCAGCTGCAGCAGGTCTCCCAGCGTGCGCACGCCCAAACGCTCCAGGCGGCGCACTGTGGCTTCCGGTATCTGCCGCACAGCCCCCAGCAACGTGGGCGCCAATACTTCCGCCTCGGTTCCGGGCAGCACCCGCTCCACTCGGCCAGGCTCCGCCTGCCGTGCAGACTGAGCCGCAGTCAGCTTGCTGGAGGCCAATGCGGCATACACCGGCGCGCCAACGATGCCGCCGGCCGACTCCACCAGCTTTTGCACGCGATGAGAAATCTGCCGCCCATCCAGAGCGGCAAAACAGCGCTCCGGCGTCTCCGGCTCTACATAAGAGCTCTCCACAGCCAGAAGATTCCAGATACCCGCAGCCGTCTCTTCATAAAGTTCACGCTGGTAAGCCGCAATCTGCAGATCCGGACACAATGCCCGTGCCCCCGAAGCCAAAATGCCCGGGCACACCCCAAACCGTTCAGCCTGCGGAGATACGGTCAGCAGCCGTCCCTCTGCATCGGCAAGCGCCACGGGAACACCACTCTCCAGCTTGCGCAGCCTCCGCTCGCAAGCAATACCTATCTGCGGTATATAGATGCATGCGATCATCATGGTGAAGTTCGGCCATCCCGACGGTTCAAACCAGTATACAAAAGTCTGCTTATTCTGTCAAGCATGTCGGAAAAACTACCAGACAAATAGTTACGACATCTTAACGGCGCCGCACCACCCACGCGCACCGGTGGTATACTTGCGCCAAACTCGCCACTTGGCAAAGCCCGATCAAGGAGCGTTATGACGGCAACGGCGCCCGCGGAAGCAGCCTGCAAACCGCACATCAACAGCCGCATCATCCCGGAGGCATTGCGTCCGATCGCTGGGAAGGCAGAAGCCGGAGAGCGCCTCACATTTGAAGATGGCGTTCTTCTGTACCAAACTCCGGATCTCTCCGCGGTAGGCGCAATCGCCAACTTTGTGCGAGAGCAGCGCCATGGCGACAGGGCCTACTACGTTCGCAACCAGCACATCAACTACACCAACATCTGCAACAAGTTCTGCAAGTTCTGCTCCTTCTACGCCAAAAAAGGCGGACCGGCCCCGTATCAGATGGATCTGGAGGAGGTGAAGCGCAAGCTCCTCATGCACGGGGATGTGCCGATTACCGAGGTCCACATGGTCGGCGGCATCAATCCCCGGCTGCCTTACACCTACTACCTGGACCTGCTCCGCACGGTGAAGGCAACCCGGCCCGGCGTTCACATCAAGGCGTTTACGGCCGTGGAGATCGCCGAGATTCAACGCGTGGCCGGCAAACCGCTGGACGAAGTCTTACACGAGTTAATGGAAGCGGGCCTCGATTCGCTGCCCGGCGGCGGCATCGAAATCCTGTCGGACCGGGTTCATCACGAACTGTTCGATAGAAAGCTGGATGGCGAGGAGTGGATCGGCATCGCCCGCGCCGCGGCCCGGGCGGGGCTTACGCAGTACGCCACCATGCTCTATGGCCACATCGAGACCGTGGAGGAGCGCGTGGACCACCTGGTCCAGATGCGCGCGCTGCAGGATGAGACCGGCCATTTCGTGACGATGACGCCGCTTTCGTTTCATCCCGAAGGGACGGAGTTGGCCGATACGCCCCATCCCACCGGCTATGACGACCTGCGCAACATCGCCGTGTCACGCCTGATGCTGGATAACTTTGAACACATCAAGTCGTTCTGGATCATGAACTCACCCCAGATCACGCAGCTGGCTCTGTGGTACGGCGCCGACGACGTGGACGGCACGGTCCACGAGTACGAGATCACCTACAAAGATGGTGAACAAGGCAACAAGACGCAGGTACTGACGCGCACGCAGATGGTAAAGCTGATCGAAGAGGCAGGACGCACACCGATCGAGCGCGACAGCCTGTATCACGAGGTTACCGAAAGCGCCTCAGGCAGCATGGCTGCCACCTACATTCCGCTGGCGCCGGCGCTCCACTAGGCCGGCCCGCCACATCCCCACCTTCGCTCACGATGTCACCAAGCAAGCCCCCTCCGGCTGCTGTTCTCCTCGCGGCTGGTAAGGGCGCGCGCTTCTGGCCGTATAACGAGGTGCGCAACAAGTGCGCCTTTCCGATTGCCAACGAGCCCGTAATCCGTCGCCTTTGCCGGCAGCTGGGCACGCTGGGCTTTGGCCAGATTGTCGTGGTGACGTCGGCCTCCGATTCCTCGATACGGGCCGCGCTGCGCAGACTGCCGGGCCTACAGCCGCGGCTTGTGACACAGGCGGAGCCGACGGGCACCGCCGACGCTGCCCTGTGCGGATTGGCCGCGCTTGATGGCGAGGTCACCGGCGCGCTGGTCATCTCCGGCGACCTCGTGGTCGCCGACCAGGACCTGGCTGCCACATGGGCGCGTTACCAGCTGACCGGGAACGCCACGGTGCTGGTCGAGCGGCTGAACGGCGCACCTACCGACTGGCTCTGCGCGGAGATCGATGGCGAAGGGGACGCGCTCCGGCTGACCTCAGTTGAAGGACACAGTCGCGATGCAGCGTGGCGCCTGGCCGGTGTGACCGCGCTTCCGCGGCGCCACTGGTCCCGGCTCGCCGAAGTTCCACCGGTGATGCGCCACGTTCCGGTCGGTGGTATGCCCCCAGCGGAGAGAGAGCTGGCCGAGGCGCTGGCCGTGCTGGCCGATGATGGGGATATGCCGGATGCAGTCGCCGCATCGCAAGGCCTCGTCGACATGGATAAGCCCTGGCACATCATGGAGGCAACGGCCGCCGTCCTGCGCGAGATGGCTGCCATTTGTAAGGAGAGCATCGACGCTACGGCGCGGATCGCAGCAGGCGCCGAGATATCCGGGCCGGTAGTCATTGGCCCCGGCGCGGAGATCGGCAACCGGGTCACACTGCAGGGCCCGGCCCGGATCGGGCCGGGCGCACGCGTAATCAATGGCGCCATCGTTGGCGCCGGGTGCGTCATCGGCGCCCGCTCGCGCGTGAGCGACTATTGCCTCTTGAGCGCGGGATCCGTGGTCGGTGAGGAGTGCATTGTCGGTCACGGCGCCGAGTTTGAGGGCGTTATGCTCTATCGCAGCTACCTGTACCACTACTGCGAAATCTACGGAGTGCTCGGCGAAGCGGTGGATATCGGCGCTGCCACCGTTTACGGCACGCTCCGGTTTGACGACGGACTCTCCACGCCGCGTATCGGCGGGCGCCGGGAGCATCCCCGTGACGGAGCGAACTGCACGTATATTGGCGACTATTCACGGACGGGAGTCAACGTCATCACCCAGCCGGGCGTACGGATTGGCTGCTACACCTGTGTAGGCGCGGGTGTGGTCGTCTACCGCGATATTCCGAGCCGCCAGCTTGTTCTGCTGAAACAGGAGACCGAGATGCGGCCGTGGGGGCCGGAGCGCTACGGTTGGTAAACAAGCCACGTGCTCTGCGGCAGGGCGACCGTATCGGCATTGTGGCGCCATCCGGGCCAATTGAGGATGCAGCGCTCCAGGTTGGCGTGGCCGCTCTGGAGGAGCGTGGATATGCCGTGGAGATTGGACCCCACGTCCTCGACCGCCATCCCGACTATGATTATCTGGCCGGTACCGACCCCGGACGCCTGGCCGATCTGCAGTGGGCGCTGGACCGAACGGATCTCGCCGGCATTTTCTGCGCACGCGGGGGTTATGGCGCGATGCGCATCGTGGAGAGCATCCATTGGCCGGAGCAGCGGGATCGCGCCAGGCTCTTTTTGGGCTACAGCGACATCACCACGCTGCACCTCGCATTCGCGCGGTTCGCCCGCCAGGTGACTCACTACGGCGTGATGCCGCCGAAGCTGACCGACCTGTCGGAACCGGCTCTCGATCATTGGTGGAGAATTGTGGAGGATCCGGCATACCGTCCGGTCCTCCCTCTCGACGGGGAGCATGCCGAGACGGTAACCGGAGGCGTGGCGGAGGGCCGCCTCGCCGGTGGGTGTCTCACCCTTCTTGCGCACGCCTGCGGCACGGCGTACCGGCCACGATGGCGGGGCTGCATCGTCGTACTGGAAGACGTGAGTGAAGCCATCTACGGCGTCGACCGATCGATGGCGCAGCTGAAGGCCTGTGGACTGCTGTCCGAAGCCGCCGGCTTTGTGGTGGGAACGGTGACGGCGTGGAGGCGGGCCGAGCAGACGGACTCATCCAACCAGTTGGAGCATGTCTGGCGCGATTACCTGGCGGACCTCGGCGTGCCGGTGATCACAGGGTTTCCCTGCGGCCACGAACCCAACGCATTGACCCTGCCTCTCGGCGCGGTGGCACGGCTGGATGCCGATGCCGGAACGCTGACTCTGACCGAGAGCGCGGTGGGCGCCTAGGCGGCGAGCCGCTCAACCGGCCGGGTTAGAGGTTCCGCACTCCGGGACCGCCATCAAGCCACGCGGCCCAACCGTTGTTCGGTTACCACGCGCGGGGCGTCAGTGCGAGTCCTGCCGACCGCCGGGCATGGGAAGCTGGGTTTCAGGCTCCGGACTGCCGCGATGGCACATATAGCAGGTGGCCTGGTGCCGCAGGATCTTCTCGTTTTTGTTCAGCCGCTCGGTCATCAGAATCATCGCGCGGGCTGTGACCTTCGGCTTTTTCGTATCCAGTTCGAAGCCGGAATGATTCGGGCCCTCCACGTGGCAGTAGTCACACCGAACACCAAGCGAGTCGCTCATCTTGCGCATCATCGGCAGGAGCTGACTGGCCGGAAGCTTGTTGAGTACCTTGATGTTCTTGAACACCTCGCCGGCCGTCTTCACCGGCGGCGGTGGCGTTTGACGGTGTTTGGGTCCTGGCGCGGCCAGCGCGGCCGCGGTCACCAGCGCGACAACCGAGATCGCCATAAAGATCGATGCCTGAACCGTGATTCTGCCGATAGACTTCATCGTGACTTTCCTGTGGAGTACTGCAAACTAATGGATGCTCACCCGAACCGTATCGCCGGCGTTGAGCTTGAGCGAAGGCGTGAACCGAATCTGCATGACGCCGCCGGCCACACGCGACGCATTTGCGGGAGCGGGATTACCGTTCAACAGCACGTGTACCTCTTCCTCCTGCGCCGCCTTGATTGCGACCGGCGCGGGTATCCGGAGCCGGGCCAGAACCAGGCGCTGCGCCGGACCTAATGTCGGCGGAGCGACCAGCCGATCCACCCGCAAAGAGAAGGACTCTCCATGGGCGTACGGGCGAAAACGCATCCAACCGGTGAGTGTTGGAAGAAAGATGGGTGCATTCAGTTCGCGCCATGAGCCGGGTATGGATGGAATGAGGTCAAGCTCGCCGGTGCTGAGGCGGATCCCCGCGCCCTCGAGCGCGGCGAGTACCGGCCAGAACAGTCCCACTTCCTGAACGTCGAAAGGCCCTCCCTCACTTTCCCAGGCGGAGGTATCGATCGCGTCCAGAACTTCGAGACCGCTCGTCACGCTGCCTGTGCGAATCGCCAGATCACCGCGGCAGATCACCGAATCTGCCATATCCCGACCTGGAGCGCTGCCCGCAGCGCCGGATGCCTGGGCTTGAGCAATCAGCGTGGACGGCGCCGGAGGCGGCAGCACTAACAGCCGGGCAGCCCAAACTCCGAGCAAGCCGGCCGACATGGACGATGGAGACTGGCTCTTCAGCCCGGCGGCGTACTGAACCATCAGATGCGCAGTTCGATTCAGCAGCGACTGAGCCATGGAGGTCTCGCCCGATTGTGCCAGCAGCCGGGCAAGCGCGCGCCAACCGGTGATCTGAATGCCGCACCCGGCCGTATCCGTGGGGCCGGCCGCGGTCAGCGCGGCCTCGGCCAGCGGACGGGCAGTGAGCTGCGCCAGGGTCCGATCGCCCGTACACCTCTGGTAGAGCGCTAGCCGGAGCGCCAGCAGCGCGATACGGGTGCTTCCTACCCCCGCCAGGTTTGCCGCATCGGTCGCCAACCGAAATGCCTCAAGCTGCGGAAACAGCGTAACAAGGGTGATAGATCTCGCCATTACGCCCGCCGGCGACGCGCCGTAAGCCGACGTTGCCGGCCGCCACGCAAATTCGCCGCCGCGCATGAGGCTTGTTTGCGTCACCATACCAGCCAGACTGTTGATCTCAGCGCGTATCAGCCATGGCGGAAGATCGCTGGTCATCAGCGCAAAATGCCACTCGTCCGTCAGAACGCGCAGGCTTCTCCAATCCTGCAGCAGATTGCGCGCGATATCTGTCGACGAGCTCGCCCAGTTTCCGTAGTATCTGCCGCCTAAAGTGGATGTCGCGTCGGATGCGAACCAGGTCACCGCAAATGGAATTCGTACTGTGGCGCCGGGCGCTACCGATGTGGAAACAGCAATCGCACCGCTGGACCCAATCTCTTGATCCTGAGGAAGGCGGCCGGTCTGCGCGAACGCGGCCCACCAGGACGGCGGTCCAGCTCCCGGTCGCCATCCGGTTCGCGTCACCACGCTGTCTGGACCAACAGCTGCTGAGGCCAGGGTCGTCTCGCCGAATCTGGGAGTTCCGCTTGAGATCCGAAGCCCGTACAGGTTGTCACGCACGGGCACGGTGGAGACCACCGGAGTCCCGGCAGTCCCACCTGGAGCCGGCATGCCCTGCCACGAGAGTAGTGCGGCTGCCGGCACGGCGTGCTGCGACGGATTCCGGAGAGTTATCACGACGATGGCGCCGGGCTCCGACGAGTCGCGCAGGTCGCCGGGAACAAACGGGGAGAAGGCCTCCCAGGAAACGTCCAGCGGTAAGCCGGCGCCGGATGGCGTGACGGTCGCTGTGGGAAACAGCCCCTTGAAGTCTATGCGCGGCGCGCACGGCAGCCCGCAGCCGTTATGGAGCGCCAGCACGCAGGCGCCGCTTCCGGCACGCACCGCTGCAAAACAGCCCGGCAGCGGCGTGGAGTCGCCGCCCCGCGAGAACTCGCCGTCGCTGAGGATGCGGACGGCGCCCGCGCCGATACCGCCGAGCGGCAAACCGACCTTCAGCTTCAGGTTGTGTATCACGCCGGCAGCACGGTCGCGGGCCGGCGAAAGGGCCTGGCTTCGAGCCGACGTCGGACCCGTGTGCACCAGCGCCAGCAGGGTCCATACCGCGGCTAACGAGGAGCTCAACGCGCCGAGTCCACATAGAGAATCGCCCATCTTCCGGCCGGCTCGAAGCCCAGCCTGTGGTAGATGCGACCTGCGGCTTCATTCTCATAAAACAGGCACGGAAGCTTGCCGCTGTCGATAATGTCTCGACTGATTGCACCCGTGCATGCCGTGGCGCAGCCGCGTCCGCGCGCTTCGGGCCGCGTATAGACACTGCCGATGACGCAGGCGCTGCGCCCTTCGGCATTCAGCATTGCAGCGCCTGCAATGCAGTTCCGCAAATGAAAGTCGTCCACCACAAACACGCGGCCGGTTGCGATGTGCGCATCAAGGTCGTGTGTGGATCGCGGCATCATCCGACTCGATGCATACAGGGCCGAAATGGCGTCCACGTCCTGCGCGACGGCTCGACGGGCTGCTGGTCCGGCCGGCGCTTGCACCGGCGCGGAGTGCAGCTCCAGGAACCAGCTGTCTTCCCAATGAGTCGGCCGATAGCGACGCAGTCGCGCCTTGACGGCCCCAAGCGTCTCCAGGCAACCTCTCAGCCCGGTAACAGCAGGTTGTTCATCGACAAAGGCTGCGATTGCGCCACCGCACTCGCCATCGCGATCGGCACAGACCACCGTCGTCCTCAATTGGATCAACACACCGAGGATCCGGCCCCCCGAGCCGTCCGGCACGCAATAGAACCGGACTGTGGGGCTTTCCAGACCGTACATATCCAAACCGGCTTCCATCGACCGGAACCGCGTGGGATCGGAGGCGAACAGACGCGACAGCGCAGGCAGGTCATCCGGCGACAGCTCGCGGACTGCCGAGTCTGTGAAGTTAGGGGTTAACCTCGCCATATTCCTGTGGCGCCACGGACTCACGCAGACGGGATCTATAGGCGCCTCGAAATCATTATACCGGTGCAGATCGCAGCACGCCGGCGGAGGAGGGTTTTGACAAACACGGCCTGGTATGCTTTACTCCAGCATGCCGCCGCACGCTCGTCCAACTTTGCATTTCCGCGATGGCGCTTGCCTCGTAACGGCGGATGGCATCCAGGTTGCGTCCTATCGGGTTGGTGGGGCCGAAGCACCCGCGCTGATGTTCGCTGCCGCGCCCGAAACCGCGCCGCTGCTCGGCTCCCGGCTTGGTCCCGGCTGCGCATTCGAGGTCAGCGGTTGCGCCGGTGAGGCGGAACTCACGGAACTGCTGGGCCGGCGGGGCAGCGTATCGTGTGGCCTCAAGCTGAGCCTCCAATGGCGACGGCACGGCAGCATTCTGGCCCGCGAGGAGCGGACCGTGCGCTTCGAGATGGTCTCGGAGTACTCGCTCGCGATCGATACGCTGGTACAGATTTGGGATTTGCAAGATGCAGCCGTTGCTTGCAGGACGAAGCTGAGCGCCGCCATGTTCGGCTGGTTCACAGGCCCGCTGCTGGAATCGCCTGCGGCGGTGATACAGGCGCCGGATGGCGACCATGATCCGCCGGCGGAGTTCAACGTGAAGTCGTCCTGGATTGCTGCCACGGGCGCGCCGGGCGGTCAACCTGCCACGATTCTTCTCACAACAGGTCTGCCGGGTGGTGAGGCCGCGCCGCGCTGGAGCGTTTCACCGGATGGTGGGTTCCGCGCCGATCTGGAACCCGTGGGCGAAAGCCACGGCAGCGCACCCTGCGAGTGGTTCAGCCGAATCGTGCTGCACAACGGCGCCGTTAACCGTGCCTGGTGTGAGCGTGAAGCCAAACGATCGCGGGAGGCTCTTGCCGAATCGTTTGCGGGGATTGCGCTGTGACGGTGGTTTCCGCACAGCCTACGCAGGACGAATCACCGGCCCAACCGCCGCTACTGCAGGTCGCAGGGCTCTGCACCGACTTCCATTCACCGGGCGGCGTGGTGCACGCCGTCCGCGACGTCTCCTTTCAACTGGAGCGGGGGCAGATCCTCGGAATCGTCGGCGAATCCGGCTCCGGGAAGAGTGCGACGGCTCTCTCTTTGATGGGGTTGATCCCGTCACCGCCAGGAGTTGTGACAGCGGGCTCTATCCGGCTCGACGGGCAGGAGCTGCTGCAGCTTGGGCGGCGCGCGTGGCAGGCGGTGCGCGGAGCTCGAATGGCGATGGTGTTTCAGGACCCCTTTTCCTCGCTGAACCCCACGATGACACTCGGCGCGCAGGTTGCGGAGCCGATTCTGCTGCACACCGGCGCAAGCCGCGAGGAGGCGCGCGAACGCGTGCTCAGGCTGTTCCACCGCGTTCGCATCGCGTCACCGGAGGTACAGTACAACCAGTATCCGCATCAGGTATCGGGGGGCCAGCGGCAGCGGGTTATGATTGCCATGGCATTTTCGTGTTCACCCGAGCTACTGATTGCTGACGAGCCGACAACCGCGCTCGATGTCACGGTTCAGGCACAGGTGCTGAGCCTGATGGCCGAACTTCAACAGGAATCGGGTACCGGCATTCTCCTGATCACACATGACCTGGGTGTGGTGGCAGAAATCTGCGACCGAGTGCTGGTGATGTATGCCGGCGAGATCGTGGAGAGCGGACCGGTCAATGAGATACTGTCGAATCCACGCCATCCATACACGCAGGGCCTGCTGCAGTCGCTTCCCAGCCTTCACGCGGGCGAGCGCACAAGCCTCCGCGGCATACCGGGCCAGCCGCCGGACCTTGCAAACCTGCCATCGGGGTGTCCGTTTCACCCCCGCTGCCCCCACGCTATACCGGGCAAGTGCAGCAACACGGCGCCTCCGTTGACCGGCAGTATCGACACGCACTCGTCCAGGTGCTGGCTGCAAGTTCAGGATGCCGATGGCTGAGCAACTTCGCGATACAAAGGCGGAGCCGGCCGTTGTGTTGAGCGTCCACGGGTTGGTGAAGAACTTTCGCGTGGTGCGGCGTGCGGGCTTGCGTGCACACACGGAGACCGTGCACGCCGTGGACGGAATAGAACTGGAAGTTCGTGCCGGAGAGACGCTTGGGCTGGCGGGCGAGAGCGGCTGCGGCAAAACCACGGCGGGGCGCGCCATCCTTCGTTTGGTGGAACCAACCGCCGGCGAAATCCGGCTGAACGACAGCGATTTGCGCATGGCCGGCGGCGCAGCGCTGCGCCGCATCCGGCGTGACGTCGGCATCGTGTTCCAGGACCCGTTTGCCGCATTCGATCCACGCGCCATGATCGGCGATATCGTGTCTGAGCCGCTGCGTGCGCACCGCATCTGCACCAATCGCAATGAGGCATGGCGCGCTGCCGGAGAGCTTCTTCAGCGCGTTGGCCTGCCGGCAGCCGTGGTCTCACGGTTTCCCCACGAGTTTTCGGGTGGGCAGCGGCAGCGCATCGGCATTGCTCGCGCTATCGCCACGCAGCCAAAGCTCATCATTCTCGACGAGCCGATCTCAGCACTCGACGTCTCAATTCGCGCTCAGATTCTCAACCTGCTGCAGGAACTTCAGGAGGAGCGCGGCATCGCGTATCTGTTCATCGCGCACGACCTTTCCGTTCTGCGCCACTTTTGCCACCGCATCGCCATTATGTATCTGGGTGTCATCGTGGAGCAGGGACCGGTATCCGCTGTTTTCCAGCGGCCGCTGCACCCTTACACCATGGCGCTCCTGGACGCGGCGCCCGAGCTGGACGCTACCCACCGCAAGAAGCGTGTGATCGCGGAAGGTGATGTGCCGTCGGCCCTCCAAATCCCATCGGGCTGTCGCTTCCGGACGCGATGCCCCATGGCTAAAGAGCGGTGCGCCATTGAAGCGCCAATCTTGAAGAGTTATGGCGACGCGCACCTCGCCGCCTGCCACTTCGCCGGGGAGTGGCCCAACAAATCGGATAGAGCCGGCGAGAACCGGCCGGAGGCCTAACATGGATCAGACCCTGCAGAATTGGCTTGGCGAGCAGCTTGACGCGCTCAAGCAGCAGAATCTCTACAAGGCGCCCATTGTCATGGACACGCCGTCCGACGCTCGCATCACGGTCAATGGCCGCCCCAACGTGATCAACCTGAGCAGCAACAACTACCTCGGATTGGCCGATCATCCCGCCGTAAAGCGGGCGATGATCGAGGGCGTGGAGCGCTGGGGCGCGGGCGCCGGCGCCGTGCGTCCGATCATCGGCACGATGACGGTGCACCTGGAGTTGGAGAAGCGGCTTGCCGCTTTCAAGCATGTAGAGGGGTCGCTGGTCTTTCAGAGCGGTTTCACGGCCAATGCCGGCACGATACCCACGGTGACGGAGGAGGGAGACGTCATAATCACCGACTCTCTCAATCATGCGAGCATCATCGACGGTGTTCGCCTGTCGAAGGCCGGCCGAAAGATATACCAGCACTGTGACATGAACTCGCTTGAGGAGGCGCTCCGCGGCAGTCGCGATGCCAAAAAGCGCCTCATCATCACGGATGGTGTCTTTAGCATGGATGGCGACATCGCCCCGCTGCCCGATATCGTGGCGCTCGCCCGGCAGTACGACGCCGCCATCATGGTGGATGACGCGCACGGTTCCGGCGTGCTGGGCGGCGGACGCGGAACCGCGTTTCACTTCGGCGTGCACCAACAGATCGACATCCAGCTCGGCACCTTGAGCAAGGCCATCGGTTTGACGGGCGGCTATATTGCCGGAAGCGGCCCGCTGATCGACTGGTTGGTGCAGCGCGGCAGGCCGTACCTGTTCAGCACGGCCCAGCCGCCGGCGGTTGCGGCCGCCATCATTGCCGCCATCGACCTGATGGAGCACGACACCACGCTGACCGATCGGTTGTGGGAGAACGCCCGGTACTGGAAGTCCGGTCTGCAGCAGCTTGGTTTCGACACAGGGATTTCGCAGACGCCCATCACGCCTGTCATGATCGGCGATGAGGCTGCCGCGCAGCAGATGCAGCGTGACCTGCTCGACCGCGGGGTGATGGCGCTTGCCATCGTGTTCCCCACGGTTGCCCTTGGCAAAGCGCGGCTCCGCACCATGCCGAGCGCCATGCACTCGCGCAAGGATCTGGATGACGCCCTCACAGCGTTCGAGGAGGTTGGAAAGAGCAGCAGCGGCGCCTGACGCGGCCTCAACATGCTGCAGATCCAGCTTTGGGAGTTCATGGCGGCAGTGGCCATGATGTGGTACGACAGAAGTGAATTGTAGATCGTCCGGCTGGTGCTGCGCCGTTGATCCGCTTTTCAGCGGTGATTGCGTTAGCGGCGGCTCCTGCACATCCGGGGAAGGGGCCTGCCTCGCACAGCAGCCGGGCGAAATGTGCTATGCGGGCGGCACGCCGTCCGGCCCGTAATCGATGTCGGGCCATCTCGGCATCCTGCGCCTTTGCCTCACATTCTGCCTGGCACGCGCGCCGTCCGGCAGGACCTCGCCTGCGGCGATGCACTCGCCATCCGCGGCACGCCGGCCTTCTTCCTTGTAGAGAATGTTGCCGGCGCCGGGCGCGTCTGCCTGGCCACAATATCCCTTGCGAATATCCGTGCCGATTTTGCCGCATCGGCCGCTGTCCAACGCGGCGGTCACGCCGCATTTGGGGCGGTGTAGTGGTGGCGCGGACGTGGCTGCTGGCTGCGGGCCTGCCTTTGGCAGTTTCCCTGAGATGCACACCGAAAGGGGCTCCGTTGCCGGAGCATGTCTGGAGGGTGCAGGATACGATCTCAGCCGACTGGGTCGCAGGGCGGGGCATCCTCTGCTTCGACAATACATTCGGCGGTTTCGCAGTCGCCCCGTCGGGTGTCAACGAGGTGTGGGGCGAGGCCCAGTGGGATACGCCTGCAAGCTCCAGGCCGCAGGTCGCGGGATCGCTGTTTGCCAATCTGCGGCGGGATTTACATTTGGGCGCCCGGTGGGCCGCAGTTTCGCCGTCTGGATTGCTGCTGGCGTTTGGCAGCGACGTCGGCCCGACGTTCATTACCGACATGGATGGCAATCTCGTCTCGCGGTTCGACACCGCACTCTCTGCAGCGGGAGCCTGGTTGAGCAACACAGAACTCGCCACGCTCGACATAACTCAAGCAGGCGACTGGTCTGCCTCGGTCTGGCGACCAAAGCAGCAGCGGCCGGTACGCCGGATCTCAATGTCGCCGGACCGCAATCTTGTTCATGGCACATTCACGGACGCAGTGGCGCTGCCCGGCGGGCGCCTTCGCACCGTGATGTGTACACCGGATCGCACAGTCATCCGCATCATCGACTGGCCGCTCAATCGAGGTGGTCGGCCGCTGCTGGTCCGCACGCTCCAAACCGCCTGGTCTACCAGTGCTGACCAGGCACGCATCTCCCCGGACGGGCAGCGTTTGGCATACGTCGTCACACGCTGGGATACAGGCCTTGCAAGCCAGGTTCATGCTCAGATCGCAAGGCGCCCGGATAGCCGGTTGACGGCGCATGCCTCCAGATTCCGCCTGATCTCGCGCTGCTACCTGGCACTGGTTCAATCCGGACAGCAGCGGGAGTTCGTGGCGACGACAGGCGCCTGGACTTGCGAGTGGTGCCCGGCACTGACGGGCCTCTGTTGGTCGCCGGATGGCCATCAACTCGGAATGCTGCCCGGTGGGGTGAGCGGCGGCGGGGAGTTCTGCACGTACCGGGTAAATTGAACTCGCGGTTATTGAAGCGCAGGTAGCGATCAGGAGCGAGCTTTGGACAACACCAATCTGGCGCAGGTAGCGATTCTCGTTCGCGACATCGAAGAGGCCAGGCATCGGTTTGCCACTCTCCTTGGGCAAGAGCCGGCCAAAGTGATCGTCACTCAGCCCGGCGATGAGGTGGCGATGACATATCGGGGCGTTCCCTCAAACGCACAGTGCAAGCTGGCCCTCTTCTCCGTTGGACCCGTACAACTGGAACTCATCGAACCGATGGGCGGCTCGAGCACCTGGCAGGAGGGATTGGACCAACAGGGCGAATCGGTGCACCATATCGCGTTTTGGACCGAAGACATGCAGAAGAGCGCCGACAGCCTGAAAGCTCAGGGCGTGCCCATGGTGCAGCGTGGCGACATGGGCGACGGGCAGTATGCGTACTTTGACGGACGCGAGCGGCTCGGCGTGGTCATTGAGCTTCTTGAACGCACGCGAAAAGCGCGCGCCACGCCTTAACCGCGCGGCAATGTGGAACCGAGGTACCGGCGGCCAATTGACCGCCGGTAGGAGCAGTCACCCGGGAGCCCGCCCGGGTCTCAATGACCGCCAGCGATCGCAGCAGCGCACCGATTCTGAGTTACAGGTGCGCAAGCGCGCAGCTACCTTAAATGGGCTCTCTTCCTGATCGCAGCCCATTCCGTCGCGGTAGCAAATGCCGCGTGGCCATCCAGATAGGCAACGGCGCGCAGCCCCGCCTGGTTTGCCCGCGGCGCGTAAAAGGTTATCGTTGTGGCTGGTGACGCAACCGTTTTTACCTTCTTCTCAGAGATCGCGGCGTTTGCCAGGTACGGCATGCCGCTGGACGGCTGTGTAAATACGGCGGCATTCTTTATGTAAGGCATGATCCGGTGCTGAACCGCCAGAGCGGACGTCATGGGAGGCAGGCGGTCGTCGTAATCCTCTGCATACAAGAGCAGCCCCTGATCCAGCTGTTTGATGTTCGAAAGATCGGCATCCGGATCGGGCGGCGGCTTGACGGGCTCGCTGGCCTGCACTTCGCGCTGCAGGTCGAACGCGTGAACGTCGGCGAGGGCTCCCGCAGTATGCAGATTGATCAGCGAGAGGTAGATGGTGGTGTCTCCCGTAAGCGGCGGATTGAACTGCGGCTTGAGGGGGTTGAACTGCTGCAATTTGGCGAGATCGATGGCAGGCAGATGGGCGTGCCAGGCGATAAGGTACGGGTCACCGCCCACTTTAACCGTGTCGCCCTTGGTATAGTAGGTGTTCGGGTTGGCGCCTCCGACGCCGGCACCAGAGTACATACTCATAATCATCGACATGAAGTCGCCGGCGCCGGCCTGTGACGGAATCGTGACCACGCTCCATGTGGCATCGAGATCCTTCAACTGCATGGTAGTCGGCGCGGCCGCGCCGGAGATAAAGGTCTTCAGTTCCGGCTGCTGCGCAGAGGCCGGCGTCAGCGCAGCGGCGGAAAGTAACAGCATCCCGAGAGTGGCGATTATCTTCATGGCATCTCCTCTCCACAAGGGAAACATGCAGCCAGGGATCTGGTCGGCAGGAAGGACCAGCTTCTTCGGGTATCCCAAACACGGTATTCTGCGTCACACGCGGCTGTCGGCCGCCCTTCCGGTTGCAGAGACGACCGGCATAACCAACAGGTTTCAATCGATACAAAGTATACCGGTTCCAGGCAGATGACGTCGTTTTACCCGCCAGCGTACGTATCCACTTGCATCCGGGGTGCCGGCGCCGCGTCACACGCCGAAAGTCGATGTGTGGCTCGACGCTCACCGGTTGGTGTGGCGGAAAGCACATGGGCAACATCATGAAAGGCATACTGCTGGCCGGCGGAAGCGGCACACGCCTGCACCCCGCAACGGCAGTGATATCCAAACAGCTGCTTCCGGTTTACGACAAGCCGATGGTCTACTATCCGCTGTCAACCCTGATGCTGGCCGGCATCCGTGAGGTGATGTTGATATCCACACCGCACGACCTGCCGCTGTTTGAGCAGCTTCTGGGCGACGGCTCCGCATGGGGAATGGAGCTGACGTACGCGGAACAGCCGCGACCGGAAGGCATCGCCCAGGCGCTCCTGATCGCACGGGATTGGCTTGACGGCGAAGGCTGCTGCCTCATCCTGGGCGACAACCTGTTTTACGGCCACGGACTCACCCCGGCGCTGCGCGCGGCGGCCGATCAGAGCGACGGCGCCACCGTATTCGGTTATCAGGTTACAGATCCGCAGCGATACGGAGTGCTGGAGCTCTCACCATCCGGCGCGCCGGTCTCCATCGAGGAGAAGCCGCAGTCGCCAAAATCAAGCTGGGCCGTGGTGGGCCTCTACTTTTATGATCGTATGGCGCCGGACATCGCAGCAGCAATTCGGCCTTCCCAGCGCGGCGAGCTGGAAATCTCCGACGTGAACCGCACCTACCTGGAGCGCGGAGCGCTGCGAGCCGAAAAACTGGGCCGCGGCATCGCCTGGCTGGACACCGGCACGCACGAATCGCTGCTGGAAGCGGCTAACTTTATCCGCGCCGTGCAGCATCGCCAGGGCATGGCAGTGGCATGCCTGGAGGAGATTGCCTACAAGATGGGATGGATCGGCCTCGATCGGCTTCGATCGAAGGCCAGCGAGTGGCGAAACTCGGATTATGGCAACCAGTTACGCCGTGTGGTGGATGAGGCGGCCACGCCTTGAATGTGACCGCCACCGACCTGCCGGGCGTGCTGATCATCGAGCCCGACGTTTACTACGACGAGCGCGGTTTCTTCCTGGAGAGCTGGCGCCAGCCGCGTTACGCGGATGCCGGCATAACGCGGCCATTCGTGCAGGATTGTCACTCACGGTCTCGGAAGGGCGTGTTGCGAGGCATGCATCTTCAGATTCTACACGCGCAGGCGAAACTCTGCCGGGTGGTGGCCGGCGCCGTGCAGGATGTCGTCGTGGACGTCCGGCGCGACTCGCCGTGCTTCGGCCGCTGGGTTGCGGTTGAACTCTCTGCCGAGAACTTTCGGCAGATCTATGTGCCGCGAGGGTTTCTGCACGGTTATCTGGCGCTCACAGACCATGTGGAGTTTCTCTACAAGTGCGACAACCTTTACACGCCCGGCGACGAATGCGGCGTGTGCTGGAACGACCCCACGATCTCCATTGCCTGGCGGCTGGGGGCAGATCCGATTCTATCGGCCAAGGATGCTGCCCTGCCTTCTCTGGCCGACCTCCCAAGGGATCGATTCCCGTCGGTAGCGGAGACGAAATGACGGCCGGACCGGAGTAGGAATGCACCATCGTGAGCAACCTTGATCCAAAACGGATACTGGTAACGGGTGGCGCCGGCTTTGTCGGCAGCGCTTACATTCGCATGGCGCTTGCGCGGCGGCAGGATCTGCATGTGGTTAACCTTGACAAACTGACGTATGCGGCAAACCCGGATAATGTTGAGCCCTGGGCAGCCAGCGGACGTTACCAGTTGGTGTGCGGCGATGTCTGCGTTGAGGAGGATGTCCGCTCCGCATTTGACGCGATGCGCCAACTTGCGCACGGCCCGGTTGAGGCCGTTGTGCATTTCGCGGCCGAGTCGCATGTAGATCGCAGCATCGAGGATCCGGCGCGGTTCCTGCGTACAAACGTTCTGGGCACCGAGGTGATGCTGCGCGAAAGCCGGGCCGCAAGCGTGGAGCGCTTCATTCAGGTATCGACGGACGAGGTCTATGGCAGCCTGCGGCCGGATGATCCGCCATTTACCGAAGCGACCCCGCTAGCGCCGAACAGCCCGTACGCAGCGAGCAAGGCGGCCGCGGACCTTTTGGCCATGGCCTATCACAGCACCTGGCAGTTTCCCGCAATCGTCACCCGCTGCTCCAACAACTATGGGCCGTACCAGTTTCCTGAGAAGCTCATCCCACTCATGGCCTGCAACGCGCTGGAAGATCGGAGCCTGCCGGTGTACGGCGATGGCCTGAACATTCGCGACTGGATTCACGTTGAAGATCACGCACGTGGCATTGACGCGGCTCTGCGGCGCGGCACGCCGGGCCGCAGCTACAACCTCGGCGGCAATCACGAGGCAACCAACCTGAGCATCGTCCGGGCGCTGCTCGGAGCTCTCGATAAGCCCGAACGCCTGATCCACTTTGTGGAGGATCGGCCCGGGCACGACCGCCGTTATGCCATGGACAGCTCGCGCGCCATGAGTGAGCTGGCGTGGTCGCCCGTCGTGGAATTTGACCGCGGGCTAACCCAAACGGCGTTGTGGTACCGCGACCACCTGGATTGGGTCCGCAAGGCACGGACCGGTGAGTACGTGGAGTACTACAAGCGGATGTACGCGAACCGGGGAGCCGCCGAGAGCGCGCACGGCGACTAAACTCCGCGCAGCACCAATCCGACGGTAATCAGCCACGCCAGTGTATCCAGCTGAAGCACCCGATCGGTAAGCAGCAACTCGTCAGGCGCCCCGCCCTGCCCTTTGTGATAGACCAGCCACAGGTAGCGGCATACACCAAAAAGCACCAACAGGGTGCTGATCCACAGGCCGGGATGACGCTGCGCCGTAGCCGACTCGATGGAGTACACGGCATACGCGATAACGCTGAGAGTGCTCGTCATCGTGATGGCGTGATCCAGGAACGGGAGGCTGTACTCATCCAGATTCCGGCGGTGCGAGGCCGCATCGTCGCCGAGTGAAACCAGCTCCTGCCGCCGCTTGCCGAAGCCCAGAAACAGCGCCAGAACAAACGTGCAGAGAAGCAGCCATGGTGAGATCGGAAGCGCCGCTGCGGCGCCGCCGGCAACGGCCCTCAACACGAATCCGGTGGCAAGTAGAAACACGTCCAGCACCGGCACATGCTTCATCCAGATACAGTACAGACTCTGCAGGACGGCATAGGCCGCGGTTACCATCAACAGCTGCAGCGAAACCACCGCTGCCAGTCCCAATCCGGCGAGAAGCAGGATGCCGCCCGCTGACGCCGCGGTCACCACGCTCAGCCGCCCGGAGGCGATAGGACGGTCGCGTTTCCGGGGATGCTGACCGTCGGCCTCGCGGTCGAGAATGTCATTCAGCAGATAGGTGGCGCCGGCCGTGCAGCAAAACACCACGAATGCTTCCAGCCCTCGAAACATCGGGGTCGGATGGAGGAACTGACCGGCGAACAGCGGCGCCGCGAATACAAACAGGTTTTTCGTGAACTGCCTCGGTCGTACCGCCTCCAGGAGTGCGGCTGCGGTATGCGAAGCATGCTGCGATTTCGTGGTCAAGGTTCAAAGGCACGCGGTGGCTGCCGTTCTGCACATTATGGCAGAAGCCGCCGATGCTTGCCGAACGGCGCGCCTCACGGTGCGGGCTAACCCGCGGCGCGCAGGTAGAGAGCCGCTCCCTCCCGAAATACCGACTGGCGCGGCAGGCGCCATACCACCAACGGGTGTCGTGGACAGCCGCGTACAACTCGCAAACGGAGGCACCGTGGAGAACTTTCAAGCACATTACGCACACGGGTACCGTGGAGCGCTTGCACTCATTGGCGGCGCATCGGTTCTTTTAATAGCCGCAGCATGGGGCTGCGGGTCCTCGTCATCAAATAGCGGCAGCGGCGGCGGCCTGCCAAACAGCAAGGCCAACCTCACACAGGTGGAGCACGGCCGTTACCTCGTCACCACCATCGGCTGTGCGGATTGCCATGCCAGTGGAGTCGATGACCCAAGCAGCGCTACGTGGCTCGCCGGTTACATCGGTCCCGCCGGTGGCAGTGGCACAGGCGCCTTTAACATTGGGCCATTTCACACCTATGCCAAAAACCTGACGCCGGATATGAACAACGGTATCGGCATGCATACCGACCGACAGATATACAATGCGCTGCGCTATGGCCTTGCGCCGGATAGCACGCCCGATGTGGTTATAACCTCCACAACGCCCGGCGTCGGCAACTTTCCGGCGGCGCCGGTGTACCTCGCACCACCGATGCCGTGGACCAGTTTCCGACACCTTACGGACGCCGATATCTGGTCGATTGTCGCCTACCTGAAGCACGGCATCAAGGCCAATGCGAATAGCGTGCCGGATAGCCAATCGCCTCCAGGCGGCTGGGCAAGCAGCTACACGAGCGCCAAGGTCGGTCCGGACCAGCTCGCGGCATATCCCGCAACAAACGAACAGTTCGCCCCTTAGCGGATCTCGGTTTCGCCGTTCAGTGCGCCGCGTTGCCTGATGGCGATGCGGCGCGCTGCCGCGGCTGGATAACCAGCGAATACAATCGCCGGCAAATGGCAGTCGTACCTCGAGCAGAGTTTTGGCGGGAGCGCGTGGGAATCGAACCCACCAGAGACGGGAGTTGCCCGCCTCTCAAACGGTTTTGAAGACCGCGAGGGCCACCAGACCCCAACCGCCCCCGTAACCACACGGCGTCAGGTGCGCTCATCCAACCGCGCGTGATGCTTGAGGCCGAGCATCAAGCCGGACCAGGTCTCTGCGCCCAGCACCAGAAGCATCACCGCCAGGTACATTGCAGCCACTGCCGGTCCGAACACCATGCTGAACACGCGCGTCAGCATCCACGTAAACCAGAGCGGCATCGGCGCCAGCAGCAAACAGCTCCAGAGCAGCGGCCGGCGCTTCCTGCGCGGGCCTATCAGGATTCCTGTGGTGTAACTCCAAGTGAACTGAACGGCCAGAATGCTCAGGAGCCATACGTGACCAGACCATCGCGGAAGATGGACCTGCGCCATCGCCGCCAGCCAGATCAGGCAGAAACCAAGGTGCACCCACAATAGTGGAACGGCCCATCGGCGAGATCGGTTCATGGCGTCACCCCCCTTTCGGCTGGACCCACGCCGCCAGCATGTTTCGGAACCCTTCGGACCATGGCACTGGATGGAAATGACTGGCGTCAACACGTACGATGACCGTTTTCCCCGACGCGGATACGCGCTCGTCGGCCAGAATAACAGAGTGCGCAAATGTGAGGCTGGATCGGCCGATACGTTCTATGGTCACAGTAACCTGGACGTCCTGCTCCGTTGTGATTGGTACGCGGTAGTCAATCTCGTTTCGTGCCACGAGATATGGCCAGTCAAAATCGTGCGCGGCGCGACCGCCGCCTACCTCACGCCAAAAGTCTGTGCGCGCCCGCTCAAACAGCAGCAGGAAACGCGCATTGTGCAGTGTCTCCAACAGATCCAGCATGTCGAAATAGACACGCTGGGTCGAGACAAAAACATGAGACGGAAAGGCAGACATCCTCGGCTTGACCCTGCACCTGACCCGGCACGGCGACTGTAATCAAGATACCAGAAACGCCGGCCCCTGGTCTCGCGACGCGAGAGAACCGCAGCATCGGCATGTTGGGTCGAACGGGCACTTGGACTCCTCGCGGCCAGAAGGAGATGCTCCGTGGCGGGTACGTGCGCCCGTCAAACGTCCATATGCCACGAGGTGCTCCAGTCGTTATGTTGGCGTTTCAAGTGCCCGCGGGTGACTTGCAACCCGCTATAGCCTTTGCGCCTTTGACTTAAAGCGAAACCTCATGGCCGACCCGCTCCGGCGCTTTTCGACCTGACCGTCGGCACCGACACACGTAGTCGCCGCCGCCCGTTTACGGCGGCGAGAGCGTCTCCAGCGCGATACCGCTTGGTGCGCTAGACACCCCATCTGCGGTGACAGCCACGGTCGCTATAGCGTGCGTACCGTCGCTGAAGATCACGCCGTCCGGCGTCAAGCTAACGCTGCCGTCGGTGGGGCTGATCAGGCGCCAGAAAAGTGAACCGGGGGTTACCACGAAGGGGTGCACCGGCGTCCCGGACTTGACCGCCCCGCCAGCGGCTCCTGGCCCAGTCACCTGGACCTGGAGGAGGACGTAGGTGAAAGGCGGCACCACACCAGCGTACCCAGCGCTGATGCCCTGAATCGCGGTCGGCAATTGGATTCCTGGCAGTTGTGCCCCGCCCGCCCCGGGCTTGAGCAGCACGGTGCCGGAATCCGAACCGGTTTGAGAACCCTGCCCGTCCGGCTGGGCAAAAGAGTTCACAGAAACCTGCACACTGCCGTAATGCACCGGTCCCGGTGTGGCGGCCGGCTGGCTGTATGCGCCGGCGCCGCCGGCGCGGTTGATGGTCCACGTGAAGTCGCCGCCGTTGGATGCGGCGCCCTTGAACGTGACGACCAGCGACAGCGAGGAGGCGAGGGCGTTGATGGCGCGGGAGCGCTGCGGCCAGTTTATGGTGGTGCGCACCGCGCCTGCAACGGCCGGTGCGCCGCCGCCGCCGCAGCTGGTTGTGGCGGCGGCGACGCCAAGCGTCGCGGCAGCGGCGGCTATGCGTGTGAGGGAGCGGCGCCTAAGCCGTGCGACACAAACAAAGCGAGCGCACGCTAGAGAGAGAGAGAGAGAGAGAGAGAGAGAGACGAAAGCGGCCGGACGAACATTACGCCGGGCAATCGAATAACCATTTAAGCTGCCCCCTTTGCCAACACGTAACGCTCGTGTGTCGTCCCGGTCATTGGGGGCTGGCGGGGACGCCGAGCGAACCGGCACCATTCCCCATTCGTATACCACACGGCGTCGCGAGATGCGCGGGCCACCGAGCCGCGTCGCCTATAGTAAGAATCTGGTTTTCGGGCATTCGCTGCCTCACATTCTGAGTACGCCATTCGCAGGGCGCCAAAGCTGCTGTTCTGCGGGCGGCGGGCTGCCGTTCGAGCCGGACTGCGGACCGGCGAACGCTGGCCGCTGCAATTCGACGTCTGCGCCCCAATCCGTGGACCTGGCTCTTGTTGAGGCACTGTTTCTGCTGCACGAAGCGCCGTGCTCGGGGTAGAATACTGGTTGGCGAAGCATCCAGTTTTTGCCGACCACACGTAGCGCCGACGCAGACGCCGCGGGTGATCGGTCTTTTTGTGCGTTTCACCTGGAAGCTCCGTTGGCCTGTCGAACCGTATGGCAATAACACTCTCCGGCCTTCCCACTGAGCTCGACGCCTTACCGGCGTTTGAAACGCTCGTCGGCAAGCTCTCCGGGCCGGTGCACGTCGGTGTCACCGGCACGCGAGACCCTGTGCGCGCGCTGGTGCTCGCGCGGTTGATGCAGCGGTTGGAGCGGCCGATTCTGGTGGTTACATGGCAAGCGGAGCGCGTCGGTCACATCGCCGATACGCTCACGCGACTCGGGCTGCAGCCGGAGCAAGCCCTGGAGCTGCCGGTCTCCCAATCGGCCCTTCTGGATGATCCGTTTACCGACAGTCGCGAGATCGGTGAGAGAATCCGGGCATTGATGGCGCTCAGCAGCGGTCGGCCATGCGTGGTGATTGCCACACCCGAAGCTATTCTGCAGCAGACGGCGCCCCCCTGCGACATCACTCCGCATCTGATTTCGGCCGCGGTGGCCGAACGATTCGACAGCGCTGCCGCTCTTCACAGCCTAGTGGCCATGGGCTACACCCGTGCCACCACCGTGACCAGGCCCGGAGAGTTTGCCCGACACGGCGGCATTCTCGACGTTTTTCCCGGCAGCGCACTGGCTCCGATCCGCATCGACCTGTTCGGAGATACCATCGAGTCGATTCGCGAGTTCGACGTCACCACGCAGCGCAGTGTCCGCTCGACTACCAGCGCCACCGTCGGGCCGGCCCGCGAGGTTCGCATGGAGGCGGAACGCTCGGCAAAGGCGGTCGCGGCGATACGCAGCGCATTTGAAGCGCGGTGCTCCGAACTGCGTGAGCAGCAAAACCGAGAGGCGCTGGTAACACTCACAGAGCGCGTGGAGTCGGACCTTGTCGGCGTCGCGCAGAGTGCGTACTTTGATGGCCTTGAGGATTACCTCGGATACATCTACCCAGCCGTGACCAGTGCGCTGGATTACCTCTCTGCCGGAGCGGTGATCGTTTTCGACGAGCCTGAGCAGTGCCTTATCCATGCCGACCGGGTTGTTTCGGAGCTGCAGGCTGCGCGAACTCGGCGGTGGGAGCGGGGTGACGCTCTGGATCCAGCGATCCGGATGCAGCCGTATGAAGTGCTGCAGCGAGCCGCCGCATGTCGACCCAGCATGGCGTTTGCGCTCAATTCCAGGCCGTTTCTTGCCGGCGCCACGGTGGCCATTGATGTTGCCGCCACGCCCAAGTATTCCGGTGCGTTGGACGTATTCGGTAGCGATGTTTGCACATGGCTTCAGAACGCCTGTCGCGTGTTGATCTGCACGAGCCGGCCGGCGCGTGTCGCCGATCTTTGTGCTGAACTTGCCATCCCGTTGAGCGTGGAAGGCGACGAACATTCCGAGCGCGTAACGCTGGCCGGCACCGCGCTCTCCGACGGATTCAAGCTGGATGCACTCCGCATTTGCGTTGTCACGGATCACGAACTGTTTGAGGGAGCGCAGTTTGTATCCACGCGACGACGCACGGCAGGTGGCGTAGCGACATCGTCGCTACTCGATCTGGCGCCCGGAAACTACGTGATACACATCCATCACGGCGTCGGTCTCTATCAGGGTCTGACGCGGGAGTCCAAAGCGGGCTTCGAGCGCGACTACCTTAAGATCGCATATGAGAATGGGGAAGTGTTCGTTCCGGCGGATTGTGTGGACCGCGTGCAGCGCTACGTGGCTACTGAGGGCACTGTGCCGGTAGTCAATCGGCTTGGCGGGCGCGACTGGGAACGCACCAAGGCGCGCGTCCAGAAGCATGCGCAGGAGATGGCCGGTGAGCTGCTCCGCCTGTTCGCCGCTCGCAGCGCTACCGAGAGGCCGGCTTACGACACGGACGGGCCGTGGGTCAAAGAGGTTGAGAGTCTTTTCCCCTGGGACGAGACGCGAAGCCAGCGGCGAGCGATTGCCGACGTAAAGCTGGATCTAAGCAACGCGCGGCCCATGGATCGGCTTATCTGCGGCGATGTCGGCTTCGGAAAGACGGAAGTCGCCGTACGTGCGGCGATGATCGCCGTCACATCGGGCCGCCAGGTAGCTGTGCTCTGCCCGACCACGGTACTCGCAGCTCAGCATCACGTTACATTTAACGAACGACTGGCCGGCTACCCGGTGAAGATCGACCTGCTGAGCCGGTTCCGAACAAGGGAGCAGATCGCCGAAACCGTCGCCGGCCTGGCCGACGGACGCGTAGATATTGCCATCGGCACGCACCGGCTCTTGAGCAAGGACGTTGTATTTGATGACCTGGGACTGCTGATTGTGGATGAGGAGCAGCGCTTTGGAGTTCGGCACAAGGAGCGTATCAAGCAGCTGCGCACCGAGGTCGATGTGTTGACGCTCTCCGCGACACCGATTCCGCGTACGCTCTCAATGGCGCTGACCGGCATACGGCAGATGAGCGTCATATCGGATGCGCCGGAGGGCCGAACTCCCATTCACACCATAGTACGTCGATGGGACGACGACATCGTTGCCGACGCCATCCTGCGCGAAATGGAGCGCGGTGGTCAGGTCTACCTGGTTCACAATCGAGTGGAGAGCATCGATTTTGTCGCGCAAAAGCTCAGCCGAATTGTACCGGCCGCGCGGATTGGCGTGGGCCACGGCCAGATGGATGAGGAAAAGCTGGAGCGCGTGATGTATCAGTTCTACCATCACGAAATCGACGTGCTGCTCTGCACAACGATTATCGAAAATGGCCTCGATATTCCCAACGCGAACACCATCATCATCGACCATGCCGATAAGCTTGGCCTCAGCCAGCTCCACCAGCTTCGCGGTCGAGTCGGCCGGTCCGACCGGCAGGCATACGCGTTTATGATGTACCATCGTGACACCCGAGGGCCGGCGGCCGATTTGCGACTGACGGCGATCCGCGAGTTCGCCACGCTGGGAAGCGGTTACCAGTTGGCCATGCGTGACCTCGAAATCCGCGGCGCCGGCGATCTGTTCGGCCGGGAGCAGAGCGGAGTGATGGCGCAGGTAGGATTCGAGCTGTTCTGCGACATGGTGTCGGAGGAGCTGCTCAAGGAGCAGGGACAGACGGCGCCGCTGCGGCTGCTGCCCGAGATCGATGTGCCGGTCACGGCCAACATACCGCCTTCTTACGTACCCGGCGATGTGGAGCGTCTCTACTTCTACCGCCAGCTGACCCAGGTCCGCACTCGCGAACAGATCGACGAAATAGCGCAGGAGCTGCTCGACCGATTTGGAAAGCTGCCCACCGAGTTGGAAACCGCGCTGACGGTGCTTCGGATGCGCGTGCAGTGCCGCAGGCTCGGCGTATCATCCATCCGCCACAAGGACGAGATTCTCCGGGTACGTTTTGCCATTATGCCGATGCTGGATGCGGGTCAGGTGCACCGGTTGGCTCACGCATTTCGCGGGCATCGGTTCACCGAGGACGGCTTTTCGATACAGGTCCGAAGCGACAGCGCTATGACCCAAACGCAAGCTGTGATCGACCTGCTCGACAGCATCCTGCTTCCGAACAACAGCGATGACGATCGAGCGCTGAACAATGGTAACAAAAGTGACGCGGCAGCGCGTCTCGCCAACAACGTGTTGATGGCCGCGGGCCGGACCGGCTCACTCGCCCGAAACGACTAGACGAGCGACAGGAACGCCGGCGCACGCCGTAAGGTGGCGCCAGGAGGTGCGTGTATGGGAACGGTTGCAGTAAAACAGGCTAAGCCGCACGTGGAGTGCAACAGCGCACTCGAAATGCTGCGCATGATGGTGCTGATTCGCGAGTTCGAGGCGCCATGCGACCAGCAATACCGCGCTGGTAAAATCGGCGGCTATGTCCACTACTATAACGGGCAGGAGGCAGTAGCCACCGGGCTTGTGCCGCTGCTCCGCAATGGCGATACCATGATCACAGCATATCGCGACCACGGCTACGCCCTGGCCCTGGGAACCTCGCCGCAGTCGATCATGGCCGAGTTGTTCGGAAAGGCGACAGGTTGTGCCGGCGGCAAAGGCGGCTCGATGCACCTGTACGACGTGGCGCGTGGCTTCCTCGGAGGTTACGGCATCGTCGGTGGCAGCGTGCCGCTGGCGGTTGGTTCGGCGTTCGCGCTCAAGTACCGCAACATGCCAAACCTGTGCATTACTTTTCTGGGTGATGGCGCCATGGAACAGGGCGCCGTGCACGAGGCCATGAATATGGCCGGACTCTACCACGTTCCGTGCCTGTTCGTACTCGAGAACAACGGCTATGCGATGGGGACTTCCGTCTCTCGCCATGCCGCAGAGACCGATTTCGTGAAGCGCGTCACCAACGGCTACGCCATCGAGGGTGAGCGCGTAGACGGAATGGACGTTCTTGCAGTACGAGCTGCCGGCGAACGGGTAATGGAGCGGATGCGCGAAGACGGGCGCCCGTTCTTTCTGGAGGCCGTTACGTACCGGTATGCCGGCCACGGCTTTGCCGACAATGCCCAGCAACAGAAGTTCTATCGCACCGACGAGGAGATTGACGCGTATCGCCACCGCGATCCCATTGACCAGTTGTACCACTTGATGGAGAAGCACGGTGATATCACCGAAGCGGATTTCAAGCGGATGCAGGCCGAGGCAAAAGCCGTCGTGGAGGAAGCGATAAGGTTTGCGGAAGAGTCGCCATTCCCATCGCCGGACAGCCTGTTCGAAAACGTCTTGTCCGGCAACTGAAAGGCAGTAGGCACACACCATGACCACGATGCGATATCTGGAGGCGCTGCGCGTCGCCATGCGGGAAGAGATGGAGCGCGACCCCAATGTATTTGTCTGCGGCGAAGAGGTTGCGCAGTACCAGGGAACGTTTCGCGTGACGGAGGGCCTGGCAGACCATTTTCAGGCGGAGCGCGGTGGGATGCGCGTTCTGGACACACCGATCAGCGAAGCGGGAATCGTTGGGCTGGCTACCGGCGCGGCCATGACTGGGCTTCGGCCGGTCGCTGAGTTCATGACGTGGTCTTTCGCGCTCGTAGCAATGGATCAGATTGCCAACCATACCGCCAAAATCCGCTACATGAGCAGCGGCTCTGTCAACGTCCCGGTGGTCTTGCGCGGACCGGCAGGCACGGGCAACCAGCTATCGGCCCAGCACTCGCAGAGTTTGGAGTGCTGGTACACGCACATGCCGGGCCTCAAAGTTGTCATGCCGGCAACGCCTGAAGACGCCAAGGGCCTGCTAAAGAGTGCGATAAGAGATGACAACCCCGTGATCTTTATGGAGCACGCCGGCCTCTATGCACAGAAGGGCGAAGTTTCGGACGACGCAGACTTTACTGTACCGTTCGGGGTTGCCGCGGTGCGGCGCACCGGCAGTGATGTAACTGTGGTGACATACTCCCACGCGGTTGGCCAGTGTCTGACGGCAGCAGAGGTTTTGGCCGATCAGCACGGAATTGAGTGCGAGGTGATCGATATTCGCACGCTGGTACCGCTGGATATCGACACGATTGCCGCCTCCGTGGCGAAAACGCATCGAGCCGTGGTGGTTCACGAGGATTGGAAGCAGTGCGGATTCGGCGCTGAGCTCGCAAGCCGTATATACGAAACGAGCTTTGACGATCTGGATGCGCCGGTTGAGCGTGTCGGTGGCCCGTACGTTCCCATGCCTTACTCCAAGCCTCTGGAGCGCTTAGCGATACCCGGTGAGATGGATGTTGTGGCGGCGGTCCGACGCGCCACGGACTGACCTTGCCAACTGATAACACTCCGGACAAGAAGGAAACATAATGGCCGACATCCTGATGCCCAAGATGGGCGACGGAATGCAGGAAGGCACTATCCTGAAGTGGTTGAAGCACGAAGGCGACTCGGTCACTCAGGGTGAGTCGATCGCTGAGATTGAGACCGACAAGGCGAATGTAGAGATACCGGCGGAGGAGACGGGCGTGCTCGGCCGGATTGTGGTCACTGTCGGTCAAATCGCAGCAGTCGGCGCCACGATCGCGGAATTCAAGACCGCAGGATCTTCCCGCAAAGCCGCCGTTCCGCGCAAAGCCGCGCCAGCCGATGCAGCTCCGGAGCCTGCCGCGCAGCCGATCAAAGCACGGCCGGCAGACGACGAAGTCGCTGCCGCACGCGTCAAGGCATCCCCTCTGGCGCGTAAGATCGCTGAGCAGTTAGGCATCGACCTGTCGGGCGTCGCCGGAACCGGACCGAATGGACGGATTGTAGAGCGCGACCTTACGGCGCTGCCCGTCGAGCGCCATGAGCACCAGGCGGCTGCCAGCCGGCGCGAAGTCGCGACCGAGGAGTATGTCGAGGTGAAGCCGTCGCGGATGCGCGAGGCGATTGCCCGCCGCACAGTACAGAGCGCTCAAAATGCACCGCACTTTTTCGTGACGATGGCCGTTGATATGGACCGCGCGCTTTCCATGCTGGTGGAGCTGAACGCCGACACGTCGACCGGAAAGGTTACTATCAACGACGCCATCATCAAGGCATGCGCCATGGCGCTGCGTGCAGAACCGCGCATCAACAGCACCATCTCCGAAGAGGGCGTGGTCCGCCAATACCACGCAGCCCATATCGGCATGGCGGTCGGAATTCCAGACGGGCTGATCATCCCCGTTATACGCAACTGTGAAGCAAAGACGCTCCGTCAAATCTCGGCGGACGCGGCAGAGTTGAAAAAGAAGGCGCTTGCAAACCAGTTGAAGCCCGAAGAGTACAGCGGGGGCACGTTCAGTACATCCAACCTTGGTATGATGGGTGTAGATGCTTTTACAGCTATTATTAATCCGCCGGAGACGGCGATCCTGGCGGTCGGCGGCGTGCAGCGCACCGCTGTGGAGACCGAGTCCGGTGTCGCCTTCCGCTCAATAATGAAGGTGACGCTCTCATCCGATCACCGCGTATTGGATGGTGTTGTCTCCGCCCGGTTCCTACAGGAGTTCAAGAAAGTACTGGAGTCCCCGTACGCACTCCTCGCGTGACCCGAACGTTGTTGGCCCCGGCTAATCCGCGACTCACTGCCGTACCAAAGGGGTTAAGGCCTCTGTCGCCCGGCCTTCTTGAGTGCGCCTGCAAGGCGGGCAACGAGCTTGGCGGCGACGCTTGTGTACGCGGCGCCTGACGGGAGCCCGGACCACGGGTGAGTGGCGCCGCCCATCGGTCCGAACTCCGACCGGATGTGCGCAGATACTATTGAAGCAAAGTCGGTTGGCGTGGGCAGGGGCGAAACGCTGGAGAGGAGATGAATCACCCGGTTTATCTCGTTAAACTCCAGCGTACAGGCCGGGCAGACTGCCAGGTGGCCCAGCAGCGCACTTCTCATCTCCGGTCGAATCTGTTGATCCTGTTCCGCCAGCGCCGGCAGCAATTCGCTCACACGCAGACACAGCGACAGTGCATGTTCGGAGTTTGCGGCCGCGCCGAGTCCATAAACCGGCTGGCTGGCGTAGTTGCCCCAGGCGTTTTGGTCCTCCTGCGACCCATGTTCAAATCGATTGGCCATCCACGTCGCCTCCGAGTATCGGGCGGAGTCGGCTGCGCAGCAGATCTCGTCCCCGAAACAGATGTGTTTTAACCGTGCCCGTCGGTATCTCCAGCACCTGGGCAATCTCCTCGACACTCATATCCTGCAAATGGCGCATCACTACTACGAGACGGTACTTCTCCGGTAGGTTGAGCACCTCGTGCTGAACGATCTCCTGGATGGAGCCTCGTACGGCGCAATCCTCGGGCCCGCATGAGCGCGAGTCGGCGGCGGGTTCCCTACCCTCTTCCACCTCCACGTCGAGTGAGAGAGCGCTGCGCGTTTTGCGTGAGCGCAGGTGGTCGATACAGAGGTTGGAGGCGATTTTGTACAGCCATGTCAGGAAGCTGGCATCCTGACGGAAGGACGGCAGGGCAGAGTAAGCGCGGAGAAACGTTTCCTGGACCAGGTCGCCCGCGTCCTCGGCATTGCCGATCATGCGAAACGCCAGATTATATACCTGGCGCTGGTAGCGCTTCATCAGGCAGTCGTAGGCGGTGCTCGCACCGCACAGCGTTTGCCTTACGAGATCCGCATCTGTGGCAGTACCCAGCGTGTTCGTCGTCGCATCCCCTCTGACCCGTTAACGCTACCAATACTGGTACGCAATGCGCATGGCGCCGGTTTCGCAGCCATCAACCAGCCGGCGTCCAATCTGCGCCGGTCCGCGCTGAGGTCAGCGCTGCCTGCGTGAAACGGATAACCGGCAGTACAGATTCCGGCGGCGAAAGCACCGCCGGACCACCGCGCAACGCGGCAACAAACGCTTCGTCGGGCTCGTCGCTACTCTCCACCGGCGCCGGTGCGTTGGCGGAGCCGTCATAGGGTTCCAGGCGCTTGCTGCCATCGCTAAACAACAGCGAACCGTCACGCATCACAAAATCCAGAGCCTCCGTCTGTATAGCAATCTCCTCACGCCACATCCGCGCATCGCCAACAAACGCGAAGGAGGCCCGTGCTGCGGGACAGGCATGCGGCCCCGCAAGACGGGCCTCGCCCATCGTGTAAATGGGCACCGGTGTGCCACGCCCGTGCGTCTCGGCGCGGACTTCGGTGGCGTGCAGCCCGGTCATCCAGAGCGTCGCGTCAATCTGGTGGCCGTTGGCATCGCCGAAGTAGCCGCCCGGACACTTCTCCGGGTCGTGCCTCCACGTGCCTACATTCGGCGTAACCCAGTTCTCCGAGGCATACAGCGTCACCGAGGTTACACGCCCACACCTGCCTGAATCTATTGCAGCCTTGAGTAACCGGGCGGCGCGCCGGTACCGGGATTGGTACGACACGGCAACCAGCAATCCGCTCTCTCCGGCAGCCGTCACCACCTGCAGTGCCTCTTCCGGATCCAGGCTGAGCGGCTTTTCGCAGAGGACATGAATGCCACGCTTGAGCGCGGCAAGTATCTGCGGCACGTGAAACGGATTTGGCGTGCAGATGCAAACGAAATCGGGCGCAAGGTCCAGCAGTTGATCATAACTCGTGGTCGTGACCACGTTGCCGGTAGAAGAACCCGTGCCCTGTGAGAGCATCTTGCTCATCGCCGTCGGGTCGGGATCGCAGACGCCAACGAGTTCCACGCCCGGCAAGTGCGCCAGGCGATCTCGATGAACGCCGCCGAACCAGCCGCACCCGGCGATCACTGCGCTCAGCGGCGCCTCCCGGTCCCGGACGATTTCATGTGCCACGATTTTGGTCCCTCCACTCACGGATGTGATCCTGCGCACGGTTCAGCCGTATCCTGGCGGCTTGAGCGTCGGCGCGCAGAAACCGCTGCGCATGTTTCGGGCCGGCGCTCGCATCATAGAGCATCTCGCCTCCCACGGCGACTGCCGCAACGTCGCGCGCAGTCGCAGCAAACACGAGCGCAGCTTCGGGCGAATAGCACGGAAGCATGCCCGGATGTTCCAGCGATACGGCGCACAAATCGGCCCGGTTTCCGGCGTCCAGGGTTCCACGATCGGTAAAGCCCAGTGCGCGTGCGCCATGGATCGTCGCCATCTCCAGGAACTCGGACGGCGATGGCGACTCTGCGCACCGCGTGGCGGCTCGTTGCGCCAGCACGCCGAACCTCATCTCCTCGAACATATCCATACCGTTATTGCTCACCACGCTGTCGGTACCAAGGGCCGGACCGCCGGAAGATGCCCGCCGAAGCAGCGCCAGCGAAGCGGTGCCGGCTCCCAGCTTGGCATTCGACTTCGGGCAGTGCACCCAGGTGGCGCCGCTACCCCGGCAGATTTCGGCATCCCGCTCTGAGAGCTGGACGCCGTGCACGAGCAGCGTGGTCGGCCCGATTCCGCCGTGGGCGTCCAGATACTCCACGCAGGTACCGCCTCCCGGCTGAATCGTGAATCCGCGCCGCGACAGCATAGTCGCGAACTCGCCCTCTCCGCTGCGTATCAGGCGACATTCGTCAACCGATTCCGCCACATGGGTGCAGACGCGCAAGCCACGGCCGGCGGCAAACTGCTGCAGCGCACCGAACCAGGCCGCCGGCACCGTATAGAGCGCGTGCGGCGAGATGCCGATCTGTACTCCGGTTCCAGCAGTGGTGCGCTGAAGACGCTCCACGTCGCCTGCCACCTGCACGAGCGCTTCGTGGATGCCAGCCTTGCTGCCAATACCAAACACCTCGTGAAACACAACGCCGCCCAGCCCGGCGCTCCGCAAGGCATCCGCAGCCGCACCGGTTGGGCTGCAGTCGCCGACGGAAGTTACTCCGCCTGTGAGCGCTTCCAAAGCGCCCCACGCCGCCGACGCTGCCCAGTCATCGGGATCCAGCGCCGCTCGCATCGCCGTCAACCTGCGGATCCAGGGAAAGAAAGGCAGGTCCTCAACAGCTCCGCGCATCGCGGTGTAATCGAGGTGCGTGTGCGCGTTCACCAAGCCGGGAAGAAGCATCGCATCGCCAAAATCCACGACCGCATCGGCGCCGGCCGGCTGCACCGGCCGTACGGCGTGAACGAGCCCGTTGCCCACCACCACTTCGGCATCACGCTGAGCCGGCTGTGAAATCGGAAGGACGAAGTTCGCGCGAAATCGCGTGAAAGATGGCATTGGAAAGGCGGGGTATGCGTCGGCGCGCAGGCTGCGCGCCTGAAGCAAAGCGGTACCGTCTTCATTTTACCGCAGGCGTACCATGGGCGGTGTGGTACGTAACGTATCTAAAGCACGATGAATCCACGGACGGGTATAATGTACGGTTACACAGTGGTTAAGCCAGAGCGCACGGCGCTTTCTAGAGAGAGGTTCGAAAATGCCTGCCGGTAGCGCCGCATGGAAGCGATGCCTGATCATCGGCGCCTCGTCCGGAATCGGCGAGCAGCTTGCGCTGCAGCTGGCAGATAGCGGATGCGACCTCGCCCTGGTCTCCCGGCGACAGGTTGAGTTGGACCTCGTTGCAGCTGCCTGCTCTACCCGTTCCCGAACCAGCCGTCTGTTTGTGCACTCTCACGACGTCCGGCACTTCGACGAGGTACCCGGGCTGTTTCAGGAGATCGCTCGCGAACTTGGCGGTCTGGACATGGTGATTTACTCGACCGGCGTTTTGCGCGTAACTGGTGCGGACGAGTACGATTTCGAGATCGATCGAGAGGCGGTGGAGGTGAACCTGTTAGGCGCGATGGCATGGCTAAACGAAGCGGCGCTTCGCTTTCAGGCTGCGCGCGCCGGCACCATCATCGGCATCTCCTCCGTGGCCGGTGAGCGCGGACGGCGAGGCAGTCGCGCCTATGGCGCCGCGAAAGCCGCACTTACGCAATACCTGGAGTCGCTCCGAAACAGCCTTACGCGCTACGGAGTAAACGTGGTGACGATCAAAGCCGGCCCGGTTGCCACGCCGATGACCGAGGGAATGGGAAAATTGCCATTAATTATTCCTGCCGATGTAGCGGCAAAACAGATACTTCGGGCGGCGCATGGCCGCAGCCGCGAGGCGTACGTGCCTCGTGCCTGGGGCGCCTTGACGCCGGTGCTGCGCATTATCCCTTCGCCGGTATTTCGAAAGCTGAGCATTTAGCTTGCGTCATCAGGTCGTGATGCCTTCATCTTGCCTGGCTATGGGCATCCATGCAGGTATTCGGTCACGATGATGCCGGCCAGACCTGGAGTTGCGTGCGTGGAGCGAAACAGGGCCGTACCGGTGGACCGGCTGGAGCGGATTAACTCGTGGGGTAATAATGCCAGCGCGATGGCGTACGTATTCCGCCCATCCACCGTTGAAGCGGCCGGAGAGTTGTTTCAGCTTGCAACAAGGCGCCGCATACCGGTGGTTCTTCGCGGCGGCGGCTGCAGCTACGGAGACGCATCGCTGCTGGCTGAGGCGATTTGCCTCGACACAACGCGCATGGCGCGCATACTCGCATGGGATCCAACAACCGGCGTTATGGATGTTGAACCGGGCGTGACCTTCGCGGCGATGTGGGCCGCCTCAATAGGTGACGGATGGTGGCCGCCCGTGGTACCGGGCACCATGGCCGTAACGGCCGGTGGCGCCGCATCGATGAATATCCATGGCAAGAACAACTGGCGTACCGGCGTATTTGGTGAACACATCCTGGAGGCCGACCTACTTTCGCCGGATGGCACCATTCACAGCCTCGACAGCGCCGCTGGATCGGCGCTGATGCGTGCGGCCATCGGCGGCGCGGGCTTGCTTGGCCTGTTCACGCGATTGCGCATCCAGATGAAGCGCGTGCATTCCGGCATGCTGCACGTAACGCCATTCGCCACCGGAAGTTTTGAGGAGACGATCGCCGCGTTTGAGGCTCGCCTGGATCGGGCCGACTACCTGGTAGGCTGGGTCGACTGCTTCACAACGGGCGCACACGCAGGCAGGACGCTGGCGCACGAAGCAGCGCACCTGCCTGAGGGCCTGGACCGAGAGCCGGCACAAACACTGCGCATTGACAGCCAGAACCTGCCCGATACGCTGTTTGGAGTGCTACCCAAGTCACTGATGTGGCGGCTGATGCGGCCAATGGCAAACCGCCTGGGTGTCCGCGCACTTAACGCGGCGCGCTTTGGCGCCGCACATGGTAAGACCAACAGCTACCGGCAGTCGCACGCAGCATTTGCATTCCTATTGGACTACGTGCCGAATTGGAAGCGGATATATGGAGCGCGCGGGCTGGTGCAGTACCAGAGTTTCATTCCACTGGCCGAGGCCGCCGCATGCTTTCGCCGTCAGATCGAAGTGTGCCACAGGTTGCGCCTTGAGCCATGGCTTGGCGTCATCAAACGCCACCGCGCCGACTCGTTTTTGCTCAGCCACGGTGTTGACGGGTATTCGCTGGCGCTGGACATCGCGGTGCCCGCCGACTGGAACCGGTTAGCGCGCCTGGCCGATGCGCTCAATGAAACGGTGCTAAAGGCAAATGGCCGCTTCTATCTGGCAAAGGACAGCACGCTCACGCCGGCAGCGGCCCGCGCCTGGCTGGGCGACGCAGCGCTGGGGCAGTTCCTGGCACACAAACAGGCACTGGATCCCGGCGCCGTTTTGCAATCGGCGCTGGCGCATCGCATTGGTCTGTTGGCACACTAACCATGGCACGAATTCGCCTGATCAATCTGGGATGCGCCAAGAACGAGGTAGATGCCGAGGAGATACTTGGCCTCATGGAGGCGGCAGGACACGCGGCAACACCGGCCGATGATGTCTCCTCCATCGAGGGCGACTGCGATACCCTGGTTATCAACACCTGTGCGTTTATTCGCGCTGCGCAACAGCAGAGCGTGGATACCATTCTTGAGGCGATAGAAAAGAAGAAGCGTGGGGAGGTTGGTAGGGTTGTGGTTGCCGGCTGCCTTGCGCAGCGGTACGCGCGTGACCTGGCCGCCGAGTTGCCGGAGGTTGACGCATTTGTAGGCACGGGCCAAATGCAGGCCGCAGCTGCAGCTGCCGAACCGACGCTCATTCGGTTGGACGCTATCGCCGGCGTGCCGGAGCTGCCGCATCACCGCTGGCTGGATGTTCCAACGCGGCGCCGGATAGGCGCGCCGTGGTCCGCGTGGCTGAAGATATCCGAGGGGTGCGACCACGCATGCACGTTTTGTGCCATCCCGTCGTTCCGTGGCAAACACCAGAGCAAGCCATTCGAAGTAATCGTTCAGGAAGCTGCGTCACTCGCAGAGTCCGGCGCTCGGGAGATCAACCTCATCGCGCAGGACACAACCCAATATGGGTACGACCGCTACGGCAAGCCGCGCCTGCCGGAGCTGCTGCAGGAGTTGGGGCGCATCCACCAGATTCGATGGATCCGAATCTTCTACGCGTATCCGTCTCGCGTTACGGCGGCGTTCATCCACGCAATGGCCACGGTGCCAAACGTTTGCCACTACCTGGATATGCCACTTCAGCATGCGGATGACGCGGTGCTGAAAGCCATGCGTCGGCCGCTTTCCTACCAGCGAAACCTGGCGCTGGTGGCGCGCCTGCGGGCGGCAGTGCCGGACATCGCGCTTCGAACCACGGTCATCGTGGGCTTTCCAGGTGAAACACTGGAGCAGTTCAGCACGCTGGAGCGTTTTGTGGAGGAGGCGGCGTTCGACCACGCGGGTGTCTTCGAGTACTCTGTGGAGGAAGGCACGCCTGCGGCGATGCTGCGTCCACGAGTACCCGCACGTGAGAAACATCGACGGCGCAGCGCCATTATGCGCCTCCAGCAAACCATCTCACTTCGCAGAAACCAGGCTCTCGTCGGCTCCGAGGTGGAGGTCCTGATTGAGGCCATCGATGCAGCCAACCCGAGCTGCCGGATCGGCAGAACGTGGCGCGATGCTCCGGAAGTAGATGGCTCAGCATTGGTAACCGGCTGCACCGCGGCGCCCGGAACATTTGTGCGCGTTCGAGTAACAGAAGCTGGCCCTTACGATATCCGATGTGCGGCTCTGCCGCACAGAGCGGATTCGGCGGCAGCTTGCGCGGCGGCATAAAGTGCCGTTCGGCGCGGAAAAGAGCGAGAGGAGAAGAATCGTGCCAACAGCCGTTCGAGAAACCGCAGAGGCGGTAGACGCATTGGATGCTCTGGCGCTGACGCTCGTCGGCGATCAGGTGTATCATACCGTTCTGGAATTGTACGGTATCGCAAAAACAGGTGACATCGCCAGGTCGCTCAACAACTCCGCGATCGATGCACGCCTGTGCCGGGTTGCTCTTGTGGTGGATCGGCGGATCCGCCTCGTCGACCGCAAGTGGTGCACCCGGGCCAGCGATGTACCTAGAGAGACCAGCGTTCACAACGCGATTACCGGCATTCTGGAAGAGGCCGGTGTACCGCTTGCAGTGACGTTGATCGCGAGTCAGCTGCGACACATCTATGGCCGACCCGTCGAAGTACTGGAGACGATGCTGGAGCGCCTTGCGAGCACATCCAGACAGTTTTTTGTAATGCCCGGCGGCGAACTGGCTCTCGGTTCCTGGCTGCTGAACACGGAATGCGCTGCCGGAATGGAGCCGGAAGCTGCCTGGGATCAGATCCTCTTCGAGAACTTTCTTGAGGACGAGCCCATGGATGCGCTGCTTGGTGAAGCAGACGCGCTGGGCTGGCAGGCGGCTATGCCGGACTCAACAGCGCGGTTGGTGGATGACCTGGACCGGCCCGTAAGCAACAAGGTACTTCAGGCCCTTTCGTGGCGACATCTTCAGGCAGAGTTTGACGCCGAGGCTCTGTACCAAACCTTGTGGCTGGCTCCCGGTATTAGCCTGCTTTCAAGCGGCCACTGGATTGGGTCGAAGTTACGCACACGGCTGGAGGCAGAATTTGCGCGGCTCTCCGAACTGGAGGTCAGCGAGGCTGCAGAAGCTGAGGCGGAACAGGCCGCACGCCCCCTGGAGCTGACACCCGACGATCGAGAACGGATCGTGCGCATCATCCTGGACAGCGAGACGTCGGTGCCGGCAAGCCAGATTCTCGAGGACGTATTCGAGATCACGCCGGACTATCGCATCTATCCCACCGATATGAAGACTGTGATTGGCGCCTTGCAAGAGGATAAGCGTATCTCGTGGGTTGGCGCGGATCGATTCGTCAAGCCTGGCGTGGTGCCACCATACGTTTTCGGTGTGCCGCAGTTGCTGCGCATTCCCGACACCGCATATCTGGATGCGGAAGGCCAGCCGGTCGACATCCTGCTGCATGATGAAGGGCTGGAAGCAGGCCTGCAGCGCGAGATTCTGGATCCATTCTGCCAGGATGTGCTGGACGAGGAGGCGCCGCCGCCGCCGGATCCAAATCCGCCGACCAACGCCCGTGCGGTGGTCAAGTATCATCACAAGCAATTAGGCACCATGCCGATGTGTCAGTTCCCATCCGGATTCTTTCCACCGGAGCCGAGTATTATCGAGGCTACATTCCTTTTGGGCGGTGGCCATCGTGTTCAGGTGTATATCAATAATGAAACGCGCCTCGCGTATGGCCTCCTCGACTGGTTCAAGTCTATTCCGATGGATTCCGGCGCCACATTCATGCTGGAGCGGGAAGCGCCGGATCGGTACCGGGTGAGCTACAACGACGAGTCCGAGCACTCGCTGTTTATCAGCCGGAACCGCTTGACTGAACTTCTGGAACTGCAGCAGCGCGCCGATGCCGAGGGTATGCCCGCCTTTAACATCGTACGCGAGATTCTGGAGCACAACAAAAAAGGAACGGAGTTTGGCACTCTGTTTGCCGAACTTAATGTGGTTCGCCGCGTGCGTAGACGCCTGACCGCATCGCTGCTTTCCGAATACCAGTGCTTTGTCCAGCGGGGTAACGGTTGGGTGTTCGACCTGAAGAAGCTGCCACAGGGCTTCGACAAGTCGAAGAGGAAGTACGTGGCCAAGGTCGACCACCAATGATGACGGGCTCAGCCGCAATTCAAGCGATGGTCGGGCCCAAAGTGTACTCGCCTTGACGGTTCGCGTTCGGTACGCGCCGAGCCCAACCGGTCTGGCACATGTCGGCAACGTTCGCACGGCGATCTACAACTGGCTGTACGCGCGAAAGATGGGGGGAACCTTCATCGCGCGTCTGGAGGATACCGATCGCTCCGCAGAGCGTTATTCGCCGGAGGGTATTTGGGACCTCGAGGCGTCGATGCGGTATCTCGGCATCGTGCCGGACGAGTGGTGGGTTTCCGGAGGCCCACACGAGCCCTACGTGCAAAGCCGCCGGCTTCCCATCTATCTGGGGTACGCGGAACAGCTGCTGCAAAGCGGCGGCGCATATCGCTGTTACTGCACCCGCGAACGGCTGGAAGCGATGCGCACCGAGCAGCAGTTGATGAAGCAGCCGACCGGATACGATCGGCGGTGTCGCAACCTGTCGGTCGAAGAGCGCACGCGCCTCGATAAAGCCGGCACGCCCTCCGTGGTGCGATTGGCGATGCCGTTGGACGGCGAGACGGTGGTTCACGACCTGATCCGCGGCGAAATCCGGTACGACAACCGATCGCAGGACGACCAGGTGCTCTTAAAGTCGGATGGATACCCCACCTACTTTCTGGCCTGCGTGGTTGACGACCACTTGATGGGTATTACGCACGTAATCCGGGGCGATGACTGGCTTTCGAGCGCGCCGAAATTCGTCCAGGTATCTCGGGCGCTGGGTTGGGAGCCGCCGCCGCTCGCCCATCCTTCTCTGATAGTTGGTCCCGACCACAAGAAGCTGGGTAAGCGCCACGGCTCAACGCAGTTCGCTGAATTCGTAAGGGACGGCTACCTTCCGGAAGCGCTGTTCAACTTCCTGGTGCTGCTCGGTTGGTCGCCCGGTAGTGAACAGGTTGAGCTGCTCTCTGTGCCCGAGATCATCGAGCGGTTCGGTCTGGAGGGATTATCCGAACACCCCGCGGTTTTCGACTACGACAAACTGCGCTGGATGAACGGTCAATACATCCGAGCCAGCGAACCCGGCCGCATCATTGGCCTTTGCCTGCCGTATCTTTCCCAAGCCGGGCTCGTCTCCGACCGGCCAACCGAAGAAGAGTTAGCGTATGTACGGCGGGTGGTGCCTCTAGAGATTGAGCGACTCAAGACAATCGGCGAGATCACAGACCTGGTACGGTTCTTCTTCAAAGAACCGGCGTTTCCCGCCGAGTTTGATGACAAAGGCGTAAGAAAGTGGCTAAAGGCCGATTCTGCCGGATCCATTCTTGAGCGCCAGATGCTTGGATTTAAAGCGGTCGACGAATGGACACCTGAGCGCCTAGAGGAGATCACGCACGCTTCGGCGGAAAGCCTCGGCCTCCCATTTGGCCCAGTGGTGCACACCACACGGTTAGCCGCTACCGGTAGAACCACAGGTCCCGGACTGTTCGATACCCTCGACGTACTGGGGAGGGACCGAGTTCTCCGCCGACTTGCTGCGGTACAATCACAACTTCCGCTCGGTGCCGACACCGTAGAGGCCGGAGGAGACGCATGACTACAGAGCCCGGAGCGCTGGCCGCCATCGCACCCGACCTGATCGATATCAGCACGCTGTTTGGACCGTGGCCGATCGCGAGCGCCGACATGACTGCTGCCAGCCTGCTTCAACTGATGGCGCGCCACGGTGTCAAGCGCGCCTGCACGCTGTCGACGCTGGCCGTATTGCTGGATGCAGCGATCGGTAATACCGCTACGGGCGCCGCCTGCAAGGAGCATTCGGAACTGGTGCCCGCCACATCTCTAGACCCAACTCACCTTACGGCGAACGCAGCAGCCGTGCGAAGTCTGAAGCAGCAGGGATTCCGGTTGCTGCGCTTCTATCCAAATATACAGGGCTGGCCGGTAACTTCGGTGGCCTTCGCCGGTTTGGCACGCGAGGCAGCGGCGCAGGGGCTGCCGATTGCCGTGCAGGTAGACCGGCCGGGCATGGTGAGTGACCTGGCCCGCACCGTCGGCGGCACCGGCGACGTCATTCTCGTGGGTATCGACCTCAGGCTGGCGACGGAAGCCGTGGCTGCACTTGCCGACAAACCGACATGGAGCATTGAGACCTCTCAGCTCCACGCGACCGGGCTGATCGCCGCGCTCGCGGAACAACTGGGTGCGGACCGCCTTGTGTTCGGTACCGGCGCTCCCGCGCAGCCCGTGGCTGCCGCCGCGACAGCTCTGCTGCGCGCAGCCCTGCCGCCAGGCGACACGCAAAAGATCGCAGCGGGCAACGCACGCCGCATTCTAAAACTGGACGCTTGATCCGAAGGAGGCGACCCCATGGCGGTTTTCGATTGCCACACCGTAGTTGAGGGCTATGCGCTCGACGGCGTGGCCAACACGCTGGAGCAGCTCAACTCCTTTTTGAAGGATGCCGGCGTGAACCAGGCACTCGTCGCCTCACGTCGAGCCATGTGGGCCGATCCGGTCGCCGGAAATCGGATACTGAATGCGATGCTGGAACACGCCGAGGGCCTGTACGGTTGCGTGGTGGCTCATTTGAACCGCGTAGAGGATTCGGTAATTGCCATTCGGGATTTGCTGGGCAGTCGACGGTTTCTGGCGGTGGCGCTGCAGCCGGCGCATCCGGGCGAACCGCTGCCGGTTCTGGTTGCCGATGAAGTCCTGAATGCCTGCCGCCGATTCCAGAAGCCCATTCTGGTGCCGACAGCCGATGCGAGGGGGGTTGAAGTGGCGCTGCAGCTGGCGAAGCAGTACAGCATGCACCGCTTTGTTTTCCTCGGCATGGGCGGAGCCGACTGGCGCTCGGCCATCGCCGCAGCACACCAATCGGTGAATATCACATTGGAAACATCCGGACCAATGGACCGCGCCAAGGTTCCGGCCGCAGTGGCTGCCCTGGGTTCGCATCGGATCCTGTTCGGAAGCGGAGCGCCCGACTGCGATCCAGCGGCCGCGCTGGGTTTGCTCACCGATTCGGAGATCTCCGAGACCGATATGCGCCGCATCGTGCATGACAACGCTGCTCGGCTCTTCAATCTTGGAGGCGCTTCAGACTAGCACGAAGGCGACATGCGAAGCTCGTGTCGCGGGCACCGTGAAATAGCAGCATTTACGGCAACGTGAAGAGTCATCACTCGGGCCATATCGCGGGGCCGATGCGCGCAGACAGGCAAGGCCGCCGGCGATGACGGCCCGCCGGAACGGCCATGCCTGCTGGCGCCGGTCGCCAGCACCGAACGCGCCTGACACTTTGCGGCTGCGCCCCGCGCCCGTTGGTTAGCCCAAACCCGGTCCGCCCGCTCGGTGCGCTTGACCGATTGCCTGGAACCGGATAGAATCGCCGCGCGCGCTGCGCTCCTCCTTTGCCGTATGCCGAACGACTCCGATACTGAAGCCACGCCGATCGCGGCGCTGTCGCATTCGACTGCCGACCATGGCGCGACGCTGCAGTCCGGCCCTGGCGCAGACGCCGGCCTCGCCGCACTGGCCGCGCTGGCTTATGTGGTGTTCTACACCGTTACCGGGGTAATACCAAACGGCAGCATTTCGGTAGTTGCCGCAAGCACCTTTTTGTCGCTGCTTCTGGCCCTTATGTTTGCTGCCTGGGCCGGCCGCGCCTTGATGGAGCGGCGCATACTCTGGTTGAGCCTTCCGGCCACGCTGCTGCTGGCACTGCCGGTTGTCGCCGTTCCGCTGCTGCTGTTCCGCTTTCCGCACTGGTCGAGTTGGCCGGCGCTGGTGGCTGATACACGCTGGTACTGGTTGGCGGTAGCAATGGTGCCGGGGCTGCGCGGCCTGCTTCAGATTTGGCTGGCGGCCGCAGTTGGCGCTGCCGTGTCGCGCCTGGTGGGCGAAGTGAAACTTCTGCTGCCGATGGCGGTGGTTCTGGCTGCCGTGGACCTGTATGCCGTGTTCGGTGGCGGAGTCGTGGCTCAAGCCGTGCATAAGAAGTCGGGAGCGGCTGTTCACGCCATGCAGACCCTAACGGTACAGCTTCCATCCACTCATGGCGCGATGCACGGGGCGCACCCGATTGCTCTTACCGTCGGTTTTGCGGACTTTTTGTTTATCGCGCTCTTTTTTGCGTGCTTCAAGCGGTTTCACATACCGGCACGGCGTACGTTCTGGATCATGTACGTGGTGCTGGCTTTGTATTCCGCGCTGGTTTACCTGACCGGTATCGCGCTGCCGGCGCTAGTGCCTATAGCTCTCGTTGTGATAATATGCCACTCGAGAGAGTTCCGGTACGAGCGACAGGAGAAGATCGCGCTCTGCGCCGCAACGCTGGTTGCCGCTGCCGTCGGGCTGGCCTTTTGGCTGGCTGGACGGTGAGCAGCCCGAACAGGAACAGCGGGCTGCGATTTGAGGTGCTGGCCCGGGACGGCCGGGCTCGCAGCGGGCGCCTGACGCTGCCGCATGCCGAGCTGGAGACGCCGGTATTCATGCCGGTGGGCACGCAGGGCGCGGTCAAGGCGATGTCGGCCGGTGACCTCGATGCTCTGGCCTTCCGTATCATCCTTGGCAACACCTACCACCTGCATTTGCGCCCGGGTGAGGCGCTGGTGGCAGCCGTCGGTGGCCTCCACCGGTTTGAGGGCTGGGACGGCGCCCTGCTCACCGACAGCGGCGGATTTCAGGTTTTCAGTCTGGCGCGGCTGCGACGAATCCATGATGATGGCGTGGAGTTTCAGAGCTACATCGATGGCTCACCACGCCATTTCACGCCGGCGTCGGTGATGCATATCCAGCACATGCTTGGCGCCGACATCGCCATGGCATTCGATGAGTGTCCGCCCTACCCTTGCGAGCCGGACGAGATGCGCAATGCAATAGATCGCACGCATCGCTGGGCGGAACGGTGCAGGGAGGCGTGGGTCGCACAGGGAATGAAGACGGCAAGCGGTGATGCGCAGGCGCTCTTCGGCATCCTTCAGGGCGGCGTAGACGCTACATTGCGACAGGAGAGCGGCCGGATACTGGTGGCGATGGACTTTCCCGGCTATGCGATCGGCGGCCTGGCGGTGGGTGAAACGCCCGAGATGCGCAGCGCCGCCGTCGCATCTTCGTGCGAGGTTCTGCCGGAGGAGCGACCACGGTACCTGATGGGTGTGGGCACACCGCTGGACATTCTTGACGCCGTGCTGCGGGGAGTGGATATGTTTGACTGTGTGCTGCCGACGCGCAACGGGCGTAACGGGCAGCTGATCACATCGAGTGGACCACTCAATTTGAGGAATGCGCGATTTGCCACCGAGTTCTGCGCTCCAGATCCAGGCTGCAGCTGCGCGGTATGCGAGCGGTATACGCGAGCCTATATCCACCATCTCTTCAAGGCGAATGAAATGCTTGGACCGCGATTGGCAAGTTACCACAACCTGGCATTCTACGCAAACCTTATGCAACAGATCCGCGCGGAGATCGCGGCCGGCCGACTGCGGCAGTTTGCGGAGGAGTTTGGCGCGAAGTTTGGCGCGGCGTCGTCGTCGGCGGGAGAGATTTAGCTGTGACATCGCACGAAGCAGCTGATGCTGTCCCGAACGCGGCATCAAACCTCGTCACGCTGCGACAGGTACGTTCCAGTCGAAAGGTGAACGCCTATATCGAGAAGGCGAACGAGCAAATGGCAGTCATCGGTTACTCGGAGCACGGGCTGCGTCACGCGGGTCTGGTTGCCGGTATCGCGCGGAACATCTGCCTCGATCTGGGTATGGCGGAACGCGAGGCCGAGTTGGCCGGCATCGCCGGTTACCTGCACGATATCGGCAACTGCGTACACCGCGTATACCACCCGCAGATTGGCGCCGTAATGGCGTTTCAGCTGCTTGATGGTATGGCTATGATGGCCTACGAAACGGCATCCATCATCGGAGCCATTGGAAATCACGAGGAGCCGGAGGGTGAGCCAATAACGGACATCGCCGCAGCGGTGATTGTGGCCGACAAGAGTGACGTGCACTATACGCGCGTGCAGAACCCGGACCGCGCTACATTCGACATCCACGATCGCGTGAACTTCGCTGTCCGCAAGTCGCACATGGATGTCAACCGCTCCGAGCGCTTGCTGAGCTTGCGGCTGGATATTGACACCCGTGAAGCTACCGTGATGGAGTATTTTGAGATATTTGTGATGCGAATGACGATGTGCCGTAAGGCCGCCCAGAAACTTGGGTGCCGGTTTGCCCTGATAGTCAATGGCGCAGAGCTATAGAAGGAGTTTAGATATGGTTCGTCTTTGGAGAGCCGTGACGGCGGCAGGTGCGTGTTTGGTCGCCTGCTGCAGCGCAGCTGCGGCGCAGCATCCCTGGGTGCACGTTTTCAATGGCACTGACCTTGCCGGCTGGCGCGAGGTCGGCGGCTCGGCGGTCACCTACAAGGTGGATCCCGGCGGCGTGCTGGAGTGTCCGGCAGGTTGCAACGATAACCTGTTTACCGAGAAGAACTACAGCGACTTCGCGTTTCGCTTCCAGTTCAAGCTGAGCCCCGCCGGCAATAACGGAATTGGCATTCGCGCTCCGTTCCAGGGCGATGCGGCTTACATGGGTATGGAAGTGCAGGTGTTAGACGACTCGTCGCCGGACTACGCGCACCTTGAGCCCGGGCAGTACCACGGCTCCATCTATAAGGTGTGGCCGGCGAAGCGTGGCGCCGAACGCCCGGTTGGCCAGTGGAACTCCGAAGAGATCGTTGCAAAGGGCCGCCATATCCGGGTAATCGTCAACGGCATCACAACGGTGGACGCATGGCTGAACCGCGTAACGGACCCACAGACGATGGCCGATCATCCCGGCATGCTGAGGTCGCAAGGCCACATTGGCTTCCTCGGTCACGGCCCAAGCACCGTATGGTTTCGCAACGTCTACCTGCAGGACCTGGGCCACCAGATGCGCGACAACCATCCGCCGGCAGGATTCAAGGCGCTCTTCGATGGGCACAGCTTACGCGGCTGGAAAGGCCTCGTCGCAGATCCACCAACGCGGCACAAGATGACGCCCGAAGCGCTTGCCGCTGCCACTAAGAAAGCGACCGCCGTGGCGTTTCAGCACTGGAAAGTGGCAGACGGGGCCATCACGTATGACGGGCGCAACAATAACCTGTGCACCGTCAAGCAGTATGGCAACTTTGAGATGATGGTGGATTGGAAGATACCCCCAAAGGGTGACAGCGGGATCTACCTGCGCGGCAGCCCGCAGGTTCAGATTTGGGACAATCCGCTGGGATCGGGCGGCCTCTACAACAACATCAAGGGACCCAGCAACCCGCTGGTATTCGCCGATCATCCCATCGGCCAGTGGAACCACTTCCGCATCGTGATGGTGGGTGACCGCGTGACGGTCTACCTGAACCACAAACTGGTGGTCAACAACGTTGTGATGGAGAACTACTGGGAGCGCAGCAAGCCGATCTATCCGGTAGAACAGATCGAGCTGCAGCACCACGGCTCACAGTTGTGGTTCAAGAATATCTACATCCGGCGTCTGCCCTGAGGTGACCGGTCTACGACGGGCGCCCGGCGCCGGCGTCGACGGTTGAACCGGCGTACTCCGGCGGGCGTGGCGGCAGCAGGTAGATCAGCGTCAATCCCAGGGCAATGGCAATTCCGGCCCCAGGGCTTACCTGCGTCACGGCAATCGCCACCGCATATACGGCGCACGAAGCGCAGAATTGAACGGTCATCTGCCGGATAAAGCCCTGCGTAAGGCGCTTATCAATCAACCGGCGACGTGACGTGGCGTAGAGCCAGCAGAGCAGCCACGTAGCTGCCGGCAGCAGCAGCCCGATCGCATAGAGGGTAACCGCGGCGCTTTGCTGGCTCGGCGCGGCAAAGTACTGCGCTACCACGGCCGTGGGGTATGGCAGAAAACAGATGCACATCAGAAACAGCACGTTGAGCAGATTGAAGGCGTGGTTGGTACGGACGTAGAGGCGGAAAATGTAGTGGTGGTTCGCCCAGTAGATGCCGATCATCACGAAAGTGAAGATGTAGGCGCCGTACGCCGGCCACTGGTTGACCAGTGCCCGCGCCAGCGCATGCGGCGGCGCGTTCGCTGGCAAAGTGGGCACGTGGATATCCAGGATCAACAGCGTGATGGCAATGGCGAAGACACCGTCGCTGAACGCCTGGATTCGCTCAGTGCCTTCCCGGGTTGGGTCGGCCGGCCGCTTCACGTCTCCCTCATGTGATCACCAGGGTGGTAACGCCCATGGTCACGCGATCTCCCGACCGCAGCCAGTGCTCCGCGACACGCTCACCGTTTACATAGAGTCCATTCGTACTCTTGCCGTCCTGGATCAGCCACTGGCCCTCTTCCTCGATGATCCGTGCGTGGCGCCGGCTCACGGAGTTATCGCGGCAGAGCGATATCTGCGCCTCCGCGGCTCGGCCGACGATGGCGCCCTGTCGAAGCGGAAATACCTCGCCGGCGTGAGGTCCGGCGACCGCCTCTACGCGGCCGAGCGGCGGCGCCACGCCGGTGCGGGCAGGCGCCGGTGGTGCAGGACGAACGTGGCCGTTGCGCTCTTCCAGGGCATCGGCGAGCCGGGCGCCAAGCGCGGCCTTCTTGAATTGTTTCACCAGGAAGCGCAGCATTACACGTTCCGCCGGTGCGGTTAACGTCCACCTCCTTCGTAGTAGACCCATCTGGCCGACGTTCGAAAAACGATCAATGCGGCAACCAGAGTGATAACGAAAAGCACCCATGCCATCGCGCATGCATAGCCCATGCGGAAGTACTGGAACGCATTCTGGTAGAGGTACAGGGCATAGAACAGCGTGGAGTTCGCCGGCCCGCCGGCATTGCCGTTCGAACCGGTCATCACGAAGGCCTGCGTGAAGTACTGAAAAGTGCCAATTACGCCAAGGATCAGATTAAAGAATATCACGGGGGATATCGACGGCAGCGTCACATTGAGCAGCTTTTGCCAGGGCGATGCGCCGTCCAGCTCGGCGGCTTCGTAAAGGTGCTGGGGAACGCCTTGAAGCGATGCGAGGTAGATCACCATTCCACCGCCAACGGACCACAAGTCCATCACAATAAAGCCGGGTTTGGCCCACATCCGGTCTGCCAACCACGCGGTGGTCTGAATATGAAACACCTGAAGCGTTTTGTTAACAAGGCCGTACTCCGGGTTAAGCAACCACAGCCACAAGATGGATGAGGCTACCGTTGGCACCACGGAAGGGAGGTAGTACAGCGTGCGAAACCAGGCCATGCCTTTCAGCTTCTGGTTGAGGAGCAGCGCTATCGCCAAACCAAAAACCAGCGACAAAGGCAACTCCAGAAACATGAAGCACGTGTTCCAGAGCGACTGGAGGAAGTATTCGCGATCGGTGAACAGATCGACGTAGTTTCGCACGCCAACCCAGTGCGGAGGGGTAAGCACACGGTACTGGCAAAAGCTGTAGTACAGCGATGCAAGAATCGGATAGAGCGTAAAGATCAGAAACCCAATGATCCACGGCGAAACGAAGACAAGACCAATGCGCAGCGCACGGGCATCTTGCCCCGACCGCGAGGAGGTTCGCCGTGCCGGCACGGTGGTCACGAGCGGTTCAGCTCGCTCTGAACACGTGTTTGAACACCTTGAAGCGCTGCGGTCGGCGACAGATCTCCGAGAAGCACGCGCTCAATCGCGTTGCTCATCTGGTTGTTATAGAGGCTGGCCACTGGCATGGGTGGAAAGCAGAGTGTTTGTGATCCAGCGGCCAGGTTGAGAAAGATGGCGTAACGACTGCGGAATGGCGCACCGGTACGCAGCGCAGGATCGCTCAGCACCGACAGGATGTTGGGCACATTGTTCATCCTGCGGGCGAACATTACCTGCGCCTCGCGCGACTGCGTCCACACCAGGAACCGCCAGGCAGCCAGTGGATGGCGGCTCTCCTTTGGTATACAAAAGACGTTGCCACCCACCCAGGTCGTTCCGAGCCGTTGCGGATCGGCGGCCGGAGGTGGAATCGGTGCAACACCGTAGTCCAGGCTCGGAGCGTAACGCGAAATCCAGTAGGGGTTCCATTCGCCGTTGATCATCATGGCTACCTTGCCGGTGAAGAACGGATTGCTGCCGCCCTGATCGCTGCCGAATCCCGTAGCGAACGCGTCCACAGACTCCGCGCCGCCCTCACGATCAACCAGCCTTTTGTACCAGGTCAATGCAGCGATATTGCCTGTGTCTGCAGCCGTTATCGTCCGACCGGAAGCATCGGCAAGCCGCCCACCGAAGAGCGCGCAGATGGTGTAGAGATCGCTGACGGGCCGCATTCCCAGCGTGCCAATAGCGCCCGCGGGAGTGCGCTTCGTAAGCCGTACCGCGTCGTTGGCGAGCTCCCCCAGTGTCTGTGGTGGCCGGTCGGGATTCAGTCCTGCTGCGCGAAATTCGGCCTTGTTCCAGAGCAGCGCCTCATCGTCGATGAGAAAAGGAATGCCGTAGAGATGGCCGTTGTACATGCACAGGCGCAGCGATGCCGGCACATAGTCGTGAGTTTTGATGCCGGATGCGGCAAAGCGCGAATCGAGCGGTGTCAGGGCGCCGTCCCGCGCCAGCGGACCGAGGTAAGAGGGATCCGAGAGTGTGAACAGGTCGGGCGGCACACCCGCTACTATCGCGCGTATCGTCTTGGTGTCGTCTGCGACGGCGCCCAGGTTTCGGATGTGCACGCCGGGGTGCAGCTGTTCATACCGTTGGAGCACCGCCTCGAAATTGCGCTCCTCCTGGCCACTCCACATCGACCAGACGGTGAACGACGTGCCGGCGGGGGTAGACCGACGCGGGCTGCACCCGGCGCCGAACAGAGAGGAAGCTGCCGCAAGGCCGATTGCGACACGAAGGACGATGCGGCCGGCAGCAGCCGTTTTCAAGCGGCCAGCGAGCATGGCCGGCGGCAGCGACGCTCCTCCCGAACCCCGTACCTTTGCGTGATCGGCATCGCTTCCCACCTGGCGCAACCACAAAGTTTGGCCGCTTGAGCCTGTGGCGCCTTGGCGCTTATTTTACCGGCTGGACTGGCCGGAACCGGCCGGCGGGGCGCGCCTGGCCGTGCAGGAACCGCGCCTCCGGCGCGCGAACAGACAGAACCGAGATGAGCTACTCCGACCCGTTCCGGTTTGCCGGCTGCTATGCCGCGATTGTGACGCCATTTGATGGCGAGGCCGCGGATTGCTCTGCGGCAGCACAACATGCTTCCTGGCTCCTCGAGCGCGGCGTGCGGGGTCTGTGCCCGTGCGGCAGCAGCGGCGAGTTCCTGGCTGTACATGAGCATGATCGGTACAGGCTTTACCAGTCGCTGGTAGCTGTTGCCGGGGCGAATGTGCCGGTTATCGCCGGCATCTGGCAGCCGACCATGCCGGGCGTGATCCGTGTTGCGCAGGCCGCGGCCGCCGCCGGCGCTGCCGCGCTCTTCCTGCAGCCCCCAATCTACTATCCCGTTGATGATTGCGACGTGTACCGGTGGTACACAGATGCCGCCGCCGCAGCCGCGCTGCCGGTGTTCGCGTACCACATTCCTCAGCAGGCTATCAATGGCATTTCGCTGGAGAGTTATGGCCGCCTGACGGATGACGGCATATTAAGCGGGATCAAGGACTCATCAGGCGATGAACGGCGAGTGGCGACGTTGATTGAAAAGTTCGGAGAGCGATCGCGCGTATTCGCGGGCGGCGATCACTTCTGTGCCCGCGCTGCAGAGCTGGGAGCCGCGGGGTTCATCTCGGCGCTGGCCAATGTGGCTCCCGAGCTAGTTTCGCGTATCTGGAGCGGCGAAAGGAATCTGCAGCCCCGCCTGACCGCGTTGCGTGACGCGGTTAAGCCACTTGGAACCGTGGCTGCGATCAAGTACCTGCTTGCAATGCGCGGACTGCCTGTCGGCACAGCGGTATACGGCGCCGGGCCGCCGACAACAGCCGAACAGGCAGAGTTGACACGCGTCTGGCACCAAACCATGGACGGCATCGCTGTGTGATAGCCCGCACCGGTATGCACGCAGGTTCGACGCGAACGCTCCAGCGCACCGTTGCAATCCTCGGTGCGTTGACGCCGCTTGCTGCAGCCGGCGCTCGGGGTCAGCCGGCGCCGCCCGCTCAGCCAGCCGAGTTTGAAGCGATAGCTGCCTCTCCTACGCAAATCCGCCTCTATTGGGCGGCCGACGCCGGCGCGACAGACTACGTTATAACTCGCGATGGACGCACAGTGGCGCACCTCCCGTCCAGCGCCAGAATCTGGACGGACGAAGGATTGGCGCCCGGATCGACGCACACATATTGCATCGCGGCGCAGGGCGTCGACGGGCGGAGCACGCCGGCCCTCTACGAAGAGCGTACCTTTGCGGAGTTTCCGGCGGCAACTCACGGACGTATGGGCACACGTCACTTCGACGTAGTAGTTGTGCAGGCCTCTTCAGGCGGCGTGGCGGCAGCCATCTCGGCCGCGCAGCTGGGCTTGAAGGTAGCGCTGGTTGAGCCAACAACACGGCTCGGTGGCATGCCTGTCAATGGACTGAGCGCGACCGATATCCGGCGAAACTACCACGCCGCCGGCTTTCTTTTGCGGTTTACGAGGCGCGTGCGGCGGATCTACGCCGCTGAAGGTATCCACACGAACGGATTCTCGTACGAGCCGCGTGTAGCGCAGCAGGCGATGAAATCGCTTCTGTACGGTACGCCGGGTATCACGATCTACCGTCTTGCCCGGCTTGAGTCGGTAGAGACATCCAGTTTCGGCCGGAGGAAGTTGCGGAGAGCCTGCAGCCCCTCTGGCGAGCCGTCGGAGTGGTTTGACTCGTTAGAGCGTACCGTGCCGCCGGCGCCAAGGCGCCGGGTAACCGGCGTGGTGATTCAGCAGCTTGGGTCCGACGGCAGGCCGACCGGCCAACGAGCGCTGCTGCAGGCCGGAGTGTTTGTTGATGCAACCGACTGTGGCGACCTGGCCGCTATGGCCGGCGCTCGATTCCGCATCGGGCGCGAAGCAGCTTCCATGCTGGACCCCCACGATGGCGTCATCTACTACGACAGAGCGGCAGACCGGTTGGAGGCGGGCACAACCGGCGCTGCAGATGCCAGGATCATGTCGTACGCCTATCTGCTCACCGTGAAGGACTACGGAAGCGGCACGGACCACACCATCCCGGAGCCGCCGGGTTATCACGAAGCCGATTACATCCATACGCCGCCATGGAAGCAATCGTGGGCGGTAACTTCGGGGAGGATGCCAAACGGCAAGTTCGAGCTCAATCAGCATCCGCAAGGAAACGACCTTCAAGCCATCAATTACGGCTATGCGGCCGGCAGTTATCAGGAGCGTGCGCGAATCGAGGCAATCTACAGGCAGCACATGCTCGGCTACCTCTACTATCTTCAGACCGCGCTCGGCCTTAAGCAGTTGGGTCTGCCGGACGATGAGTACCGTGACAGCGGAGGTTTTCCGCCGCTGCTCTATGTACGCGAGGGCCGTCGCATCGCAGGCGAAGAGACGGTGCACGAATGGGATGTGACCGACTCGAACGAGTTTGATCGCAGCGACAGTATCGGCATCGGTGACTATCCGATGGATTCCCATGCTGTGGAGCCCAAGACAGACTGGTCCCGGCCCGACATGGGAGAGGGAGAGTACTGGCTCTACCGCTACACGCCGGTACATGAGCTTCCGATGGGCATGCTTATTCCGCGCGACCTGGAGAACGTGGTGGTCACCACAGCCGTTTCGGCCACACATCCCGCATTTGGCACCTATCGCCTGGAGATGGTGCGCATGGAGTGCGGCGATGCGGCCGGCGCAATGGCGTGGCTGGCGCTGAGGTACGGGCTGCCGATATGCCGCGTTCCGGCGCGACAGGTGCAGGACATTCTGCTGCAGCCTGCGGCGGAGACGGGACGCGCAACCGATGCGCGGCTGGTGTACTACCGCGACGTGTCCCCCCAGGATCCCTGGTTCGACGCCATCCAGCGCCTCTCGGTGCGTGGCTTCCGGATCACCGGCTCGGCCTTTCGGCCACACGCAAACCTGACGCGGCATGAGCTGGGTCGGCTGCTTTGGGTGCTTGCAGCGCACGGCTTTGGCAGATCGGCTCCGGATGCGTGGAATGGCGGAAGTTGGCCGATGCAGTCACTTTCCAACGCCGCGGCAGTGCGTCTGCTGCAGGGGCCCGGCGGCGCCGGGATTGTGACCCGCGCACTGTTCATGCGTGAACTTGCATCCACCCTTGCCCTCAGCAGCGCCGGCGTCGACACATCGCTGTACGCCGACGTTCATGACCAGGCCACCGCGCGCGCCGGCGCCGAACTGGAGCGCCTGGGCATCGACTCGGAGCTATGGGACGCATGGAGCGCCCTGACGCCCAACGGCCATCTACTGCTGCAGCCCAACGAACCGGTAACGCGCGATGAGGCATTCGGCGCCATCTATGTGGCGCAAAAGAGCCTGGGACCGCTGTTCCTCGATCGGCCTGCCGATAGCTGGGCCGCCTGGCCATCCGGTGAACCAATGCGTAAGCGGGAGTCGCCGGCCAAACCGTATCGCGCGCCAGAGGGCGCCGGCAGGGTACAATAACCTGTGCCGATGTGTGCCCGAGTTGTGTCCGAGGCGGAGTAGATGCTGCGTTACCTGAATATCTTTGTTCTTATTGGTGTTGCCTTAATAGCCATTAGCCTTATCAGTTTTGCAACCGGCGGAAAGTTTCTTGAGTCGCCCGGACGCCCGGTAGACGCCTGGAGTTCGATAGTGTATCTGTTTGGCGGTGCGCTGATGCTGTTGAATGGCTATCTTTCGATGACACACACGGCCAAATCGCCATCCGCGCCGCAGGCACGTGGGGTCAGCAGCGACAAGTCGTCGGCGCACGGTACAGAGGTCCGCGGCAAGTAGCCGCATTGCAGGAGATGCTGGTAGATGCGTGAACCGGATAAAGAGGTTAAAGAGGTCAAGTGCTCGGAAACCGGCAAGGCGATGCCGAAGATTCCGCAATGGATGGCCGACGTGAAGGTAAAGTTCGTCTGCGAGGAGGTCCGGCAGCGACACACCTCGGCAGCGGGCCTGCCTCCGCTGCCCGAACGTCCTGCGCTGCTGACGATGCCGGCGCCGGTTCCTCACGTCGCCAGCCCGGATGATGTGGCGGACGAAGCCGACGTTGTCTTAGAGTCCGGGGTAGCATCCGGGCTTCACACCGACGAGGATACTGAGGAAGAGGTGTCGGAAGGCGACTTGCTGGATATTCCGGGAGTTGCCGACAGCGATGCTGGCGACGAACCGTAAGCTGGCTGCCTGCTAGGGTGATTCCCCGCCGCTGCCCCATTGGAGGTTGTCGATTTGTGCCAGCAGCGCGTCGGCGGTCATTTGCTGGAAGTTTGAAGCAGCGGCAGCGCGACTGATCGTGCCGCTCAGCAGCAGCCGGTTACCGGCCGGCTCTGCGGGTGTCACCAGTGAAATCGCGGCCGATTGCAGCGTAGGATCCTGCGACAGCACGTTCCTGGCGCAGGCAAACGCTCCCTGCGCCAGCGCCAGTTGAGCGCCGTTAATGCTATCCGGCGTTACCCCCTGCACTTCGGCAGTGATGTTGGTGGTGTGTCCGCCACTATCTGTCCGCTGTGAGGTGATCGTGACGCCCTGCGGTAGCGCGACTGGCTGCAAGACTGCGCCAGAGCCGGCGGTAACCGGCGTGCCGGCGCCTGGTTGCACCGACGGCTGCTCACCGTTTGGCGGCCCGCTATCCGGTGCGAATCCGGACCCGCCGGCCGAATATCTGCTGCCGGCACGCTGGTTATCGTCCGGAGCGGTTACTCCTTCGGTGCCTGTCGAGCCGACGATGATGGGCGGACCAGATGGCGCAAGGTCCAGCGCGTGCGGCAGTGGCGCCGCCGCCCTCTGCTTCGGCGCCATGACGAGAATCATCACGGCGATTGTGGCTAAAAATGCTATAGCTGCAATAGTTATAATCCGTAACCACCGCTGCGGAGGCAGCCCCATCAGCGCCGCCGTGCCGCCAATAACCGAGCCATCTGCGGCAACCATGCGGCTCAGCGAGTCCGGCGTCGGCGTCGTGGCTTCCATTCCTGCCCGACGTTCGGCTGCCGCCAGTTTGCGGCGGTCTCCGTCTGTCGGTTCCAGGTCGACGGCCATCCGGTACCACCTCTGTGCTTCGTGGTGGCGGCCCATGTCACGGTAGATGTCGCCCAGCAGCGAGTGTGCAGCGCGGTCTGTAGGCGCGACCTCCAGCAGGTTCACACAGAGGTCCACGGCCTCCGGATAGCTTTTGCGGACGCGGCTGAGATTTGCCGCGGCGAGAATTGCCGCAACATCAACAGCAGGCCGGCCTGCCGAAACGGTCGTTCCCGCCCCGCCGGTAAGAGGCGAGCCGCAACGGGAACAGAACGCGGCGTCAACATCGTTGGTGGAACTGCATTGCGTGCAGCGGTTGGAGGCTGGCATTGGTTTGATCCGGAGGCTGGTTTTAACGCGGCGAGGCGCAGCCGGTGCTGCCAAAGCCTCCATCGCCTCGACTGGTGTCGGCGAGTTCCGCTACCTCTACCAGTTCGACCTGTGGGGCGGCAGCCAGAACCAGCTGCGCGATGCGGTCGCCACGGTTTACTACGAAACTCTCTCGGCCCCAGTTCATGAGGATGACGGAAACTACGCCGCGATAATCGGAATCTATAGTTCCGATCCCATTCAACAGGCCGATACCGGACCGCGACGCAAGGCCGCTGCGTGCCCGAACCTGTGCCTCAAAGCCCACAGGAACCTGGACTCGGAGGCCGGTGGAGACAGTGCACCACTCGCCGGGCTGGAGCTCAACGGGGCTTTCGCGCGGCACGTCGGCGCAGAGATCCATTCCAGCGGAGCCGGCCGTTGCGTAGCGTGGCAGCTGCAAGTCGTGGGCCGACGCTTCGCGGAGCACCGCCAGGCGCGGTGGCTTAGCCGTTTCGTCGCTCATTGCCCTGCTGCGGCGGTGGTTTCCGGTCGGGGTTGGTGGACGGGCAGGCGCACCCAGAACGTGGATCCACAGCCAGCCTTGCTATCCACCCAGATAGACCCGTTGTGAGCCTCCACGAGGTTTTTCACCAGGAATAGGCCAATTCCGGTGCCGCCGACCTTGCGCGTACTCTTATTATCGACACGGTAGAACTTCTGGAACAGCTTCTTCTGCGCGGCTTCCGCTATCCCGGTGCCTTCATCCTTCACGCCGATGAGCACGGTTTCCGTTTCTGCCTCCAGCCTGCAGGTGACGCGCACTTCGCCCCCAGCGGGTGAGTATTTGATGGCGTTGGAGACCAGGTTCTGCAGGATGTTCTGAATCTTGTCGGGGTCGACCTCCGCCAGGATATGTTCGGGATCAAAATCGGCGATGAGCGTGTGCCGGTCGGTCATCCCACGTTGAATTGCCAAAACCTCGTCGGTGGCCTGGCGCAGATCGGCCATCTCGAACGTCATCTCGATCCCGGCGATTCCGGTCTTTTCGATGCGTGAAACGTTCAGGAGGTCATCGATGAGCCGGCGCAGCCGGTCAACATTCTGATCGATGATTTCGTAGAACTCACGCCGGTCCGCGCGCGTATAGAACTCCTCATCAGGATCCTGGAGCAGCGTGCTCACGAAGCCCTTCATCGGGGTGAGTGGTGTGCGAAGTTCATGCGATACAATCGAGACAAACTCGGTCTTCATGCGCTCCACGTTGCGAATGTCGGTCACGTCGTTGAAGATGAACGCGGTGCCAATGTCCTCATCGTTATCGCCCCGTACATTGGCGGCATGCACCTGGTAGAAGTACTGCTCCTCTTCTCCTGTTACGGTGATCTCATCTACATGGCGGCTGCCGTCGTCGTCCAGCTCCTGCGCTACGGCCGGCAGCCCGGCGCGCTGCAGGAGATTGTCGAGAATCCTGAGGCACTCATCGTGGTGGATCAGTTCCCGATAGTCGCGGCCGATGGGCTCAATGGCCTCATCCACGCAGAACATGGCGCGCGCCTTGGCGTTCATCTGGCCGATGCGCCCGCGGTGGTTGATCAGCAGTAATCCCGCGGTGAGGCTCTCCAGCGTATGGACCAGCTGCTGCTTTTCTTCGAGTACATCCCGAAATGCCTGTGCGTTCGCAATAACCGACGCCGCGTTGCGCGACAGGCGTTCAAGCAGCCGCACGTCCTCGTCGATAAACTCCGCGTCGTACCGCTTGTTGAAACAGTGAAGCACTCCGATGGCGATGCGTTCCGCAGTTGCTCCACTGGCATCACGCCGCTCCACGAGAAGGGGAACAGTAACGCCGTTGTGTATTTTGAGGCGATCGACCAGCTCCTGCAGCAGCCGGTCGTCGTGGTTGGTATCGTGGAAGATGGTCGGCTCGCCGGTGCGGAACACCATACCGGAGACGCCCATATCAACCGGCACACGGTACGTGCGCACCTCTTCATCGGTCATGCCGAAAGCCGGCGACCGGGCTATCAAATCACCGGTTTCGCGATCGCGCACCATGATCACGCACTTTTCAGCTTGTACGATCATGGCGGTTCGCTGGACCAGCCGGCGGAGCGTCTCTTCGAACTCGCTGATGGGCACGGTGTAGTCGCCAACATCGTCGGCGCGCCTTGCCCGTTCCATCTCCGCCATGCGATGGCGGGCCTCCTCCAGTTGCGCTTCCAGCTCGGCGATTCTACGACCGGGCTGATCCTCGCTGTCAAACACGGTGGCCTGTGTCAAAGTTTCAAAGGCTCCTGAGGAAATCTCGCTCAATGCAGCACGAGTGGCCCGCCGTTCCATTATAACACAGGCGGTTTAGCCGGTCAAGAACAGACGGGAGGTGACGCGCCGGCGCCTGCCTGAGGACTCAGGCGCGACATTTGAGATCGATGGCTCGCCCGAACCCCGGTCGAGCCATCGTACTGGCGATGCACCATCCATCGAGCTGCCGCTGAATCGACTGCCGAAGGATCAGGCGCTTACACCTGTCCTATGCTAAGGCAGAATGTGAACCGTGGTGTATCGCCGCCATCCACCAAACGTAGCCTTGAGGACAACCGGCGTGTCGGTAGTGACGGTGCTGGTATTTGCCACAAAGTCCGCACTCGTATTGCCGGCCGAAATCAGCACGCCGGTGGAGTAGACTCCGGTGCCGAAGTTCAGTTTGCCGCTGTAAGACGTCACCGTTACGTCCATATCGAACGGTGCGGGTGCGTCGAGCGTTACGGTTCCGCTGATGGTCTGGCCGCCTACCACGGTTGGGTAAGTCGTGGAGATGCTGCTGATGATTACCGGTATTGCCAGGAAGCCGGCCTGCTTCTGCTGATAGTAACCGGTGCCTACAATAGCGCCATAGTCGTTCAGACCCGTTGCGTTGACGAGGCGCCAGCCGCTGCTGTTCTCTACAAGCGTGTTCAGGTCGGTCATGGTGCCTGCGGACGGGTTGGTAACATCACCAGACCAGAGGAAGGCATGCTTACCCGATTGTCCCACGACAATGCCACTCGCCGTATTGATGGCGTTCGCTACACTGTAGTCGGTGTTGTGCAGGTAACCAAGCGGACCGTACGGCGCGCCCGTCCGCCCATTCCAGGCAAATGCCTCGGCAGCGCCGGTGACGCTGCTCTGCGCGCTTCCGACTACGTCATCGGAATCGTCTATTCCGGTTGCCGTGGAGGGTGTGGTGTACGTCACGCCGCCAAAACTGCCTCCGGTCAGCGCTACGGCGCCGAATCCCTTGGTAAAGAAGTTGGAGCTGAATACCGCCTGAGCCGGGGTAACGCCGATATCCGTACCGCACATATCCTCAAATATGTTCGAGACGCCGGTGTACTGATCGTTCGCAAAATAGTATGCGTAGCTGGTGTCTGGTGCGAATTCAATGCCATCGAACGTGTCCGGCGTCCTGGCGGTATCCTGAATGGTCCCGCAAAGGTAGCCATCGTCATTTATCCCGAGAGCGGCCCCGGGCCAATCCGTAGCGTTGCTGCCGCCCAGGTTTTCAACGACCGTATACGTGGTGCTAAAGTACGCGATCGGAGCCCACACGCCGAGGGCAACGGCGGCACTCACAGTGGCGTTCCAGGCGGTTCCACCGATCTCCCCCAGATTGTTGATCGCATAGCCGTAGTAGTGTGTATGCGACACGGTCGTATCGAAATGGAACGACGGCACACCCGGCATCCAGACGAACCCTTTACCGGTGCCATCGTTCCCGACAACCTGGTAGTCATCGTTGACCCCGGTTGGCGTGCCGATTGTGCCGCTCGGGTTGACATTGATGATCGAGTACTGCTGGGCGATGCCAGGGCGCGGAATTGCGATGGCCGCAAGGGCAACAGCAATGAGTGTTCCAAGTCTTCGAAACTTCATGGTGTCGATTTCCTTTCTAAACAGCAAACGGCTGCGGCAGCGAATACCGATACCGAAGGCCGCGAGTGGCGAGTGCCGATAATACCGGGCGCCGAAGCCGAACGGCGGCGCAAAGGTACGGTTCCAGATTGCCGCCGTGTTGTCCTCCCCGGACGTTGGCGACTCGCGGTATCTGATGTGGTTATCGCCATGCCATCCGGAAGCTGTTTTGGGGATGCGCGCCTCGAGGGAACGATCAGCGGTTGATCCAACTGTGTTGGTTGTGATGACCGCCCAGAAACTGGACGACCGAGCAAGGCTGCCCTGCCTCCGCTGCACCGATGCCGCTGAGATTGGTTCGCGGCGGCGATCGCAACTCAGGCGCAGAAGCGGGCAGAGTGGTTGCCGTCTCACATATCTGGTAACCCCACACACGGGCGTAACCGCGATCGGTCCAATCGGTCGGATCGGTCGCAGATTTAAGGCGAGCGGTTTTGCGCGGGGCCGGGCGCAGCGCTACGGTCCAGCACCGCCGCAGGGCAGCGAAGCGAAGACGTAAGGCGGCCGGTGCCGAATCATTGACGACAACGCTGCGCCGGCAACGGGTGGCCGGCGCTTGCCCTACCCGCTTTCACGTTCTTCAGCGCTCTCATCGATAACCGGCCACGTCCAGTCACGTTTGAGGAAGACTTTCTGGATCCATTTCACCAGGTCGTCGACGTACGTGTGCATCAGCGGTATTTCGAACAGGCTGAGGAGTGTGCCCACCGTGAGGCCGCCGAGAATGGTGGTGCCCAGCGGCTGATAAGCGTCCAAACCGGTGCGGGGCGCCAGCGCCACCGGCGCCATAACCACGATGGTGATGAGCGCGGTCATCAGGATGGGCCGCAGCCGCTGCGGGCATGCCTCCTCGATCGCCCGGTCGCGCGGGATGCCGCGGTCCCGGTACTTCGACACGAGATCGATCATGAGGATGGCCGCGGTCATGTCCATGCCGCTTAGTACTATGATGGCCATTATGGATACAGTTGAAAATGCCTGATGCGCAATCCAGAGCGCGAAGAAGACACCAGAGAGTTCGAGCGGCAACGAAGCCAGCATCTGGAGCGGCTGTAGGAATCCACGGAACTGCGCAACCAGAACCAGATACATCAGCACCAGTGCGAAGAGCAGACCGTACAGCAGCCGTCGGAAGCTCTCCATCATCTGCGTCATATCGCCACGCATCGCTATGTTGTAGCCCGGTGGAAAGTTCAGCGTATCCATAGCCTTCATCATCACGCTCATCGCCAGGTCCATGGATGGCGGACCCCCCTTGCGGTAGTAGCCGGTAACGCCGATGACGCGCTGCAGGCCATCGTGCTCGATGGCGGTCGGCGCCGACTGAAGTTCCACACTTGCAACCGCCTTAAGCGGGATTGTGGTTCCCGATGGCGTGGCCAGCATCATCAGGCCCAACTGATCCGGCGTCAGTCGCTGAGACCCGCGGTAACGGATATCGATCGTATCTTGCCGGATATTGGGCAGCTGGAAGAACTGGCTCGCTACTCCGCCATGCATGGCGTAGTACGTCTGTTCCGCGATGCTCGCCGGCGTAAGCCCCACCTGTTGCGCGCGCGCGGGATCCACATGCACCACATAGTCTGGTACACCCATCGCCCAGGTGGTTGCGGTTTGCACCAGGCCCGGAGTATGCCGGGCGATGTCGCGGGTTTGCCGCCCCAGCACGGCAAGCTCCTTGAGGCTCGGTCCCGAGATGATCAGATCAACCGGCGCGTCCGACGTAGCCATCACGTCGGCGCCCATCTCTTTGAGTTGAAGCCTTCGTATGCCGGGGATGGTAGCGAGCGCCTGCTTCCGTATACCGTCCATCAGCTGCCAGATGCTGCGGCGTCGCTGATCCTTATCGATGAAAGTGAGCATCATGGAAGCGCCGTCGGCCTGCGGCATCTGATACCCTGTAAAGTAGGGACTGAAGCTCTCGAACATGTTTTCCGTACCGATTTCGATGGAGGCGCGCTGAAGCTCGGGGTACTTCAACATAATCTGCTCCAGCTGGTGGACCGCGTTTTCGGTGGCCTCAAAGCTGGTTCCCGGCTTCATCTCCAGCACACCACTTGCCTGCCCCACATCGGCCAGCGGCATCATTTCAGAGCCGATGAAGTGATAGACAGTAAGACCGATGATGACGGTGACGCCGATGGCGGCGACATTCAGGAACCGGTTGCGCAGCAGCGACCGGATGGCTCGTGTATAGGCTTTCTCGAGCCGGTCCAGCATGTGCTGAAACGGATCCAGCGGCAGGTAGAGCCACCGAAGCAGCCAGTGCTTCCGGTCGGCATCACGCGCCGATTCGGGGCGCAGCCAGTTGGCGCACAGCAGCGCGGTAAGCGTAAATGAAACGAGCATGGAAGCCAGCAGGCCAAAGATGATCGGCCAGACCAGTTCCACAAACATCAGTTGGGTGATGCCGCCGCAGACCAGCAGTGGCGATAGCGCGAGGATCAACACCACCGTGGACCCGATCACAGCCATCCGCACTTCGGCAATGCCGTCTATGGTCGCCGTTCTGGCGTTTTTGCCCATTCTCAGGTGCCGTTCCACAGAATGGATGTCGATGATGGTGTCGTCGGTAAGGCGTCCGATGGAAAGCAGCAGCCCAATGAGCGTGCCGCTGTTGAACGTCATGTGGAACGGAACGAGCATCAATACAGCCATAGCGAGCGCCGTTGGCAGCGTAATGAGCGCGATCAGTGTTCCCCGCCACTCGCCGAGGAAGAAGACCACCACCAAAGCCGTGAGGAGTACGGCCAGGCCAAGCTCTTCCCAAACGTTGTTGAAGAGGATGTTGACAAAGTGGGCATTGTCGTAAGCGGCGGCAAAATGTGTGCCGGGATACAGGTGCTCCACCTGATGAATGACACGGTTGACGCCGGGAACCACCTGATACGAACTGGCGCCCGGATTCTGGATAACGGAGACCTCGATGGAGGGCGTTACGCTGCCGGCTGTTCCCGGCGCGTGGCTCAGGTAGTTGTAGGCGCTCTTCCGTTCCCACCAGCTATCGACCACATGGGCCACATCACCAACACGTATAATGGCGCCGTTGTGCGCAGTCAGCGGATACGCTGCCACGTCGGCCGCCGAGCGCGCCCGACTGTCGACCCGAATGATGCTCTCGGTGGCGCTCGTGGTGATGGTGCCTGCAGGCTCGCTGACGTTATATGTATCGATGGCGTCGCGAACGTTCAGGATGGAGAGACCATATGCGGCGAGCTTGTTTCGATCGACGATCACCTGGATCTGGCGGCGGTAACCGCCGAACGTCACCACGGCAAAGACATCTGAAAGCGCCTTGAGCTTTCTTACAACCGTGTTGTCGGCGAATTCACGCAGCTTCGCCATCGTCCAGCCCTGGGACGCGTCGCCGGTGAGGGAGAACGTTATCACCGGCAGATTCAACGAATCAACCGGGATGATGAACGATGGCTTCAGGTTGGCGCCGGTGACCGGCAGGTTTGCCTGTGCGACATTAAGCAGCGTTTGCACGCTCGCCTGCGCCTTCGACATATCGGTGCCGTAGTTGAACTCCAGAATAACGATGGATATCCCGTTTTCCGAGATACTGCGCACATAGTGCAGGTTCTGGACGTCGATGAGCTGCTGCTCGAGCGGGCCCGAAACCTGAAGCTCCATCTCTTTGGCAGAGAGACCGGGCATCGCAGTCACCACGCCCAGCTCCGGGCTGGGGACGTAGGGCGCGAACCTGCGCGGTATCACCGACCGGACGCACAATATCGCTACAGCGATCACCGCAACGTAAAACGGCACTACCACATACGGGTGCTCGATGGACCACTGCGGTATGCGACTCAGGCCGCCGGTACCGCGGCGCGGGTTCGGTGCTCTACTCACTGTGACATCCCAGCCATTCCCGGCATTGGGGTATTTCGTTTCAGATCCGCCGGTGGCGGCGCCGACGCGCCGGCCGTGGTGATCGCGTCTCCATCCTTGAGGTTCCGGTAGCCGCTCGTGATCACCGATTGCCCTGCCACCAGGCCGGACAGTATATCCACGAAGCTCCCGTTATGGCTGCCGAGCGTGACGGGCACCAACTTCGCCGATAACGTTCCTCCCACAGCCTGTGGGATGAGCTTCCACCCTCATATCGGGCACTTGCCCGGGTGGTTCTCGCGGATTTGCGGGTGCATCGAGCAGGTCCAAATGGTTTTGGCGGCCTTGCCCTCTACCACAGTCCATACGGCCGCCGTCGTACCGGTAGCCAGGACGGGCGTCGTTGCGACCGGAACCTTCACAATCGCGGAGAGCGGAGCCAACAGAGCCGTGCGCGCCTCACCTAACTGAATATGCATCGTGACGAAGTCGCCGGATCGGATGCGACCCTGTGGATTGGGTACCAGGGCTTCCACCACCGAGGTATGCGCCGTTGGATCGGCGATCGGGAAGATCGTGCTCACCCGCGTGGAAATGGGTGCGCCGCCGCCCGGAAGATCGACGGTTACAATGTCGCCGGGCCGGATTCTCCAGGCGTCGCTTTGTGCGACGTTCGCTTGCAGGCGCATCATGCTGTTCTGCGCGATATCCAGAATTGGTGCGCCGGCCTGCACCAGCGCTCCCTGCGCCAGATCGCGGTCCGTTACCACGCCGGAGAACGGAGCACGGATAACCGTGTAGCCCGCGATAATGCTGGCGGTGTTCAGATTGGCGGCTGACTGCGCGATGGCGGCCTGCGTATGTGGCACCTCGTGTGCGACGGCAGCCGCGTTCTGGCGGGCTGCACTGGCTGCAGCGCGCGCCTGCCGAACTTTTGCTTGAGCAGATGCGCCTGCCTGAAGCGCAGCCGAAACCGATGAACTAGAAGCCTTCGCCATCGCTCTCGCGCGCGCCACCTGCGCAGCTGCAGACGCAACCGATGCGTCGGCGGTCGCCACAGCATCGGTAGCTTGTGTCAGCCGTGCCTGCGCGTCGGCGTTCTCGGCGGCCGCGACGTCGGCTTTACGCTGAGATACAACGCCCTTCCCAACGAGGAGCGTCATGCGGCTTGCCTGAGCGGCTGCCGACTGTGCGGCGGCAGCCGCCGCCTTTACGCCCGCCCGGGCACTCACCGTTCCCGTCTTTGCGGCGGTAAGCGCCGCTTCCGCCGCTGAAACATCGGAAAGCGCGGCGGCCGCCTCTGCCCGAGCATTGGCAACTCCGGCCTCTGCCTGGGCTTCTTCTGCCTTCGCGGTGTCCACGGCCGCGGCTGCGCCGGCGCTGGTCGCCAGGGCGGCTCGAGCGTTGATCCCGGCAATCAACGCTTCGTGCCGGCTCATCGAAAGGGCTGCGATCTGCTGCTGCACGCGTGAGTCGAGCTCGCGCGGATCGATGCGCGCCAGCAGATCGCCGGCATTCACGTGCATGCCGGGATACCAGGGCATCTCGGTGAGCGTGCCGTCGACGCGCGCGGCGATCATGACGGAGGCTTCGTTATGCGCCTCTCCCGTGTAGGTGACCGTAGCGCCTAGCGACCCTGAGACGACGGTCGATACCGTCACAGGAGCAGCGCCTGTCGACGGCCTAATGGCGCTCATGTCCATCGCCTGTGCGGCAATCACATCTGTGTGGCCAGGCGGCGTATAGCGTTTTACCAACCATTCACTGGCAAACCAGGCAACCAGCAGCATGGCGATACCGAAAACGGTGCGCCATGGATGCCATTTTTTCTCCGGTGCTGATGTTCCCATTCAACGGGCCCCCTGTGCTTCCGCACTCTGCCGCACTCCGCAGGCCAGGTGTGGTAGCGAGACCGGCAAAGAGCGAGGATAGACTCGATCGTGCAGATAGGCAGCAAGGTGATACAGTCGCAGCCGTTGGTGGCGCGGCAAATCAGCCGTCAGCTGCCTTACAGGGTGGGCGGGGCGCGCGGAGGGGCGGCGGTTGCGGGGCGAGACCGGTTTCCCGGCGGAGCGCGAGGTCGAACCGGCGACCGTACTGTCTTGCCCGTGATGCAGGCGAAGGGCTGCTGCGGCAGGGGCGCATAGCGCAGTGCGATGGCAGTCAGCCGGCCGGTAACATTAAGCCAGGCCGGCTGGCGCGAGCGGGGCAGACGAACGACACAGACACAGCCACGGCGCGCTTCGGCCCGCGCTTGAACGCGGCTGCTGTTGTGATAGGCAGCAGACGGATGGCATTTCGGGCAGTCGCCCATTTGTGCCGCAGAGGTACACGTGCAGCGCGGCGTGCGCACGGGTATCGAGCAAGTTGACGGACTCTGCCGGCACGCCATTTGCGGCGTGCAGCGCGTGCCGTCGGGGCACTGCAAGACCGCAGCGCGTGATGGCATTCCCATTGCCACGGTGGCGGTCGCCAGGCAGGCGGCGGAAATGCGCAACACTACGGGCCGACGACCGACTGTACGAACTTTGATCATACGTAGGTCTAGTATACGCAATGCTGCAGCGGTTTGTGCTGTTCGGCGCTACATTTGCGCTAAAGTAGAATGCGGTTATCGCAGTTGTCGTCAAACGGCGATGGATGGCCGACGCGCGGCAGGTACCGCATCGCCAGGAGCCTGCCGCATGGAAGCTGCCGACCAGCGCTCCGCGCGCAGCGCGGTGTTGAAAGGAGTCCTTAGCATGAAATCGCAATCCGCGTTGGCATTTGCCGTTGTGCTGCTTGCCGCGGCTGCGCTGTCGCGGTCCGCGTTTGCCCAGGCGCTGCCGGAGTACTCGATTATCAACATCAACCCGGTGGGCCTCGTTGGCACCCCGGCGGGAATCAATGACGACTGCCAGGTTGTGGGCACCGACAGCTCCGGAAAGGGCTTCGTATGGATGCCTGGCGTACCGTCGTACCACTTCGATACCGATGGCGCCACACAGTGGTCCGCCGACGCGATCAACAATCTGGGGACGATCGGCGGCGCGGAGCTCAATGCGACCACATACGAGCCAGCACTCTGGGCGCCATCCGCCTATCTTTCAACCGCTTACTCGCTGGCGGTGCGGTATTTTCTCACCACCACGGGCACGCCGGGTGCCTTCTTCGCGATCAACGACGACGGTTGGGCGGCAGGCAGGATTTCCGATAGTTCGGACGCTGACGGGCATGCTACGATTGAAGTCCCACCCGGGAGCGTCGTCACAGGACCGTACGGCACGGCAACCGGGGTTAGCCCGGTATATGAGGATCTTGCAATCCAGGATGATACAACCGGCGAAGTGGCCGCATTCAGCCTCAATATGTTCACGACTCCGGCAATCCGCGATCTGCCGGTAGGCGGTACGTTCAACGGAAACGCCTACTCAGCGCCGTCGCGGTCGTCAGGCATTGACGCCGCCGACGACATTGTAGGTTACCAGAACAACCTGACCACGACCCAGCCGGAGGCCTATGCGTGGAATGGCTTGCAGCTCGCGGCGTATGGGCCGCTGGGGTTGTTGCCGCATGCTCCGGATAGCGAAGCCAACGCCGTGAACGATGTTGCCGGCTATGTAGTCGGATCTTCCGGCGAGCGTGCGTTCATCTGGCGGGGAGACCTCACCAATCCGACTGCCGGAACGATGACCGATTTGAACACGCTGGTCCAGCCCAGAAGCGGCTGGCTGCTGAGGCGCGCCACGGCGCTTGATGACTACGGCGATATCGTTGGCACCGGATACTATCACCAGGCGCCGGCAGGCTTCCTGGCAATACCCACCGTACTCAATGGCATGACGCTGAGCGTAGCGACGGTGATCGAGGGATCGCCCTTCACTGGCACGATCACGCTCAGCGCTCCGGCGCCGTTTGACATGAGCGTCACGTTGACGACATACAACGCGAAGGTGAACTTCGGCGCCGGGATCTACTCGACGTCCGTCATCATAAACGCAGGCGATACCAGCGCCGGCTTCGCCGCCGGCACTACGACGGTTACCGCACCGACGCCGGTCACACTGAAGGCAACGTTTGGTGGTTGGCGGCAGTATGCCCACATCGTGGTAATACCGTAGGCGCTGACGTTGGCGGCTTGCGCCACCGAGCGCGCGGCAAAGCCGGAACGCGCGTGGCCGGCACAATCGCCCGGAGCAAATCTGAAGAGAACGCTACTCGTACTCTTCAATCGGCGGGCAAGCGCAAACGAAATTACGGTCGCCATACGCCCCGTCGACCCGGCTAACGGGCGGCCAGTATTTGTGCCGCCGGGTCCAGTCTGTGGGGAAAACGGCGCGTTCGCGCGAATACGGATGCGTCCAGTTGTCCGCCGCGGCCTGCGTCATGGTGTGCGGCGCGTTTTTCAACAGGTTGTCGTCTCGATCGGCCGTTCCGTTGGCGATCTCCTCGATTTCACTCCGAATCGCAATCAACGCATTACAGTATCGATCGATCTCTTCTTTCGACTCGCTTTCCGTCGGCTCGATCATGAGGGTGCCTGCCACCGGAAACGAGACTGTTGGCGCGTGGAACCCGTAATCCATAAGCCGCTTCGCGACGTCGGTGGCGTCCACACCGGAGCGATCCTGGAGTGGACGAACGTCCAGAATGCACTCGTGCGCCACCAATCCGCGGTGACCGCGGTAGAGCACCGGGTAGTGCGGCTGCAGCCGGGCAGCCATGTAGTTGGCATTGAGAATGGCTGTGGCCGTGGCCGTCCGTAGACCTTCGGCGCCCATCATGCGGATGTAGGCGTAAGAGATCGGCAGGATGCCGGGGCTTCCCCAGGGCGCGGCCGAGACCGCGCCGATCGCCTTATCACCGCCAACTTCCGCCATGGGGTGTGAAGGCAGGTACGCCGCGAGGTGGGCGGCCACGCAGATGGGTCCCATACCGGGTCCGCCGCCGCCATGGGGAATGCAGAAGGTTTTGTGCAGATTGAGGTGACACACATCCGGCCCAATCTCACCCGGACGGCAGACACCGACCTGCGCATTCATGTTTGCGCCATCCATGTAGACCTGCCCGCCGCACGCGTGCACGATGCTGCAGATTTCGCGAATGCCGGTCTCAAACACACCGTGGGTAGATGGATAGGTGATCATCAGCGCCGCCAGGTCTTCTCGATGCTCTTCCGCCCTGGCTCTCAGATCCGCCATATCCACGTTTCCGTCCGCATCGGTTTTCACCACCACGATCCGGAGGCCGGCCATGGCGGCGGAAGCCGGATTGGTGCCATGCGCGGAGGCAGGAATCAGGCAGAGATCGCGGTTACCCTGTCCACGTTCCGTGTGGTATCTCCGGATGACCAGCAGGCCGGCGTATTCACCCTGAGAACCCGCGTTCGGCTGGAGCGAGCAGGCCTCAAAGCCCGTGATCTCGCACAGCATCGTCTCCAGCCTCTTGATCAGCCGGGCGTAACCTCGCGCCTGGTCCTCTGCCGCGAAGGGGTGAACAGCGCCAAACTCCGGCCAGGTGATCGGCAGCATTTCAGCGGCTGCATTCAGCTTCATGGTGCACGAGCCGAGCGGAATCATCGAGTCGGCCAGCGAGATGTCGCGATTTGCCAACCTGTTGAGATACCGCATCATCTCCGACTCCGACCGGATGCTGCTGAAGATGGGATGTGTGAGGAATGGCGAGGTGCGGACTGCCCACTCCGGCAGTGGAAGTGAGGCTGCCGGCAAAGCTTCTACCGGGCAGCCCGTGAACACGTTTATCAGAGTCTCCACCAGCTCGCCATCGGAGGTCTCGTCAAGCGCCACGGCAAGTGCGGTTGGGCCAAGGCGGCGCACATTGATGCGCATGGCGTGTGCCCGGAACACTGCCTGATCAGCCTCCTCGTGCGCCATATCGACGCGAACCGTGTCAAAGAAGGGCTCGCTCGTTACCGCCATGCCGGCGCCTCGCAGCGCCGCAACCAGGCTCACCGCGAGACCGCGAGTGCGTTCGGCGATGGTTCTAAGTCCTTCAGGTCCGTGCCAGACGGCGTACATCGATGCCACGTTGGCGAGCAGCGCCTGTGCCGTGCAGATGTTGCTGGTGGCCTTTTCCCGCCGGATATGCTGTTCACGCGTCTGGAGCGCCAGGCGTAAAGCCGGCCGGTCTTCGGTATCACGCGAGACGCCCACGAGGCGTCCCGGAAGGTGGCGCTTCAGCGCGTCGGCTGCTGCCATGAAGGCGGCGTGTGGCCCACCGTAGCCCAGCGGCACACCGAAGCGTTGGGCACTGCCGATCGCTATGTCGGCTCCAAGCTCACCTGGCGGCGTGATCAGGGTGAGCGCCAGGAGGTCACAGGCCATGGCGACCGCAGCGCCATGCTCGTGTGCATCGGCGATCAACGCCCGATAGTCGTATATTGCTCCGTCGGTTGCAGGATATTGCAGCAAAATGCCGCAAGCCGGCTCGTCCAGACGATCGCTAAACTTGCGAACCAGCAGCTCCAGGCCGAGCGCATCGGCTCGGGTCTGCAAAACCGCCAACGTTTGGGGATGGCACCCGATATCGGCGAGAAACGGGGCATCTTTGTTGCGCGAAACCGCGTGACACATCGCCATCGCTTCGGCGGCTGCTGTCGATTCATCCAGCAGCGATGCGTTGGCGACCGGAAGGGCCGTTAGATCCATCACCATCTGCTGAAAGTTGAGGAGGGCTTCCAGGCGTCCTTGCGCAACCTCCGCCTGATAGGGCGTGTATGGCGTATACCAGCGTGGGTCTTCGATGAGGCACCGCTGGATAACCGGCGGCGTGATGGTCCCACTGTATCCAGCGCCAATACAACTGGTCCACACCGAGTTTTGACGGGCGAGATCGCGCAGTTCCTCAAGGCTCTCGGCTTCCGACATGCCGTTTCCCACTGCAGGCATGTACGGGACCGTGGCGTGGAGAATATCCTGTGGAATGGCCGCGGCGATCAGATCGTCGAGCGATTCGAGGTTGAGCGCCTGCAGCATCTGCTGCACGTCCGCGGGCCGTGGGCCAATATGTCGCCGTTCAAACTCGCGGGAATCGGACTGGGTGGATGGTGCGATCGGGTCGGCGCTCACGGTCGTCATTCGGCTGGCTCCTTCGTGGGATTGGAGAGGTTCGGCAAATCGCATAGTACCCGATGGCGCCCTGGCGCATTCGGTAGGAAGTGCAGCAATGGAAGAAGGCAACAACAACGAACGGTCTGGCATGCCACGACGAGACTTTGTCAAGCTGGGCGGAGCGGCCGTGTCGATGGCTGCGCTGAAGATGCCGGTGATGGCGGGACCGTTTGAGGCCGCCGACTTCGCCGCGCTGATCCCACCGGAGAAGAAGCTGCATCCGGATTGGGTTCGCGCACTGTATGCTCGCGGCGAGCCGACCACGTACCGGCTGAGCCGCAACGAGCTGCGATATATCGGTATGCCGGTCGGCGGGTTGTGCTGCGGCACGGTGTACCTTGGCGGCGACGGGCGTTTGTGGAACTGGGACGTCTTCAACGCCAACCCTTTCGGTGTTATTCCCGGCACCGCTAAATGGCCGGGCTATAATCCGCGGCCCGGACACATGGAAACTGTGGATGCCGGAAGCGGCGCCGCCTATGTTGCGCCGCACCTGGAGCAGTCGCCATTCGATCAGGGCTTCGCGATTGAAGTGGACGGCCACCTTCGCAGATTTGAGGCTGGGGACTGGCGTGAGATCACATTCCAGGGCCAATACCCCACCGGCAAAGTGGAGTACTCCGCCCCGGACTGCCCGGTGACGGTGAAGCTCAACGCGTGGACACCGTTCATTCCGCTGAACACCGCCGACTCGTCGCTACCGGTGACGGTGATGGAGTTTGCCGTTACCAACCACTCTGCGGTCGCCACTACGGTGCGTGTCGGCGGCTGGCTTCAGAACGCCTGCAGCCGTTACAGCGCGAGAGCCGGCAGCGGCCAACGCGTAAACCAGGCGCGCACCATCGCCAACAGGCCGGCGCTGGAATGCCGGTTCGAGCTGCCACCACCGCCGGAAGGCGTCAATGCCCGCCGTGACGTGACGATCGACGACTTTCAGCACGAAGGTTACGGCAGGTGGCACGTGGAAGGCGCCGCGTTCGGATCGGGGCCTATTCTTCGAACCAGCGTACCCGCGTATCAGGGCAACCTGGGCGGGATCGGCGCGCGCGTGGTCAATTCGCACGCATCGGCGCCGGGCAGCACCGTGGAGCAGCGCGACTCCGCGACCGGCATGCTGACCAGCCCGCCATTCACCATCGAGCGCAACTTCATCACATTTTACATCGGCGGCGGATCCGACGCCAACCACGAAGGAATCCGCCTGCTGGTAGACGGCAAGACCGTACGCCAGGCTTCGGGGCACGATTCCAACGAGATGCAGCTCGCTCAGTTCGACGTCACCGAGTTTGCCGGGCAAGAGGCGGTTATCCAGGTTTACGACACGGGAACCGGCGGCTGGGGGAACGTTGGCGTGGATGACATCGTGCAGACCGATCGTCCTGCCCCACCCCTTCAGTTACCTGCTCGCCACGACTGGGGGACGATGACGCTGGTCGGCTTATCCGGTGGAACCGCCACCGCTGACGCCGATCCGGCGGCGCTGTTCGCCCACGAGGCTGCCGACACAACCTCACGCCAGGCAGACGCACCAGGACCGGTCGGCGCGGTCACGAGCGAGCTGCGGATCCCGCCGGGCGCAACGCGTACAGCGTCGTTTGCCGTCACCTGGCACTTCAAGAACACGCGGCTGCCCGTTACCGATGCCGAGACGGGTAACTGGTATGCCGCGCGGTTTGCCGATTCCGGCGCCGCCGCGGCCTACGTTGCGCGCGAATACCGGCGACTGCGTCGTGACACGATGTCGTGGAACCGAACCTGGTACAACTCCACGCTGCCATGGTGGTTCCTGGAGCGCACATTCAGCAACACCTGCACGCTGGCGACAAGCACCGCGCACCGGTTCGGCAGCGGAAGGTTCTGGGCGTGGGAGGGCGTCGGCTGCTGCCAGGGGACCTGCTGCCACGTGTGGCACTACGCCCAGGCAATGGGTCGAATCTTTCCCGAACTGGAGCGCATCACGCGGGAACGGGTCGATTTCGGCGTGGCATTCGATACCAGAACCGGCATGATCGGCTACCGCGGTGAAGGCACCGGCCAGGCAGTGGATGGTCAGGCTGGCCGTATACTCGGCGCCCTGCGCGAGCACCAGATGAGTGCGGATAGTGGTTTCCTGACGCGGATTTGGCCGCATGTGAAGCTGGCGATCGAGTATCTGGAAAAGCGTACATGCACCGATGGCCTGCTGTGCGGCGCGCAAGATAACACGCTGGACGCCGCCTGGTTCGGCAAGATTGCATGGATCAGCTCACTCTACCTGGCCGCGCTGCATGCCGGCGAGGCCATGGCAGACGACATGCAGGATCGTGAATTCGCTGCTCAGTGTCGACAGAGGATCGACCAGGTTCGGAACTCACTGGAGAGCGAGCTGTTCAATGGCCGCTACTTCATCCAGCTTCCCGACCCGGAGCATCCCGGCGCGCTGGGAACGTACAAGACCTGCCATATCGACCAGGTTCACGGGCAGAGCTGGGCTTGGCAGGTTGCCCTGGGACGCATCCTGAACCGCGAAAAAACGGTCAGCGCGCTCCGCTCGCTATGGCGTTACAACTTCGCGCCGGACGTGGGCCCGTTCCGCCGCAAGTACACCGCGGGGCGGCCCTATGCGCTCGCGGGCGACGCCGGGCTTATAATGGCGACGAACCCGCAGGATACGCCCAACGCCTTCGGCGATCCGAACGCCTGGCAGTTTGGCTACTTCAACGAGTGCATGAGCGGATTTGAGCATCAAGCGGCCAGCCATATGATAGCCGAGGGCATGCTTACCGAGGGGCTGGCGGTTACGCGCGCCATCCATGACCGGTACCACGCTGCCAGGCGGAATCCGTTCAACGAAGTGGAGTGCAGCGACCACTATTCGCGAGCGATGGCCAGTTATGGCTCGTTTATCACCGCGTGCGGCTTTGAATACAGCGGCCCGCGACGGCATATCGGCTTCGATCCCAGGATGCCCGGAGCAGACTTCCGGGCGCCGTTCACGGCAGCCGAAGGCTGGGGAACGTACAGCCAGCGTCGGACATCAAGGAGCCTGCTTGCCACACTGGATGTGAAGTACGGACGGCTGCGGCTGGCAACGGTTCGACTGCCTGGTGACTGGGACCATGCCGAGGTCCACATTGGCGGGACGTTGGTGGCGGCCACCTCGGCGACCGCGGAGGGCCGCACGCTGGTTACGCTGCGCGAGGTCGTGACGGCCGATACCGGACGGCGCCTGACGATCCGGTTGTGGAGCTAGCCGACCGCCCCTTGGGTTGATGGGTGGGCGGCCGCAACAAGCAGCAACGGGACATGGTGAGTGCGACCGGCGTCGCGTACACCCATTCGATGGCAATGGCTATCGGCCCGGCGCCGCACAAGTCTCCCACATAAGCCGCCACCGGTGTGCCTTCCAGCGCGGCTCGGCGCCAAGGAGCAATCGCGGTCGTCATCGTGGCGGATGCCGGATGGCTACGCCTCGCGCAGAATCGGCCATTTGGCGGATGGCTTTTTCGCCGCTATCGGCACAGCATGTAGTGTCGGTCATCCCGGTGGCGCGTTCGGCCCTGCGAGTCCCGCTTTGTCTGGGACGCCACCGCAATCTTTTCGCATGTGAGGAAGCGGCCCACCTTGGATAAACTGCAAGGCGCCATGAGTCACCGGGAACGTGTGCTCCGAGCGATGAGACGCCTCGAGCCGGACCGCGTTCCGTTCGACTTCAGTCTGGGTTTCGCACCAGCCGCGCTGGAGGAGTTTCGGCGGCGCACCGGACAGTCGGACCCAAATGCCTGGTTCGACTCCGATCACCGGTCGGTAGGCATAGCGCGGACGCGGCTGCAAACCGACTTCCGCGGCTACTTTCGCGATCTACCGCCGCGCGCGACGATTGACGAGTGGGGGATCGGCCACCTGCCGACGGAGAGCAAGGCGTTGGGACACTCCCACCTTGACGGCTTCCTCTACCCGATGCTTCATCTCCAGAGCCGCCAGGACGCTCTCGACTACCCACTTCCCGATTTCGAGGCCGAATACCGCTACGCTCACCTGCCGGCGCAGATCGAACAGCTGCACGCGGCCGGGTTTCCCGTTTCCGCCATGATGCACTGTACGGTTTTTGAGGTTGCCTGGTATATGCGGAGTATGGAGCGACTGCTGATGGACTTCTCGGACGGCTCGGCGTTCGCCGAAACGCTCCTTGACCGCATAACCGAGAAGCGCACGATCCAGGCACGCCGGTACGCAGAACTTGGTGTTGATATCGTTCAGTTCGGCGACGACATCGGCTCGCAGCGTGGGCTGTTGATGAGCCTTCCCATGTGGCGCCGATGGCTCAAACCTCGCCTTGCCCGGGTGATCGCCGAGGCGCGCGCGGCACGCCCGGATGTCCTCATCTTCTACCACAGTGACGGCGACGTCCGCGACGCCATCCCCGATCTCATTGAGATTGGCGTCGAGATTCTCAATCCCGTACAGCCGGAGTGCATGAACCCGGCAGAGCTGAAGCGACACTATGGCGGCCATCTAGCCTTCTGGGGCACGATCGGCACACAGACCACCATGCCATTCGGCACACCGGCCGACGTGCGGCGCGAGGTGCGGGCACGAATCGAGTCCGTCGGCCGCGGAGGTGGTCTCTTGCTGGCGCCAACGCACATGGTTGAACCCGATGTGCCGTTCGGAAATATCGTAGCGCTGGTTGAAGCTGCCAAGGAGTATGGCGCCACGAATCTGGCGCATTGACGACGCCTGCGCACATATAGCGAAGCCGAACGCCGAACCGAGGCCGCGGCGTTGGATAACGGATTGCCGTGCTGTACTTTCGCGGTGACGAGGCTGCTGGGTGCACTCGCCATGTCTGCCGTTACCGATGCTGTGCGCACTGTGAAGGCGCGGTGACGGGCAGCCCAGGCACCTGCCCGTACGGTGATCGCCTTGATAACGGATGGGCATGACCGATAGCAAGTGGCCGACACAGCGGCAGCAACGCACACTACAGTGACCGAGTCGGTATTCCATGCGGGCACCATGATGTTCCCTACTCGGTCGGCACGCCCCGGCCGATACGCACGATCTCTTGGCGGGTCACCATGCTGAGGAGCCGTTCGCGGGGGCCCGTGAGCGCTCCTCTGTTTTGCCATGAATGCGCGCCTGTCACAAGCGGCAGCGCCAGCTTATACTGCCGCGACGGCTGTCGGACGCGGAGGGGGCCAGCCGGATTCGATCGGCCACCAGAGCCATCGCGCGCTATGGCGCAGACGGAACAACTCGGCCGCACGGCACATGATGACGGCGTAGCCGTGATCACCCGTATCGGGGAGCTAAGGGAGGACGTGGATGGTAGCGTACCGGCGCCAGCCGCCAAACGTGGCCTTCAGTACAGCCGGCGTGTCGCTCGTGACGGTACTGGTGTTCGCCACGAAGTCCGCGCTTGTGTTGCCGGAGTAGATCACCACACCGGTTGAGTAGACGCCGGCGCCGAAGTTCACCTTGGAGCTGTATGAACTCACGGTGACATTCATGTCGAACGGAGCCGGCGCGTCCAGCGTGACGGTACCTGAAATCGTATTGCCGCCAACTACGGATGGCGAGGCCATGGTGAGACTGCTGACAACCACCGGTATGGCGAGAAAAGCGGCCTCCGCATGCTGGTAGTACCCATACCCGACAATGGCGCCATAGTCGTTGATCGCATACGCGTGCACCAGGAGCCAGCCACTGTTGTTTTCAATCAGTGAGTTCAGATCGGTCATCGTCCCGGTGGAGGGGGTGGTGATATCTCCCTGCCAGAGAAAGGCGTGGTAGCCGGACTGGCCGACGACCTGGCCGGTTACAGAATCGATGCCATCTGCCTGCGATGTATTGGTATTCGGCAGGTTTCCGAGGGGGCCGTATGGCGCGCCCGTCATCCCGTTCCATGCGAACGCCTGGTAGCCGGCTGTCGTGCTGTTGAAGCAATCGCCAACAACATCGTTTGCCTCATCGAGCGCCCAGGCATAGGAGTAGTTTGCGAACGTGCTGCCGCCAAACGTACCGCCTGTGAGCGGAGTAGGGGTCGCCGGCGACTGGAGCGACGGCGCCCAGGTTGCCTGACCTGTGGTCGGATTATAGCCACACGACGCGAAATAGGAATAGTTGACGGCATATGGACGATAGGCAGCCACGCCCTGCGAGGCTGCGTTGCTGGCCCACAGGAGCGAGTTTGCGGTGGTATTGCTTGCGCTGAGCCAGCCGACGGCCTCACCAAACTGGTCCATTCCGTGAAAAGCTGAGCCAAACGTTCCCGTGCCTGCGAGGTCAACCGCCTTTGTGTAGCCTGTGCTCAGGTATCCAACGGGATCCCAGATAGTTGCATTTGCCGCATTGTTAAGCGTGGAGTTGTAGCCGGCGCCTGCGATCTGCCCCAGGGCGTTGATCGCGTATGCGCCGTACTTGGTGTCGCCTGAGATCGTGTCGTAAGCAAAAGATGGCACGCCGGGCATCCAGAGGAACCCACGTTCATTGGCGCCGGCGAAGCCGTAACCAACAACCTGATAGTCGTCGTTGAGATCATATGCGAGCACGCTTGACGACCCGACCGGATTCACATTGATGACGGAGTAGAGCGGCGGTGGCGGCGCCGCACGAGCTATCGATGGCAGAACCACGAAGAGCAGTGCCCCAAAAACTGCGCACGGTGTGGCGTTTTTCATACCAATCTCCTCCTGCCGGTGCATTCTGCCGGTAGAGGCGCCCGCCTGCGGCAGGCGTATTCAAGCGGCACGGCACGGCCGGGCCGGCACAACTCACGGCCGGTCTCAATGAAGCCGTGTAGCTGCCACTCTTTCCGGCAGGACGCGACCCCATGGCAGAGATTTTGCGAGGATGTACCGGGATTCCTTCCCGATTTAACTTGACGGCGCGCCAGCCTACCCGTCTATCCGGCCGGCAGCGGCGCCGGGACGATCACCAGCGCGCGCGACGTCGCGCGGGATGACCGAGGAGGGGATGCGTGACGGAGCGGGGTTGTGTCGCTTTCGCGGCGCAGGGGCGGCCAGGCAGCATGAAGGACCTTTTTGTGTCTGGCATATGGGGCTCACCACAGCCATCGCTGGTTGCATGTGCGGGCGCCATTCCGTCCGCTTGCCGCGTCGTCGCACATCGCCAGGAGGCGGCATTGATCGAAGGGGCAGTCCGGATTGTCGCACGCGGCATGACGGCGTGCCGGCCGGAGCCGTCGGTAATGACGCCGGCCGTTCCGCCGGCGTCGAAGAGGTGCCACTCCGAGTTGCGCCGGTAGATCGATGAGCCGCAGCCCATCCCGCGGAGATAGAGCGCGCTGGTTGACCATGACTGGCCCGTGAGGTCGCTCGTCTGCTCCACCAGATCGCCGGCGCTGCAGGCGACGCGACCGCTCACGTTAGCAGAATTCCGGCCGCGAGCGCCGCCCACACCGGTCCGAGATCGACGGCAAGGGGTGTGGGCATGCATAGCGCCAACACCGAAACCACGCATGGTATGGCCTCGCTTACCAAGCACGTGAATTTGCGGCTACGCGCGGTGCGTACAGCCGGCGTCGGACCCGTAAGCGGGCCGTGCACAAGCAAGCCGCTCAGCGCGCCCTCCGCGTGCCGCAGCGCCGCCTCGTCGCGGAATACCATGCTCTGGCTGACGCGGCCGATGTCCGCAGTTAACTCGAACACATCGGGCCAGCCCAGATTCTCAAGCATCGCAGAATCGGATAACTCTTCCGGCCGCGCGTCGGGGAAGAGCCGCAGCGTGATGCCACGGACCGCGGCCAACACGTCGGCGGGCATCCGCTCCTCCGGCGGTGTCTCGCACGGAAACCGGACCGCCATAGACGGAAGCGCATCGGCGAGCCAGTTCAGTCGATGCGCAGCACCCGGCACAGGAACGTCAAGCCGCGCAGCCGGCTCCTGTGTGCGCTGAACGGCGAGCTCGGTGGACTCGGCCAGCCAGGAAGCTGGCAGCTGAGCGACCGTCCAGTCGCGCCTAAGGAATCCGTCGTCAATCGGTTCAAACGACGCGAAAACGTCGCATTGTTGCTTCATACGGTGTAGCCCCCAGACGGTGGAAGTCGGCGGTCAAGCCGCGTGACCGCGCGCCATTTTGGGATCGATGTTCGGTGTGTCGGCGTCTATGCATCGCCGGTTACCCCGCATTCGCGCCAAAAGCACCAAGTAACGCACAACGCATACAGGGACGCCGGTCCGACCGGATATTTTCTCGCGCACTCTTCTGCGCACCAGCCCATGCATCTGAGCTTGTCGAACGGCAGCCCACCGCCGCCGGCGGTGGGGTGCAGTCTGCATGAGCCGCAGTGGAGGTTCGCGACGAGGCACGCCAAGGTCGGGTCCACCTTGCCTGCCATTCGAGCCATCTCACACGCGTAACATGCACCTTGCGAAAGTCCGCGGCAGTTGCGATGTTGGTCACCGATTCCCGCTCCCCTCGCCACCAACACGTCCGCACGGCCCCCGGCGCTTGCCACCAGCCCCTCCTCAACGAACCGGCCCTCGAAGCGCCACTGCGTGGCGGCCGAGCCGCTTACATACATCAATACGCCGAACGCGTCGTACAGGTTGTTGCTGAGTACGTTGGCGGAGCCATCGGTGATGACGCCGGCCGTTCCGCCGGCGTCGAAGAGGTGCCATTCCGAGTTGCGCCTGTAGATGGATGAGCCGCAGCCCATGCCGCGGAGGTAGACCGCGCTGGTTGACCATGACTGGCCCGTGAGGTCGCTCGTCTGCTCCACCAGGTCACCGGCGCTGCAGGCGACGCCACATGGGAACCAGGTCCAGACGGCAGCTGAAATGTCTTTCTTCCAGCGCCGTCCACCGTCGAAGGCATAGCCATATTCGTAGGCGGTTGTGCCGCCCACGGCCAGGCTCAGCAGGTGACCGTCTTCACCGTAGTCGGCCGAGAGCGCGCTCGAACCCTCCGGCCATGATGCGAGCCGGCCTCGCATCACCGTCCCGGCTTGCGGATCCCGGTCGCGCCGCTGGCACCGCTCGCCGAGGGCACATGGTTCTGCGCGGCCGCGTCGAGTGCGCGCGCCTTTGCGGCGTTCTCCCGCACCGCACCGCGAATCCTTTCGCAAGCAAACTGTACCGGTAGACCGAGTAGTTGCGGCCCGATGTCGTATCGCCACTGCAGAGTCTCACGCCCTTGCGGCAGCGGCGCGGCGACGGCAAGCCCATGCTCCACCAACACCAGGCCCTCGACAGCGTCCGCGACGATGTATTCGTCCAACTCGGCGTCGCGACCTTCCCTTCCGGGCCGGCCGCCCGGAATGTATCCCAGCCGATCGTACATGCCCATCATGGCGTAGGCGCCGCCGACCCGATCCAGAAACGCCACGTACCGGCGGCCCAAAGCAGGCTCGGGCATGTCCACGAACAGCCTGCCCGCTCCAGAATTGCGGATAAATGTCCACGGCAGGTCGCCGTTGGGCACCGATACTTTCATTACCCACGGCGGCGGTCGCGTAAAGCCCTTCATAGCCGTATCGACTGCCAGGAGATATACGGTACTCTGGTCGATCGAGCCGGATCCGCGCGGATCATGGTGCTGGCACAGCTGCGCTGCGAACGTCCCAGAAACTACCACATCTGCGTCCGACACGGCTTCCGCCAGACTCAGTGGCGGAGCCTGCAGTTCGGCCGAACTAAGTGCCGGGGAGACCGCCCGGGGCGGCCCGGCCACGGTTGGCGCCAGCCTGGCAAGCAGATGGTCGATGTGCCACGGATCGGGCTGCCAGTGCGCACCGGCCACGAGCGCCCGGCACTCGCCGGTGTGAGAGTCGCAGTCCACAATACCCGTAGCGCCTTCGCGTTCCAACCAGACCTCATAATCGGCTCGCGCGGGCCGTGGCTCGAGCAGGTTGTCGGCGACAACGCGCCCGGCCGGCAGGCCGGCGTAATCGCGGTGCGGCGACAACGCCGCCGCACCGGCATACCGCCAGCCCGTAGGGGTCCGCTGGAACGCCACCGCGATGCGCCACGGTGGCGCCGGCGTGACGGTGCCCACCCGCTGGTTCGCGGCGGCGGCGTACGCAACCAATGCAGCGGCTACGCCGGTCACAAGGGTAACGACAGCGTGTTGCTTCTTCTTCATCAGAGTCCCCCTTTTGGTTACGGGCACGGTTGCCCGTACAGCGCCTGCATGCCCATCGTTTCGTCCGGCTCGGGCCCATCCGTACCACAGAGAAACCAGTTGGAGATGTCGGGCCACATGAGCGCCGCCCGATCGGTCGGATAGGTGGTGTGCGCGAGGCCCAGCGCGTGCCCGGTCTCGTGGGCGAACAGCTCTACCAGATGGTGACGGGCGCTGGCCGGCGGAAAAAAAGCCAGGCAGCCGTCACCGCCCCCGGTTGCGCACGGATCGAGCCATAGCGTGTTGACCTCCACACTCCGCTGGTCGACCCCCGACACTGTAGTGTTGGCGTAGGCGTTCAGCTTGTCGTCGCATTGGTCGAAGTACAGAATGTTCCACGGGTCGTAGTCATTCACATAGTAGAAGTCCCCCCACGTGCTGAGATACCAGTTTTCCAGCGCGGTCTCAATGTCGGCGGTGAATTTGGATTCTGAGGCCCACCAGACGTCGCAAAGGTCCGTCAGCGGTGGGTACAGTTCCCCGTCGGGCCCGCTGTTGTCCTTAGTTGTTGCGGTGAGGCAATACGCGTCGCCGGCTTGCGTGTACACCGTACCGTCCGGGCCAGTCCAGGATGCCTGTAGCGTCGCTACGCCTTGGGCGGATCCGCTGGCTGTTACGATTGCCTGGCCGCAGCTATTGGTCAAGGCGCTGTTCGTGCTGAGATTGATCGGAGCTCCGACAGGGTTCAGGAGCGTGAAGTTGATCGTGGCGCCGACGAGCACCTGCGCTGGTACGCCGGCGCTCACCGTGGCGCACCAGGACTCCAGGTGTCCCGGCGAAAACCATCCAGCTCGGCTGTTGTTCTCAGAGAAGAGAGTGACTGTTGCGTACGGCGGTTGTGCCGCCCGTCATTTTGGTCGGTTGAAATCGGAGGCGCCGCACGCCGTATGTTTACTTGCCACTATGTGAATTATTCTACAACGCCTTTTTCGCGCCGTCAAGGCTTTTGGACAATAAAGGTAAAAGAGCTTTGTCGGAATACAACCGCACGAGATGGTCGCACTTGAGGCGGGACCGAAAACGGCTGTCTGGGCCTATATGTCCTATATGTCGCATTGGTCCCATCTGGCGGACGCCTACCCCAGCGCCAAGCGCGATAGCAGGGCAGGACGCTTGCTGAAATGCTATAGATAGGCCTTGTGCGGTTCGGAACCGGAGCATTGCGCACAGCCAAGCGCCGCTACTCCGCTTGCCGGCCACGCGTGTCTGGGCCTATATGTCCTATATGTCGCATTGGTCCCATCTGGCGGACGCCTACCCCAGCGCCAAGCGCGATAGCAGCGCGGGCGTCGCTTCGGCGGACCGATCCGCGCCGAACAGCAGGAAGCCGATACGACTGCGCCGTATAATCGGACCGGAGATTGATGCATGGCGACTTTGACCGCGCAGAAAAACACGGAAGAACCGGGACGCATCCGTCCGGCTGAATACGCTGCGCGGCGCGACGCGGTGCGCACCGCCGTGGCGCCATGGCCGGCTGTCTTCCGTGGTGTGGCGGCAGACGAGACGCTGGATGGAGCACTGCCGGGTATGCTCCAGAATAGCGTTATGGAGTACCTAACAGGCGTCGACACGCCCGACACGTGGCTCTTGATATTGCCGGCCGGCGCCGATACGCGCAAGCTGAGCAGGCAGTTGCCGGCAGCCGTCCGCGAGGTCATCTTTCTACCGGGCGCCAGCGCTGCAGCGGAGCAGTGGACCGGACCGCAACTCTCGCCGGGTAAATCCGCGTCCGCCGCTACAGGCATTGAACATTCGCTCGACTCGAGCTCCATCTGGGCCGTGCTTCAGGCCCTGGCCGCTCAATATGAGACGCTGGCCACGGTTACGCCCTTCGGTCCGCACGCCAACCTGACACGCGAATTCGCCATGATGCGCCGCACTACGGAAATCGCACCGGTGGTTCGCTGGCGCGACGCCACCACAACCTTGACGGAGCTGCGCAAGCTGAAGTCATCCGCGGAAGTTGCGCTGATCGAGCGAGCGGTGGCCATCACCGGTGAAGCGCACCGGGCCGTTGTGCAGGAGCTTGCAGCCAAAAGCGTATCCAATGAAGCCGAACTGGATGGCCTGATCTACTCCACCTACCGGCGCCACAACGCCTGGCCGGCCTTTCCGTCCATCGTCGGCAGTGGCCGAAACGGCACAGTGCTCCACTACCACAGGAACGATGCGCCGCTGCAGGACGGCGACCTGCTTGTTCTGGATATTGGCGCCCGCTTCCACGGGTACTGTGGCGACGTGACGCGAACATGGCCAATCTCGGGCCGTTTTACGCCGCGGCAGCGAGAGTTGTACAGCCTCGTCGCCGAGGCCCATCGGCGCGTCGTTGGGAGTGCGGTGGCCGGAATCGACAGCCCTCTCGACCTGGAGGATCGGTGTAAGGAGTTCTACCGCGAATCGGGCCTCCGGGCAGAGAATGCCTCGGGCGAAAAACAGACACTGGATAGGTTTCTGCCACATGGCATTTGCCATCACCTCGGCGTGCAGGTGCACGACCCGGGCGCTCGCACCGACGCCCTCTATCCAGGCGCCGTGGTAACCATCGAACCCGGGCTGTACCTGCCGCGGGAACGCATTGGAATCCGCCTTGAGGATGACTACCTGGTGACGCAGTCCGGCCTGCAGCGGCTTGGGCCGCCTCTGCCGATTGCACCCGACGAGGTGGAGCGGATGTTTGCCTGATCGCCTGACGGGCCCGGGCTAAAACTCCGCGGAGCCGGGCGCCCGTGGAAACGGGATCACGTCCCGGATGTTCGCCATTCCGGTGAGATAGAGCATCAGCCGCTCAAACCCCAACCCAAAGCCGGCATGCGGCGCAGATCCGTACTTGCGGAGCTCCAGATACCACCAGTAAGCCCGCTCGTCCAGGCCTGCCTGCCGGATCTTCTCCAGAAGCACGTCATACCGCTCCTCGCGTTGGCTTCCGCCGATGATTTCGCCGATTCGTGGTGCCAGCACATCCATGGCCCGCACCGTGCGTCCATCGTCGTTGGCACGCATGTAAAACGCCTTGATCTCCCTGGGATAATCGGTAACGATCACCGGACGTTTGCACACCTCCTCGGTGAGGTACCGCTCGTGCTCACTTTGCAGATCGGCGCCCCAATGGGCCGGAAACTCCCAGTTGCGGCCACTGGCTGCCAGCAGCTCCACAGCCTGTGTGTAGGTGAGGCGCTCGAATGTCGACTCGGCTACGTGGCGGACGGTGTCCAGCACACCTGGGCAGATGCGCTGATCAAAGAACTCCAGATCGGGCAGGCACGAATCCAGCACGTACTGCAGAACCCACCGCAGACACTCTTCCGCGAGTTCGGCATCACCATCCAGGTCGCAAAAGGCCATCTCCGGCTCAATCATCCAGAACTCGGCCAGGTGCCGTGGAGTGTTGGAGTTTTCCGCCCGGAACGTAGGCCCGAAAGTGTAGACGTTGGTAAAGGCCAGCGCAAAAATCTCCGCCTCCAACTGGCCGCTGACGGTGAGCCACGCCGGTTTACCGAAAAAGTCGCGACCGTAATCCACCGAGCCGGCCCCGGCCTCGCGGGGAACGTTCAAAAGGTCCAGGGTGGTAACGCCGAACATGGCGCCGGCGCCCTCGCAATCGGAAGTTGAAATGATAGGCGTCTGCACGTACAAAAAACCGCGATCCTGAAAAAACCGGTGGATACCTGCGGCCAGCGCGTTTCGAACCCGAAATACGGAGCCAAAGGTGTTGGAGCGTGTGCGCAGGTGGGCAATCTCGCGCAGAAACTCCATGGTGTGCCCTTTTTTCTGGAGCGGGTACGTTGTCGGGTCGGCCGGCCCAACCACGCTCAGCGAAGAGGCGCGCAGCTCAACTCGCTGGCCACCGGATGGCGAGTTCACCAGTTCACCGGTAACCACAACAGCTGCGCCGGTGGTGAGGCTCCGAAGCTCTTCCTGCTGCTCGAATCCGCGCTCGAAAACCACCTGCAGGTGCCGCGCCGTGCTGCCATCACTCAACTGCGCAAAGCTCACATCTTTGCTGTCGCGCCGTGTTCGCACCCACCCATGCGCCGTTACAATCGCTCCAGGCTGCGCACTCAGGATGCCGCTGATCGTCTCACTTTTGCGAATCATCACCGTTCTCTCTTACGGTCGCAGCCAGTCAGCCGCCGATCTTCAGCACACTCAGGAAGGCCTCCTGCGGAATCTCGATGCTGCCTACCTGCTTCATCCGCTTCTTGCCCTCTTTCTGCTTCTCCATCAGCTTGCGCTTACGCGTAATGTCACCGCCGTAACACTTTGCAATCACGTTTTTGCGGAAGGGCTTGACCGTTTCGGCGGCTATCACCTTGCCGCCGATTGCGGCCTGTATCCGCACCTCGAACTGCTGGCGCGGCACCACCTCGCGCAACTTCTCAGCAAACTGCCGCCCGCGCCCGTACGCCTTGTCACGATGGGTGATAAACGAAAGCGCATCCACGGGCTCCCCGTTAAGCAGGATGTCGATCTTCACCAGGTTCGATTCCAGATACTCCGCCGGCTCATAATCAAACGAGGCGTAGCCGCGAGTTCTCGACTTCAGTTGATCAAAGAAGTCCATCAGTATCTCGGCCATCGGGAGTTCGTAGCTCAACATCACGCGGTCCGTGGCGGGATACTCCATCTTTTTGAATACGCCGCGGCGATCGCGGCAAAGATCCATAATCGTGCCCACATACTCCTTGGGCATCAGTATCGTCGCCGCCACGAACGGCTCCTCGAGCCGCGTGATCCCGGTGGGATTCGGAAAGTGCGCCGGATTGTCGATCTCCAGCACCTTCTGATCGGTGCGATAGATTCGGTAGATCACGGATGGCGATGTTGCTATGAGCGCTAACTCAAACTCGCGCTCCAGCCGCTCCTGCACAATCTCCATGTGCAGAAGTCCCAGGAAGCCGCAGCGATAGCCGAAACCCAGTGCGGCGGAAGTTTCCGGCTCGAATGAGAGCGCAGCGTCATTCAACTGCAGTCTCTGCAGCGCCTCCTTCAGGTCTGGGTAATCGGCGCCATCCACGGGGTAGAGGCCGCAAAACACCATGGGCTTTGCCGTGCGGTAGCCGGGCAGCGGCTGCACGTCGCGATTTCCGGCCTCCGTGATCGTGTCACCCACCTGGGCATCGCCGATCGTCTTGACTCCGGCAGCCACAAAGCCAACCTCGCCGGTATTGATGCGCCGGCCGATCACTCGCTCCGGAGCAAACGTTCCCACCTCGTCAACCTCAAACTCGGCGCCGGATGCGGCGAAGCGAATACGCTGTCCCGTCTCCAGGGCGCCATCGACCACACGGACGTAGCACACGACACCCAGATAGGCATCGAACTTGCTGTCGAAGATCAGGGCGCGAAGGGGCGCAACCGGATTCCCGGATGGAGGCGGAATGCGGTGCACAATCGCTTCTAGGATCTCGGGGATTCCCACACCCTGTTTGGCGCTGGCGAGTATGGCATCGGACGCGTCGAGCGTCAGCACGTTCTCGATCTCTTCCCGAACGCGCTCCGGGTCTGCGGCAGGCAGGTCTATCTTGTTGATGACCGGAATAAGGGCTAGATGATGCTGATACGCAAGATTCACGTTCGCGAGGGTTTGCGCCTCAACTCCCTGCGCGGCATCCACAACCAGCAGGGCACCCTCGCAGGCTGCCAAAGAGCGTGAAACCTCATACGTAAAATCTACGTGACCCGGCGTGTCGATGAGGTTGAACTGGTATTCCAGGCCGTCAAGCGCGGTATAACGCAGCCGTACCGCAGTCATCTTGATGGTGATGCCGCGCTCGCGCTCCAAATCCATCGTATCCAGCATCTGCGCCTGCATAGCGCGCTGGCTAATGGTGTTGGTCGTCTCCAGAAGCCGGTCGGCAAGAGTGGACTTGCCATGATCCACGTGCGCGATAATGCAAAAGTTCCGGATACCGGCCTGCGGAGAATTGTGACTCATGGAAGCGTTAGGTCCTCAGTATAGCATACCGCCCGCGCACGCTGGCGAGGGATTGAGCCGATGCCCGAAGTAGCCGACCGCATGCACCACCCGGAGTTTCTCACCGGCGTTATCGCCCCGATGTTCACGCCTGTGGACCGCTCCGGCCAACTGAGCCTGCCCGGTATCCACGGCATGGTGGACTACCTGGCGCGTACTGGAGCAGTCAACACGATCTTTGCGCGGAGCGGCATGGGCCAGATGTACAGCTTCACCGCCACCGAGGCCGTGATACTGGCCGAAACAACCCTTGCAGCCGCCAACGGGCGAGTCAATGTAATCGCCGGGGCATCAGGCATACGGACCGATAAGATCGCGCGCGGCGGGCCGGCATGCGTTCCGGAGCGATACCTTGAGCAGGCTGTGCGCCTTACGCAGAAGATGGAGCATCTGGGCATACAAGCCGCTGTGCACGTGATGCCTGAGGCCTACACACCGCGGGAAGGCGAGACGACGGAAGATGCCTACTACCGCTACTTCCGTTCCGTCCATGATGCTACGAATATCCCTTTGGTGATCTACCAGCCTGGTTCTATCCGGGCCGAAAATCGGATGACCACCGCTCTGTTGTCGCGGCTGCTGGAGCTTCCACGGATCGCCGGCATGAAGGTTTCGACCTCCAGCGATGACGTTTTCGTCCCGCTCGCCGATTCCACTCGCGGCAGCTCGTTTTCTCTCATCGCGGGAGATGAGACCTACTATCTGAAAGCGCTGCAGCAGGGCGCCTGTGGTGTAATCGGTGAAGGCTGCAATATGTGGCCATGGATACTGCGCGGCCTGGCGGAACGCTTCCGAGCGGGTGATCTGGAGGGAGCGCGCCGCGCCGAGGCAGATGTTGCCGCCGCGCTCCGCGTGGGCGCCGGCCACGACCATACGGTTTTGTGGAAACAGGTGATGATGACGCGTGGAGGCGCCTTTGAACCGTTTGATCGGAATGGTGCGGCGCCTGCCGATCCGGATAGAGTGAGCCGAGCCGCGGTCGATATCCAGCGGCTGGTTGCGCCCTGGCTTTCGGCTGACTGACCCACGATGCGAGCACGACAGACGCGAATACCGATCGAGGCGCCTTCCGGCGCAGCCGGCACAGCTTCGCTGACCGGAACCATCGAGCGCGTCACCTTCCATTCCGAAGATACCGGCTTTACCGTATGCAAGCTGGCGGTTCCGGGCAGAAATGACCTGGTTACGGTGGTCGGCACTTTTCAGAACCCTGTGATCGGTGAGTCGGTGGAGTGCGACGGCCGATGGACATCGCACAAGGATTACGGGCAGCAGTTCTCAGTTGACTCTTACCGGTTGGTGCGCCCCTCCACCGTTTTCGCCATTGAGAGGTACCTGGGGTCCGGCTTGATCCACGGTGTCGGCCAGGTGATGGCAAAACGGTTGGTCGCGCGGTTTGGTGTTGACACGCTGGATGTGATTGAGAACGAACCGGACCGGCTTACCGAAGTGGAGGGCGTGGGCGCGGCACGCGCCGAAAGCATCCTCAGCGCGTGGGCGGAGCAGCGTGAAATTCGCGAACTGATGCTCTTCCTGCAGGAGTATGAGGTGTCGCCCGCGCTGGCGGTTCGGATATTCCGCCAGTACGGCACATCATCGATCTCCGTGGTGACACGGAATCCATTCGTTCTGGCCCGCGACATCCGCGGCATCGGGTTTAAGACGGCCGACACCATTGCGCGAAAAATGGGTATGCCGCCAGACAGTCCGGATCGGATAGCGGCCGGCCTGCTCTACACGCTCTCCGAAGCGACCAACGACGGACACCTGTTTCTGCCGGAACCCAAACTGGCGATGGATGCTGCCGCCCTCCTGGGTTTGGAGGTTGCGGCCGTCAGCCCGCCGCTGCGCGATCTCATCGACAGGAATGAGGTGGTTGTGTCGGCAATCGGACGGGTGGATGGCGCACTCCGCGCGGTCTACCATCCACTGCTGTTTGCGGCCGAGACCAGCCTGGCCGCTGAGTTCGGCCGGCGCCTGCTGGAGGCGCCTACCAGGACGATCTCTCGTGAGAAGCTGGATGCCTGGCTGGCCCGGCAGACGGCCAGGATGGGAATCGAGCTATCGGCGGAGCAGCACGATGCCGTGGCGTTGACGCTCCAGCATCCCATCACGATTATCACAGGAGGGCCGGGCACCGGAAAAACCACCGTAACCAACCTGGTGGCCGCGGCGCTCGAGGCACAACACAAAAAGGTGGTTCTGCTGTCACCCACAGGTCGGGCCGCGCGACGGCTCCAGGAGGTGACACACCGGCACGCACAGACCATCCACATGGCGCTAAAGTTCGATCCGGCCACATTCGGTTTTCTGCGAGATGAAGAGCATCCGATCGCCTGCGACGCTGTGATTGTGGACGAGGTTTCCATGCTGGATACCGAGTTGGCGACCAGCCTTATGAAGGCGATTCCGCGCACCGCGCAGATTGTGCTGGTCGGCGATGCCGATCAACTGCCATCGGTTGGTCCGGGAAACGTACTGGCAGATCTGCTGTCGTGCGGCAGAATCGCCTCGGTTCAGCTCACACACGTCTTTCGTCAGGCGGCCCGCAGCCTGATCGTAACCAATGCCCACCGCGTGCGTCAGGGTGAGTTTCCCGTGCTGGTGGCGCCGCGCGACCGGGCCGAGAACAACTGCGTATGGGTTGAGGTGGATGAGGCGGAAGAGGGGCCGGAGCAGGTTGTGGCGCTTGCGCGCACTTCTCTCCCGAACCTCGGTTTCGCACGTGAGGAGATACAGGTACTTTCGGCGATGCACCGAGGAGATTTGGGTGTGGCCCATCTGAACGCGCAGCTTCAGCAGGCGCTCAATCCGCCCGCGTCGGACCGGCTGGAGCTTGGGCTCGGCACACGCACGTTCCGCGCCGGCGACCGCGTAATCCAAACCGTGAACAACTACGACAAAGGCGTGTTCAACGGCGATATCGGCACGATCGTCGGCATCGACGCGGAACGCCGCTCATTGTCGGTGCAGTTCAACGATAGGCCTGTAGAGTATCTGTTCGCCGATTGTGGTGACCTTCAGCTGGCGTATGCTCTCAGCATTCACAAAAGCCAGGGCAGTGAATATCCCGCGGTGATCCTGGTCATCCACAGCAGCCACTACGTGATGCTGCAGCGAAACCTGCTCTATACCGGGCTGACGAGGGCACGAAAGCTGTGCGTGCTTGTCGGCAACAAGCGGGCCATCTCACGCGCGGTGCGAAACGCCGACGTTACCGAACGGTTTACGATGCTGGCGGAACGCGTGCGCCGCTATCCCGAGATGGTTGGCGTGGGATGACGGGGGCGGCAACGCACAGCGGCTGTCCCACACGAAGGCCCGCGGCCGCTCTTCAGTTCACGCATGCATAGACCGGAACGACGAGCGCGACGCGGCCGCTACGCCTCAGCACGTCCACGCGCGTCCGGAGCTCACCAGCGGGTGCGCGCCGGCTAACCGTTATGGTAACCTCAGCGTGCGCCCGAGCGTGCCAAGCCGCACGTGAACGAACGGATTCGGCGACCTGACGGCGCTGAGGGTCACGGCAACTCGACCACGCTGGCCGCCGTCGAAGCGATGGCGTGAACAATTGCAGCTACCGGCTTGCACCCTCGGCCGGCTTAATTCAGCCCGTCGCCATCGGGCCTATGCAATGCAACGCGCACGCTGTTCTCCACAAACCGTGAGATGGCTTCTTCCTGCGCGGCGATGGCGATTTGGCCCCGAAGTTCGGATATCCTGCGGCGCCACAGCTTTTGGGCCGAAGCGTCGAGTGCCTGCGCCAACTCGGTCTGCAATCCGGCAAGGCGCTGTTCCAGCACCTCACGCCAGCCGGCAATCTCTGCCGCACGAGGATTTGTGCCCAACACCTCGTCCACCAGCGCCTCTTCGTCGAAAGGCGCCTGCGCGCCCGCGGTCAACTCTTCGTCGTCGTACTCCTCTTCCATCAAATGGGCCCGAGCGGGGTGCAGAGGGGGTTAATGCAATCCGACGGGACTCAGCAGCTGGCTGAGATCGGCGAAGCCGAGCGGTACCGTGGACACCTTGCGTTTGATGCGCGCCAGAGCATTATCCACAGACTTGGTTTTGCAGCGCAGTTCGTCGGCAATCTCGCGATACGACTTGCCCAGTTGGTACCCGGCCAGCACCCGCCACTCGAATTCGGATAGCATCTGCTGCAGCATTTCGTGCAGAACCCGCGTATCCTCGCCTTCAATCAACAAGTCTTCAGGGTCCTGCGATTCGGTGCAGGGGATGATGTCCGACAGGTTCCAATCGGTTCCGGTGTCGTCGTTGGAACTTTCCAGCGACAGCGAGGTGTTCAGCGGCATCTGTTTCTGGCGGGTAGCGGTCTTGATCGCTGTGATGATGTGCCGTTGAATGCAGACCTTGGCAAACGCGGGAAACGAGATCGCCTTGTCGCTGCGAAAGTCGATGATCGCCTGCCACAAGCCGATCATGCCCACCTGCAGCAGATCCTCCTTTTCCGCGCCGACAAGGAAGTACGATTTCACCTTGGTCCGCACCAGGTTCCGGTACTTGTACAGCAGGAATTCGGAGGCGGATTCGTCGCCTCGCTGTGCTCGTTCTACCACGTCACGGTCAGCAAGATCCGTGAACTTGACATGAACCGTCGAGGCATGTGAATGAAGTTCAACGATCACTCTGGAACCTCTTGCAGCCACAGACATAGCAGGTGCGCGCCATCACAGAGATTGGAACAATTCAGCGGCGCCAACGGAGGAACACTGGCGGCTGACCTGGATGAAATGCGCCTACAAGTGTGTGGTGAATGGAGTGCTGGCCGGTATTATACTGAACTGATAAGCCTATTACAAGGGAACTGCGTAATTTGCCGGAAGAAATTGCCCGCTTTGAGAAAAACCGCGGCATCGGCGCTGGATTGCCGCGACTGAGGCGCCGATGAGTCAACCGCTCGCCTGGCTGAAGGAACTGGTTGCATTACCCGGCCCGCCCGGCGAGGAAGAGGCTGTGCGCGGATGGATCTCTGCGCAGGTTGCTGAACTCGGCTTCGATTCTCGCTGCGATGCAAAAGGCAACCTTCTGGTGGATGTCTCGCCGCCGGGGTCAGTGGGCCCTACCATCCTTGTGACGGCGCATCTGGACGAGATCGCGCTGATGGTGACGCGCGTTGAGGACGATGGAACGTTGAAGGTGGCCGCCACCGGCGGCGCCTATCCATGGAAGTGGGGCGAGGGACCGGTGCAGATCCTGGCGCCACAAGGGCCGATAGATGCCATCCTCTCGTTTGGAAGCATCCACACAAATGCCGAGGACAGCCCGGCTGAGCACGCACGCAGGAATCCACTCACCTGGGACCGCGTCTGGCTGTTCACCGGCCGAACTCACGGACAGCTCGTCGAACTGGGAGTACGACCCGGGCTGCGCGTGGTGCTGGGCCCATCCAGACGTTCGGTTACGGAGTTCGCGGGGTGCGTGGCATCCTGTTTCCTCGACGACCGCGCAGATTTGGTGTCCTGGCTGCTTCTGCTGAATCGTCTGCGAGAGGCGCCGGCCGCCGGACGACTCGTTTTTGCGGCCACCGCGTCGGAAGAAGTGGGCGGTGACGGCGCACAGTATCTGCTTACACGTCTTCATTGCGACATCTGCGTAGCGCTGGAAATAGCCCCCATTACGCCGGAAGCCCAGTTCGGCGTCGATTCTAACCCGGTTGTGTGGGTGCGCGACGGGTACGCCGCAATGGAGGCCCAGGACGGCGCGATTATCGAGCGGTGCGCCAGCCGGGCCGGTATCGACATTCACTGGCAGTACCTCTCACGCGGCGGCAGTGACGCATCCTGCGCGGCGGCCCGCGGGTTGGTTGCACGGCCTGTTACGCTGGGCATGCCCGTGGAGAACTCGCACGGTTTCGAGATAATGCATGCCGATGCGCCGGAGCGGTTGGCGGCTTTGGCGCACGCCTACCTGCTGGCTGTTGGCTCGGTGGCGGCGCCGGGCGGCGTTGAAGCCTGAGCGGGTGGTCGGCTGATCACATCCGGCCGCGAGTCTGCCGCCTGTGGCCGGGACTCACGGTTGCCGACGGCCTGGCGATGCCGATCGATCCGTGCTTTGTGAGGCTCGTGGTCGTAACGCTCAGCGTCGAGTGAGGAGATGCAAAGGTAATCGCGACCTGCCCAGGTGGGTCCATGCGCATCCATCTGGCGCCGTGCCGCCCCCCTGCCTGACAAATGCACGTGCGCGGCGCGGAACTTTGGTCTGCCACTCGGCGCCCGCAAACCGCCTATCAGCGCATGCCTTTACCAGTTATCTTCGGAAGAGCTCTCAGGCTCCTCTTCCTCAATCTCAGCCTGAATCGGCGCCTCAGGCTCGGCCGGCGGCTCCTCCGCAGGTTGGGACTCGTCTTGAGCCGGAGCTGCGGCAGCTTTTGCCCGCGGCGCACGCCGCGGTCGAACGGTAGCTTTTGGCGCCGCCTCTTCGGCTTCTGAAGCTGTTTCGACCGGCTGCGCCTCGCTGGTTGCGCCTGGCGTGGCGGTGCCCAGCAGCTCCTGTGCCCGCTCATAAGCAGGCTTGAGCTGGCCGGCCCGTTCGGTCAATTCGCCAAGCGGCACCTTTGGCCGGAGGCTGAACAGGTAGCAAGGCGTTGTGCGAGCCCATGTGCGCAGCGCGTCGAACATCCGCTGCTGGTAGGGATCATACGCGCCGATTCGGAACAGAAGGCGGTTAAAGCGCTGCTGTGTTGCCGCCAGAGCCTCGGCTAGTGGCTGTGCGTCCGCATGAGCCACCTGATCGCGATGGCTCATCCACCAATCAAACACCTCCTGCGCATACGCCATATCCTCATAGCGCGTCGCCGCCTCATTCCACTGGAACGACTCGGCATAGACCTCGGGATCGGTGGCGATCGTGTAGTCTTCATCGCCGACCTGCTTGAGCAGGTCTATGATGTCGGCAACGGCAGACGCTGCCCGGGCAGCCAGGTCGGGATCGTTTTCGGTAGCGTACCGCCGTGCACGGCAAGCCACGGCCCGGAGCCGGAGCAGCTCCGGTCCGGCCAACGTCGCAACGCCGGAGAGCTGCTTACGCCACTCAGCCGCCTCTACCTGAACGCGCGAAACGGCAGCCTCAAGCTCCTCCGGGGTGAGCTCCAAGCGTGGTTCGGAGCGCGGCTCCTGGCGGGGTTCGGATCGCGATTGCGACGGACCGGCCTGCGACCCTGTCCGATGTGGGCGCAGCACCGCCTTCGGCGCCAGGCTGCCCGACTGCGACACCGGCGTCGTTCGCTGGCGTACCGGCGCCTCCATCTCAAGCGATTCCGTGCCGTCGTCGCTGGCTAACGAGACAAGTTCGGGCTGGCCGAGCGCGGCCGCCAGCATTTCGGCAGCGGCGGACCGCATCTCCAACACTTCACCGACGAGACCATCATCGCCAACTGCCTGCGCCGCGCGCAGCAGGTGTGTCAGACGCTCGTACGCCGCCTGCAGAAACTCGCGCCGCCGGGACGCCCGCTGAGCCAGCCGCGCGTGCACGTTGCGGCAGTACTGCTCAAACGCATCCGCGGAGCTTAGCGGAGGAACATCGGAATGCGCGCCGCTCTCGGACCGCGGGTCGGCGGCCTCTTGCGAACGCGGTGGGCGCGATGAACGCCCGGTTGAGCCGGAAGGTCTGGAGCTGGTCATGATAATTTAAAGGGGCGTATTCCACTCAGTTTGGAGCTGCCTAAAGGTCAGAGACTTCACGTGGCCGTCGCCGTGAAGTACATTGTACCGCCTGCCCAGCAGCCAGCCATCTCCGTAGTTTTGAAGGCCGATCTGCTGATCCGACTCGCCACTGCCGTGCCAAATGCCGGAGCCATCCATATAGACGTTCAGGTCGGAAGGGGTCTGAAAACTTGCATCACCAGCATGTAGTACCGCGATCTCGGTCCGATACAGGTAGCTGGTTCCGTACAATTGGAAGCACGACGGCTCGGCGTTCAGCAACTGATGGGTAAAGTCCTCAATGTATATACCCGAGTCGCTTGGGCAGTGAAACACCTCGTGTGATTTGGTGTAGGGGTAGAGCACGTCCGTAAGCCACGGCAGCGTCGGAATCTGCGCTTTGAATGCCGGGTAGGCGTTCCATATCTGAGGCGTCTCGCGATCGGCAGGATCCACGGCGTAGGGATAGAGTTCGTCGTAATCGCTGGAGTACATGGCAAAAGCCAGCCCACACTGGTGCATGTTGCTGAGGCATACGGTCTTGCGAGCAGCCGCACGGGCCGCCGCAAATACCGGAAAGAGCAGCGCCGCCAATATGGCAATAATGGCAATGACAACGAGAAGCTCAATCAAGGTGAACCCCCGCCGCCGGTCGCGGTGACGAGCGAAGCGGTCAAAGTAACGCAATCGAACCATGGATGCTCTTCCGCCCGGCCGCGGTCGTTGCCGGATACCGCCGATGCCACGTTACGATTTCGGTAAGTCGGCAGCCTATTCCTTCTCCAGGGTGTGCCGTGCGTTTCGGTGCCGGCGCCCGGCGGCGATGTTCGGCATATCGGGGTGGCGTCGAGATGCAAGTGCGGCTGCAGCGGTGGTGTCATGGTACGGCAGACTCTCCCAGATTCAAGGTTTACCGGGCGGTCTGCCGTAAAGGCAGCGGTAGTTGGAAGTACGATTCCCACAACCCGGCGTGACTGAGTTCAGGCAGCCCCAACGCACGCTTGCACATGCGTGGCCGACACGGTGGCGACGAAGCGCCCATCATCCAGCCGCAGTCGCAGCTTGCCGTCATCCTCGATACCGGCAGCTGTTCCGCGGGCCTGCGCTCCATCCAAAAGAAACGTGAACGGAGTATTCTTGCAGCAATCCATAGTACGCCACTCAGCCACAATCGGGGCGGTACCCTGCGAAAACAGCAAGCGCCTCCATGCTTCCAGCTCCTCGGCCAGATACATAGCGAGCACGGCCGGCGAAATGCCGGTGAAACCCGCAGAGAGCAGCGAAATTGCCGAGCCGGCCAGGCTATCCGGGAAACTGCTCACGTTTACATTGACGCCGATTCCTGCAAGCGCAACCGCGCCACGATCCAATGCGATCCGCTCCACCAGAATCCCGGCCAGCTTCCTGCCTCGGAGCATGATGTCGTTCGGCCAGCGAAGGCCCAGCTCCCCCTGAGCGATGGGGCAGCCGGTTCGGGTGGTAAGCGCGCCGATTGCTTTAGCCGCAGCCACCCCCACAGCCAGGGACGCGGCAACCGGTATCAAATGGCAGCCTTCCGGCGCTGCCATGTACAGCGTGATGGCCAGGCTCTCCTCCGGCGCCGAGAACCAGAAGCGGCCCTGCTGGCCGCGTCCGCCAGTTTGCCAGTGCGCCATGATCCCGGCTGGCGCAGTTCGCCCGCTGTCGGAGATGTGCACCCGTCCATTCAGCAGCCGGTCTCGCGCTGCGTCCATCGTCGACGGAGCGCTTTCCACGGTCTCAACCAGCATGCTGGAGGCTCAGGATCATCGAGAGGTCGAGGGCGCGAGAGGAGTGCGTCAGCGCGCCCACGGAGATGATACGGACACCGGTAGCCGCGATATCCGCCACGTTGTCCAACGAGACGCCCCCGCTGGCTTCCATGGAAACGTCGGGATACGTCTCTACTGCCTCACGCATCGTATCGGGTGACATGTTGTCGAGCAGCACGATGTCCACGTCGGCCTCCACGGCTTGCCGTACCTGATCCAGCGTCCTGCACTCTACCGTTACGGTCACCACGTGCGAAGCGCGTTGATACGCAGCTGCGACGGCCGCGGCTATACCACCGGCCGCCGAGATGTGGTTCTCTTTGATCAACACTGCGTCAAAGAGGCCCATGCGATGGTTGAACCCACCACCCACCCGAACGGCGTATTTTTCGAGTGCTCGCAGTCCCGGCGCCGTTTTGCGCGTATCCACGATTCGAGCATCCGACCCGCCGATGCGGTCCACGAAGGCACGGGTAAGCGTGGCGATTCCGCTCAGCCGCTGCAAAAAGTTGAGCGCAACGCGCTCCCCGGAGAGCAATGAGCGGGCTCGCCCGGCCACCGTACACAGCGCCGCGCCGGATTCAAACACCGCACCTTCTTCCAGTGATGCCAGAAACGCTATATCGCTATCAACGGCCTCGAAGACGGCCGCGGCCACCCCGAGCCCGGCAACCACTCCGGGCTCCTTTGCGGTGATCACCGCAGTAGCGGCAGCATCCTCCGGTACCGTGAAGAGCGACGTGATATCCGCCCATCCAACGTCCTCGCGGAGCGCGTGGCGGATTGTGTCCCCACATTCCGGCAGGCCGAAATCGCCGTCAATCTGGTGTTTCATGGCTAACCGTCGCCCCAGGATCGATGCCGCGCCCCACCACCACCTCGCACGGGGCGCGCTGGATCAGCGCGTCTACGAATCCGTGAAACTTATCCCGGGCTTCCCCAGGCGCCGGCATCTGCTGCGCGCCAATCACCACGGTGCCGATATCGCCATCGTGCAGGCGCTTTACCAACCACTCGACCGGGTCGCGAACCCGCTCGATTGCCGACGAGGTGTTGGCTTTGTACCGCGCCGCCAAGCCAACTGCGGCGTTAAGGCTGGCGAGCGCCTCCTTCTCCTGAGCCGCGAGTGGAGCGCTTAACGGCAGGTGTCGCGCAACTTCCAACAGGTAGACGAGCCGCACCAATGCGCGGCTGGATGCCGCAATCCGCGAGCCTAGCTCGGCGCCATATTCCAGCGCGATACCGCTCATCAGGGGAACCAGTACCGCTCCCTGCGTGGCCGGCGCTTCGCGCGCTTTGGAGCGCGCCACGCGATCCAGCACATGCAGTGACTCGCGCGCCTCCTGAAGCGTTTCCGCCACCGGCATCTGAGAGCGCACACCCGGAACACCTCGGCAGACTTCGCGGGCCCGCTCGGGGATGCCCACCACTACGATGCGGGTGTGCTGCTGCGCGATATCCTCTATGGCATTCAAAAAGGTGGCGGCGCCATCCTTCGATACGTCGGTAAGGCCGTTGCAATCAATGATGACGCCGGCAGGGTGCTCGCGCAGCAGCAGCCTCGCCGCCGTCCGGATGGTCGGCCACTCATCCTTGTGCAGCTTGCCGGTAAGCTGAAGGACATCCGCCCGAGACTCGATGATCATCGTGGTTCACTCGATCCGTCTGAATGCATTGACCCTTTGGTGGCCGCTGGAGCTACACGCGCCGTGGCCCCAAGCTGGTACCGCACGTTGGTTACAACGACGTTTGTATTGCCCAATAGAGCCAGCTTCAGGATAAAGCCCGTATTCCCGTGCAGCAAGTGGTGCCACCACCGCGTGGTCACAAACTCGGGGATCACGACGGTGATGATACGATTAGGCTCCGCCTCTTGTTCCGAATGGATGTACTCCAAAATCGGGCCGATTATCGACCGGTATTGCGAATTGAGCACCACCAGCGGAATATCGCCGCCCATCTCCTCCCAACGGTCGCGCAACGCGCGCGATTGTTCCGGATCCAGTTCGATGGTTACAGCACGGCAATTCTGCGAGATCGATCTGCCATAAGCAAGGGCATTGAGCGTACCGCGGTGGATACCGGAGATAAGAATCAGTACCAGATTGTCGGGCGGCGTGGTATCCAGCACCGCCGGTGTCTCGAGCAGCTGCGCCATCTCCGTATAGTGCGCATGAATCTTGCGAAAGATGAAAACGAGTACGGCGCCAACCAGAATCACCATCCATGCGCCGTCAAGAAACTTCTCGAAACCAATATCCAGTAGTACCACAAATGTGGCAATAGCGCCTAATCCGTTGATCACGAGCTTGCGCGCCCAACCGCTTCCGCGTTGATGGTACCAATGGACCACCATTCCGCTTTGCGACAGCGTAAAGGCGCAGAAGACGCCCACTGCATACAGCGGTATGAGCTGGTCGACGCTGCCGCCCTTGAGTAGAATAAGCAGTGCGGCGAACAGGCCAAGCATCACCACGCCATTGTTGAACACCAGCTTGTCACCGAGGTTTGCCAACTGCTTGGGCACGTAGCGATCGCGCGCCAGAATGCTGGCCAGGCGTGGGAAATCGGCAAAACTGGTGTTGGCGGCAAGAACCAACACCAAAGCGGTGAATACCTGTGTGGTGAGGTAGGCCCACGACCAGCCGCCGGTCTTTCCGAAGACGGCTCCGCTGATCTGGTCGATAACCGCCGGAGCCGTGTGGCTGCTGCCCATCTCCCAGTAGACCACGTGGAGGCGCACGGCGAGCCACGAGACGCCGAGGAATATGGATCCTAATATAGCACCCATCGCTACAAGCGTAAACGCTGCGTTCCGGGACTTCGGCACCCGAAATGCCGGTATCCCGTTGCTCACAGCTTCCGTGCCGGTCATGGCGGAACAACCGTTGGCAAACGCTCTCAGCAGAAGCAGCACTCCTACGGTCTGCGCCGAGCGCTTCAGAGCATCGGGCACAGTCTGGTTCACGTACTGCATGTGGAAGTGCCATCCGATCATGGGGCCAAGCAGGCCAAAGCCGATCATCAGGTAGCACATGAACACAAAGATGTAGGTGGGCGCGGCAAAAAGCTTGCCCGATTCCTTAACGCCACGGAGGTTTGCCACCACCAGCAGCAAAATGGCAAGCATGCAGTAGAGCACCAGGTGCTCCTGCACTCCGAAGACGCGGAAGAGCGGCACGCTTTCCAGATTCTGAACCCCGGACGCAATGGATACCGATACCGTAAGCACATAGTCGATCAAAAGGGCGGCGGCAGCAATGAGACCGGGAAAGGCGCCCAAATTGTCCTTGGATACGATGTAACTTCCGCCACCGCTCGGGTATCCAAATATGGTCTGCCAGTACGACATCACCACAATCGTCAACAACAGCACAATGCTGCCGGTGATGAGCATGGTGAAGTGGGTGTACTGCACCCGCTGCTGGCTCATCCAGAGCCCGGCCGCACCCAGCACCAGAACGATCTGCTGTGTGGCGTACGCTACCGACGAAATGGCATCCGATGAGAATACCGGTAGCGCCAGCAACTTGGAGAGCAGCGTGTGCTCCATGTGCTGGCTGGAGATCGGGGAACCGAAAACAAAGCGGCGCAATCGCCGGTGCAGCTTGTAGAAACCCATAAAGGAAGGTGCGGTGGGCCGTGGCTGGGCCAGTGCCCGAAGCGGATCCTGCAGGCGGAATTCGGCCGGGCCTCTCTGCGGCCTCGAAGCGCGGGCATACCGCCAACCCTTCGGCAACCCGGCTTTCAAGCCGCCGGAAAGCGTAGCCCGAACCGGCGTTCAGTATACCTGTGTGTGCGCTGGTGGCAGAATTACGACGTATTTTGCCACCACAGGCAGTTTTGCGCTTGCGTGCATTGAAATCGGGTAGCGGTAAGTTCACCCAGAGCACGGACGGCGCGACCACCTTCTATGCAGCCACCAATACCCCCGAGCGTGCGAGACGTGCGACTGGTCGCCCCGGACGACCCTGGCTTCCGCGATTTCCTGGCCGCAATCCGCCAACGCCGGGTCGGCCGGTGGGGACGGCGCGCGGCCGGAGAAGCGCTGGGCGGTTTGGCCGAAGCCGCGATTCGCGCCTGGCTCGCAGAAAGGCTGACGCTGTCGCCAGAGCGGATCATCCAATGGCAGCAGCGCTTGGCCAATGGTCGGTTCGGCCCACTCTACCGTGAACTCGACGCAGTTAGCATAACGGCTCCCGGTGAGTTATGCATCTTCGAGATAAAGCTGACCACCGAACAGGCGATGGCCGCCGGCGCCGGCCTCAAGCAGCTGGGACTTGCTGCAGCCCTTCTGGAACACGGAGGCTGGAGCAGGATCGTGAAGCGGGTCGTGTACGCAGCAGAGAGGGTTGTTGAGGTTTGCGCCGGCGAAGTGCCAACAGTGGAGTGTACGGAACTTGATACACCACTCGGAGTGATTTGGCCGCCGGCAGCGGAGGTGGAAGCCATGGCTCTGGCTCACCAGCCGTTGCCCGCCAACTGGCTTGATCCGGAATCGCGGATCGGTGAGTACGATGATCCGAAAGACAGAGAGTGGCGTGCAGTCATGGATGCGGCCGCAGCAGCGGCGCCACCTCCCAGCGCGATGGCGGAGGCCATGCAGCGGGCCATGAACGCCGCACACCAGTCCGCACCGGGAGCGGAGCCCGACAAAAAAGAAAACCGCCGGCCGGAACGTGAATAACGCCCCGGGCCAGCGGTGCTTCCAATCCTCCAGGCACCGACGGCAAAGCCGCTTATGCCCGGGCGATGGAGAGCGAAGGGTTACCCCTAATCGAGCTGCTATATCTCTAGACGTGATCGGATGGTGTGGGTTACGCACTCTTTTCTCATGAATCACGAAGATAGCTCTCGCATCGCCTTACGCGACATTCGGACGTGGGTCGAGATCGACCTTGATACAATCAGCGCCAACGTTCGTTCGCTGTGCGCGGCCGTCGCGCCGGCCGAAGTGATGGCGGTGGTGAAGGCCGACGCGTACGGGCACGGTATGGAGCATGCCGCCAAGGCTGCTCTACTCGGCGGCGCTACCTGGCTCGGCGTGGCAACTTCCCGCGAGGCAATCTCGCTGCGCAAACTGGCTCCGGCGGTCCGCATCTGCCTCCTTGCTCCATTCCGCGCGCACGAGGCCGGCGCCATCGCCGCGGCGGGTATTACACCGCTGGTCGGCACAGGCTCACCCCTTCGGTCACTGTCTACTGGTCGCCAGGGAACGCGAGTTCACCTGGAGGTTGACACCGGCATGGGCCGCAGCGGCGCTCTACCGACAGAGGTGATTGACGCCTACGACGCGTGCGTTGCCGCCGGGCTCGATGTACAGGGCCTTGCCAGTCACTTCGCCGCGGCCGGTGGAGATGACGCGCTCACCATGGCCCAATTGGCAAGTTACCGCGCGGCTTTGTCGGAGCTTGAGGCACGCGGCGCCGCCATCGCTTGGAGGCATATCTGCAACAGCGCCGGCGTCCTGGCGCTCGGCGCCGCCGGCTGCAATCTGGTGCGAACCGGACTGCTGGTCTATGGAATCATCCCAAACTCGCCCGCTCAACCAAAGCTCCGCATAGCCGTTCGGCCGGCGCTCACGTGGTATGCCCGTATCGCTGCCATCCGGCATCTTCCCGCGGGCAGTACGATCAGCTACGACGCCACGTTCACATTAAGGCGTGCGTCGCAAGTTGCCACGGTACAGGTGGGTTACGGGGACGGCTATCCGATCGGACTCTCGAGCAAGGGCCACTTGCTGGTTCGCGGCCAGGTCGCGCCCATCCTGGGCCGGATATGCATGGATCAGTTGATGGTGGATGTTACCGACGTGCCGGCCGTGGAGTGCAGTGACGTATGCGTCTGCATCGGTACGAGTGGTGAATTGCAGGTTACGGTGACCGGGCTGGCAGCGGCATCCGGCTTGCCCGAGCACACAATCACCACCGGCATAACCGGCCGCGTGCCGCGCATCTATCGAGGCGGCGATGCCTGCTCGACGGGTTGACCGTGGTTGCCAATTCCAACCGTTTATGCCATAACCGTACCGTTATGGGCGGATAGCTCAGTTGGTAGAGCGCTTCGTTTACACCGAAGATGTCGGGGGTTCGAGTCCCTCTTCGCCCACCAGGCTTTCAATCCGGACTTCGCATGTAAGACACCGAAGCCCGGACGATCCGCTACCTCCACGTCGCCTGCAGGGGCTCCTTGCCGCCAGTGCCAGAACACGAACGGCCGGAGGCCGTTACAGACGAACTGGCTGCGAGTTCACCGCCACGCATGGCCTTTCGGAAGCCGTGTCCAGGCAGTCAAAAGCGGTCGTCGGTCTACTTTCGGCATTGAGCTTCCACAAGATCGGCACCCTACTGCCCTATGAGGTCTGGCGAGCAGTTCCATTTCGAGATGGTCATGAGGTTCGCCCGCTCGCAGCGCGCTGGCGCGAAGTCGGATTGAAAGTGGCATTGCCAGGGCGTCCGGGCCGAAGTGCCACCCCGGTGTTGGCGCACATCATCGAACAGCAGCGTGCGCTTCCTCTGGCCGGCCTCACAGGCCTGCCGGTGATGAGCCGAGGAGACACCGGCCCCCACCCGCCAGCCGCTGTTGAGGCAGGAACCATCATCGGTACTGTTCCGGTCTTTCGCGGCGATCCAGAGGCCGCTCCTCCAGGGAGAGGCCAATGCCAATCTCCAGCGGGCACGGCCAACGAATGAGCCGCCACGACCATGCCATAGGCCTAAGACGGACTATAGTTCTTATTGCTCTTGTAAACTTTGGCTACTTCTTCATTGAGTCGAGCGTGGCATTTCGGCAAGGCTCGGTGTCGCTCTTTGCCGACTCGGTCGATTTTCTGGAAGACACCGCGATCAACTGCCTCATCCTGCTCGGACTCACCTGGTCGGTCCGCGCCCGCGCCCGGCTGGGCATGGCGCTCGCTGGAATTCTGCTGGTCCCAGGCGCTATGACATTGTGGACCGCTATCCGGAAGTTCTACCATCCAACCGTGCCGGCCGCGGCGAGCCTGGGCGCGGTTGGCCTTGGCGCTTTACTCGTAAACCTCTTTTGCGCACTCCAGCTGGCGAAGATTCGACATCATTCGGGCAGCCTTACCAGGGCAGCCTTCCTTTCAGCGCGGAACGATGTGATGGCCAATCTCGCTATCATTTGTGCCGGCTTGGTGACACTGGCGTTCAGTTCTCCCTGGCCCGACTTTGTTGTTGGAATAGGCATAATGGCGCTTAATGCTGATAGCGCCGTCAAGGTGTTTCGAGTCGCGAAAGCCGAGCATCTCTCAACGTTTGACGCGCCAGAAGCATGACGGCCCAACGGACCCAGCAGGAACGCTCACGAAGGAGCCGGTCGTGCGCGGCTGCGCTGTATCTGGGGCACCTCCTAGAGGGGTTTCAGTGAGGTCCGGGTAACGTTTGAGCCACAGAGGCTGCGACCAGCCCACAAACGGCAGGTGGGGCTGCTGCGCCACGTGGTCAATGTGCGAGCGGATCGGCGGCCCGCAGAGTGAATCGACACCTGGCGCGCCAAAATGCAGGCCCATGCGGTCCAGGCGCCTCGCCGGGCAACGCCGGCCGCAGAGAGTTTTCGCGAGCGGTGCTCTGTTACGTAGCCGGTATGCCGTGTAGCGGGAAAACCCGGCGTCGAATCTCGCTGATGACCTCTGAGGCGGCGCGTTTCGTCCGGTCCACGCTTGTTTCGCTCTCCCACTGCGGGTGATCCGTCTCCGGGGCGTCGTGCAAAAACGGCATTCGCTTCCGCAGCGGGCTCGTTTCCGGCACGGCGTTTGGCAGCTCCACGCGGAGCAACTCCGCCGTGGCAAGCGTCCACATGCGTGGTACGGTGTTTCGGTTGTAGCCACCACCGCCCAGGGCAACAATGGGTACACCAATCTCCCGCACATCGGTAACGGCCTGCAGCCATCCACGCGTGGTCAGCATCACGTTCGCCAGCGGATCGTCACGGTGGGCGTCGGCTCCCAACTGCAGAACAATTGCATCCGGCCGAAATGCCTGCAGTATCGGTATGCCGGCCCGCCGCCACACATCCAGCCATACGCCATCCTCGGTAAACGGGGCAACGGGCAGGTTCACGCTGAAACCCTGCCCGGCGCCGGTTCCCATCCCCGCAACGGAGCCCGTGCCGGGAAACAGAGTTCTTCCGTCCTGATGGATGCTCAGCGTAAGCACATCGGACCGGTGGTAGAAAAGCTCCTGCACCCCATCGCCATGGTGGACATCGATATCCACATAGGCAACCCGCTCAAACCGCTCCTTTAGCGCGTTTATGGCGAAAGCAGGGTCGTTGAACACACAAAACCCGGCGGCGCAGTCGAAATGAGCGTGGTGCAGACCGCCTGAGAAGCTGAATGCCAGGTCGGCGCCGTTCACCACGTACTGTGCGGCGGACGCGGCAGCGCCGCAGCAGAGCGCCGCCGCCTCGTACATGCCGTTAAAGATCGGATTATCGCCCGTTCCCAGGCCGAATCGACGGAGAGAAGAGTCCGGCCGCCCCTCGCTCGCACGCTGCACTGCGTCTACGTAGTCCGCTGCATGCACGGCTCGAATCTCGTATTCCGACTCCTCCGCTGGGGCGACGATCTGCAGGTACTGAGCCGTGACTCCAAAGTCGGTAAGCAGCTGCAGTGTCTCGCCGGTCCGCTCCGGGCGCAACGGATGGTGCGGCCCCATATCGTACGCCAGCAGGTCCGAACTGTACAGAAATGGTGCAGTCACACGCGTATCTCCGTGCCGGCAAGGCAGCATTCGCACGTTGGCATAGTTCGCCCGGCGTAGCCGGCTAAAGGCGTGTGAAATACTCCATATAATGGAACCATGTCCAGCGCGCCTGCGTCATTGTAACCGTTTGGTACCGGGGATTTACGCCGGAGCATCGCGGCCTGGAGCAGCGGGAGGCGGGCGCAACTTGCGCCGTTGCACGGGGGCCGCGACGCCGACCAGGTCTGGTAAGCGCAGGCCCATGGGATGCGCTTCAACTTAATAGAGATAACTGCATAGCGGCGAAAACCAAATAGCGCGCAAAACCAAATATCGACAATCGAATAGCATTGATCCACCAACCCATCTGCCGCACCTCGGAGCGCACGCTCGGAGATGCGGCAGATCCGGTTTATGACGCAGCGTGGCCATGCCGTCTAATGGTGGGCCTTGTCGCCATACAGCGTCTGGATGTAGCTCACCTGTCCCAGGTGATAGACCATGTTCCAGTATGGAATCGCCATGAGGTCCACAAAGGCGGATGGCTTTTCTTCCCACGGTAACGGCACCATGTCGCTGTGCCGATCCGCCGGCAAGGCGCGCATCGCGGCAACGAGCTCGGCAGTCCCGTCGGCCAACCCCTGGGCCGCCTTCTCGGGCGTGTCATATTCTGCGCGCACAGAATCCAGCCAGTCGTCCGACATCGTCTGAAGCGCGCATTCACGCAGTGACTGTGCGATCCACGCGTTCACTCCAATGCACTCCTGCACCTGGTCGAGCGCGGAGCGGCCGCAGTCCAGCGGCTTCCATACCTGCTTCTCTGCCGGCATCGCAAGCAGGTGCCGACGGAGCGTGCCGGCTACGTCGTCATTCATTGTCGCCATCATTTCCACTACCGAAGCCATGCGTCTATCTCCTCTATTCTATCGGCGAACGACCGCCGACCGTCGCACTTGTCCAACGTCACAGGCGCCGGATCACGGCCGGGCACTGCCGAGCGCTAAATGGTTAGAACCAAGCCACGTACGGAGGCTGCGCCGCTCTCCACGCCAGCCAATGCGCGATCCCCGGCCCATCTTACCGCGCCACCATGTAGATCGCGTTATGTGTTTGATATCTTGCAGTTACTCCGGTACCGCCCTGAGTGGTTTCCGCAAGCAGAAACCCAAGTGGATCTTGCAACTGCCGGCAAGCGTTTACTCGATCTTCACCAGCGACAGCACTTCCGCCGGCGCAAGAGTCTGCCGACCGTTCAGGAACATCAATTCGATGAAAAATGCGTAACCGGCCACCTCTGCGCCCAGCTGGCGGAGCAGACTCCCGACTGCGCCCGCCGTTCCGCCCGTGGCCAGCAGGTCGTCGATGACCAGCACGCGCTGGCCAGCCGCCACGGCATCGCGGTGCATCTCAACCGTGTTGGAACCGTACTCCAATAGATACTCTTCCGCAATCGTAGAATGCGGAAGCTTTCCCGGTTTTCGCACCGGAATCAGCGGCACATCCAGGCTGAGCGCCACGGGACCGCCGAAGAGAAACCCTCGCGCCTCGATGGCCGCGACGGCGTCCACGCGCTGGCCGGCCGCCCACGCCGTCATCGCCTGAGTCACCTCCCGAAAGGCATCGGGATCGGCGAGGACCGGGGTGATGTCTTTGAACAGTATTCCGGGTTTTGGAAAATCGGGTATGTCGCGGATAAGGCTTGCTGCTCGTAACGGCTTCATGGCTGCCTCCTTCCAGCTGCGCGGAACGCCCCGGCGATCGATGCGTGGTACGGCGGCCGCAGAACCCCAAGCTCGGTGATGAAGGCCGTGATCAGCTCGGCCGGCGTCACGTCAAACGCGGGGTTCCAGACATCCACGCCGTTGGGCGCCAACTGCACCCCTTCTACATGGCTAACTTCGGATGAGTCACGCTGCTCAATCGGTATCTCAAGGCCATCCCTCAACGCAAGATCGAACGTAGAGAGCGGCGCCGCTACATAGAATGGCAGTGCATGCCGAGCCGCGCTGATGGCCACCGAGTAGGTGCCGACCTTATTTGCCGTGTCACCGTTGGCGGCGATGCGGTCGGCGCCAACAACAACGCAATCCACGCATCCGCTGCGCATCAGCGATGCCGCAGCGCCATCCGCGAGAACGGTGACCGGGATGCCGTCTTGCGCCAGTTCCCAGGCGGTGAGGCGCATGCCCTGCAGCCGTGGGCGCGTCTCATCGGCAAAGACGCGGATGCTTTTGCCCTGCTCTACAGCTGCGCGGATCACGCCAAGAGCCGTGCCATACCCAACCGTGGCAAGCGCTCCGGCGTTACAGTGCGTCAGCACTCCGCCCGACTGCGGCAGTAGGGCTGCGCCATGCCGACCCATACTGCAATTGGCGGCCACATCCTCCTCAAGCATCTGTATTGCGCACGCTTCCATCGCCGCGAACGCTGCAAGCGGGCCTCCATTCACGTCAGCCGCCGTGGCCAGCAGTTTGTCGACTGCCCATCCCAAATTGACAGCGGTTGGGCGTGACCGCTTTAGCAGCGCCGCATCGGCATCGATCGCCGCGTCGAATTCCGGACGTCCGCAGCTTGCGTGGGAGGCGGCTGTCATCAGCAAGCCAAGTGCCGCACAGCAGCCGATCGCCGGCGCGCCGCGCACTACCATCGACGAGATGGCGTCGGCCATCTCTGCGGCGGAGTGGATCGGAATCACTTTGAGTTCACCCGGCAGAATGCGTTGATCGATCAGCCAGGCCGCGCCATTTCGCCAGGCCACTGTGGGCGGCAGACCTTGGGAACCCATCACGCTTCACCTACCTTGGCAACCGCGGCGAGGTGGTGGCACGGGCTGTCGAGATCGGGCGGGATCCTCCGAATCAGGTCCAGGACAACGCCCCGGATCCGATCCGAGTTCCTCTTAAACACCGCCATCACGTCCGAGGCGGTCACTGCAGGGACCTCGCCATCGGCAACCAGGCCCACGTCGTAATCCGTGATCAGGCTGATGTTCACGGGCGCTATTCCGAGCTCAAGGGCCAGGTAGCTCTCAGGGTATTGCGTCATACTGATCACCTCCCAGCCTGCGCGAGTAAACCACTGACTTTCGGCGCGCGTCGAGAAGCGCGGCCCCTGGACAACCACCACGGTTCCTCGCGGATGAACGCAGATGTTGTGCGCCTCTGTCACTGCTACCGCCAACTTGCGCAGGTGGGGGCAGTAGGGCTCTGCCGCGCTGACATGGGCCACCTCAGGACCATCGAAGAATGTATCCTTCCGTCCGCGAGTGCGATCCACAAACTGATCGCACACCACAAAGTCCTCCGGCTTGATATGCTTCTGCAAGCTCCCGGCCGCACAGGGACTGATGAGATACCGCACTCCGGCCTGATGCATCGCCCAGATGTTGGCCCGGTAGTTGATCTGGTGGGGAGGAATTGTATGAGACCTTCCATGCCGCGGTAGAAATGCGACGCCGCGGCCACCTACCTCGGCAATGAACAGGCTGTCGCTCGGCGGGCCGTAGGGAGTGCTTACCGGTATTTCATGCACATCGTCGAGCAGTGAATAGAAGCCACTGCCGCCGATAACGCCGATATCGGCACGCGCCTCAAGCGTCAACTGCGTCCTCCTGCACAACTGGTAACGCGCCCGGAGGCGTTCCACGCTCACCGTTTGCGCTGCTGGCCTGCGGCTCGACGTCAACGACGCCTTCCGGCCATCCATCCGCCTCTATCCGGCTGAGTGCGGCACGCGCAGCTGCCTGCTGTGCCGCCCGTTTTGAAGAGCCGGTGCCGGCGCCCACCATGCAGTGGTTGACCAGCACTTCCGCGTCAAACACCTGCTTGTGCACCACGCCGGAGGGTGAGGTGCGGTATACCGGCGCATGCCGAAGCCGCGCCTGCACCATCTCCTGCAGTGCGCTCTTATAGTCACAGCCGATTCCGCCGGCAAGCGCCCCGTCCATCGCAGCGCCAAGCCACAACCGGATGGTTCGGCGTGCTGCCGTTATTCCGCGATCCAGGTAGACGGCTGCAATTACAGCCTCAAACGTATCTGCAAGCACCGAGTCGCGCTCACATCCCCCAGCAGCTGCATCGGTTGCGCTCATCTGAACAAAAGCGCTCAAACCCAGCTGACGGGCGGCCGCGGCCAGCGCCGGCTTGCTGACCACAAACGATTTGGATTTGGCCAGGCCGCCTTCACTGAGCGATGGGTCACTCCGGAACAACTCGTGGCTCACCACCATGCCGATTATCGCGTCGCCGAGGAACTCGAGGCGCTCATTGCTCGGTTCGTTCGGCGCCAACGATGCGGAACGATGGCGCAGCGCGTGGCGCAGCAGATCGATGCGGCGGAAGCTTACGCCAAGGCGCTCTTCCAGATCGGCGAGCTGTGTCGGATCGCGCTGCGGCTGCGCGTCGCTGCGTGTCATGCCCTGTCAGCGCAGCCGGCAGATGGCATCTTGCATCCGTTCCAGCCCGGCTTCAATTACCGGTATGGAGGTGGCGTAAGAGATGCGGATGTTTCCCGGCGCGCCGAATCCGGCGCCGGGCACCACCGCAACCTGCACGGCGTCCAGCAGGTACGCTGCCAGAGAGTCGGCTCCATCGATCGTAACATTGTCGGCGCCGAGCCCGATCAGGCCGCTCACGTCCGGAAATGCGTAAAACGCGCCGCCGGGCATTGGGCAGCGGATACCCGGTATGGCGTTCAGCAGCTCCACAATCCGGTTGCGCCTCTCTTCAAAGGCCAGGCGCATCTCCTCTACACACTCCTGCGGACCGGTAAGCGCTGCCAGTGCCGCCTTTTGCGATATCGACGCCGGGTTGGATGTTGATTGATCCTGCATACGGCTCATGGCGGAAATCAACTCGGTGTCGGCGGCCCCGCAGTAGCCGATACGCCAGCCGGTCATGGCCCACGTTTTGGAGCAGCCGTTGACCGTGACGGTGCGGGCGTACGCTTCGGCGCCGAGACCGGCCGGGCTTACATGCTCATTATCATCGTAGATAAGCTTTGCGTAGATCTCGTCGCTGATGATCACAAGGTCGTGCTTGATCGCCAGCGAAACCAGCTCCTTGACACGCCTTCTGGACGCTACAGCGCCGGTCGGATTGCCCGGCGAATTCAGGATGATCGCCCGCGTCCGCGGCGTGAGTGCCGCCTTGACTCCGTCGGTGGACGGCATGTATCCGGCCTCGGGCTCGCCGCAAAGCGCTACCGGCACGCCACCGGCCAGCTTGACCTGTTCCGGATAGCTCACCCAGTACGGCGATGGAATAATCACCTCGTCGCCAGGGTCGAGCAGCGCCTGCATCAGGTTGAACAGTACGTGTTTGGCGCCCACACCAACCAGCACCTGCTCCGGGCGATACTGCAAACCATAATCGCGAAGAAATGACTGGCACACCGCCTGCCGCAATGCGGGTGCGCCTGCACTGGGCGTGTAGCGCGTGAAGCCTTGTTCAATGGCTTCAATAGCGGCAGCGCGAATATGTGCGGGAGTATCAAAATCGGGTTCGCCGGCGCCGAAATCGATCACGTCCACGCCCTGTGCCGCCAACGCTTTCGCCCGGGCTGTTATGCCAAGCGTTGGCGAGGGCAGCGTATTGCGCGCGCGTACCGAAACCTTCATTGCCGGTATCCCCTCCTTCTGCGGAGCCTTTCAGGTTCTCGGCCGGTGCGCGCCTAACTGAGCAGCACGGCCGATAGTGCCAAACCAGCCAGTGTACACACGACGGCGATCGCCACCGCCAAACCCCACACGGACCAGGCGCGCTCCGCCGCAATCCACTCCGCGATCGAAGCAAATCTCTCGCTGCGGCGTGAGATCGAACTGCCGGCGCATGCAAGCACCAGAGCCAACGCCAGATAGGTGAAGATGCCGACCGTTACCAGCAGCGTACGGTAGCGCTGCCCAGCGACTACTGCGGCGGCAAAAGGCGCCAGAACAGCAATAAAGTACCACCAAACCCGATGGCTGAGCCCCCAGAGCGGCGAAAGCGTGAGGCCCGCCCATTGAAACCGCGGAGCTCGCGCCTCACGCGCAACGGATACACCATCGGCCGGCGCCGAGGCGGGCAGCCATGTGGAGGCCGTCTCGTCGGCCGCGTTCGCCACATACCCATATGGCGCGCCACAAACTTGGCACGTAGACCGAGCGGCGCTCATTGCGCTCCCACAGAGCAGACAGCGGCGGATAACCAGGTTCGGAGCAGCGGCCGCGTGACGCCGTCGCTGCCTGGCCGTGGTCGACAGCGCCGGAAGCGCAGGAGGCATCGGCGGTACCTGGGGCGGCAGGGGCGGAACGCGGGGCGGCAGCTCCGGTAATTCCGGCAGCTCCGGTAGCTCCGGCAGCTCACCGGAACTCGTTTCAACTCCATCGCTGTCGGGAAGGTACATGCCGCTGCCTCGGTCCGGATCAATCCGCTCGCGCCGGTTCCGCTTCCATGGCGCCCGCGCAAGTATGTTATTATATCCAACGGACGCGGGCCGGGCGAAAGCAGGGAAGTAAGATGACAGGCAGCGCCAGCAGCATGCCGGCAGGCTTGACGATGGAGCGCGCTTCAAGGCGGATTCAGGAGATGGACGCGCAGGAGCGACCGCGAGAGCGCCTCGAGACCTATGGCCCGCACGATCTGGCGCTGCGTGAACTGCTCGCCATCCAGCTCAGGACCGGGCTCAAAGGCCGATCCGCCCTGGAACTTGCCGAGGATCTTCTGCAGCAGTTTGGCGGCATAAAAGGCCTCGCCGGAGCATCAGTAGCCGAAATGGAGGCGATACACGGCGTGGGCAAGAGCAAGGCCGTACAGATCGCCGCCGGCATTGAACTCGGTAAAAGACTCTACGAAGCCCACGCCTCATCGGCGCAGCTTATCAACAATCCACAGGGAGTGTACGACCTATTGTGGACAACGATGCGCGATGAACGGCAAGAGGTGTTCGTGGCGCTCGCCCTGGATACGAAGAATCAACTGATCCGCCGCCAGGCGCTTACGCGGGGCACCGTTAACGCCAGCCTGGTGGATGCCCGCGAGGTGTTTCACCTGGCCGTTTCACTGAAGGCCTCGTCGCTGATCGTGGCGCATAATCACCCGAGCGGCGATCCAGCGCCCAGCAAGGCAGACCTCGACGTTACGCGCCGACTTGTTCAGGCCGGCCAAATTCTGGATATACCGCTGAACGACCACGTAGTCATCGGGCATAACAGGTACACAAGCCTGCGCGCCACCACCGATATCTGGGCCAATGCGCGCGGTTAGCTTTCGGTGCACCGCCGTTGCTTTGGCCGGCCTTGCGATTGCCGGCGCAGCGGCAGCCGCGGCGCAGACGGCGACCAAAACGCCGCTTCCAGCGCTGCGAATCCGCATCCATAACTCGCTCTTCGGCGCTATCGAAGCCAGTTCCGACGGCGGCGAACACTGGAGGCTTATTGGGCGCGTGATGCGCCCGGCCAATGCCACGGTGGTAGACAAGGCCGCCCATGGCGTCGGCGTATTGTCGCGCTCCGGTCGGTTTGGCGGAGCCGTCTGTATCGGTCACCAGTATGCGTTTTACCTGCTGCCCGGCGAAGATTCGATGAAGCTAGCCCGTGAAAGCGCGCTTCACTCCGAGAGTCAGAACGCCAGCATCATCACGAACCTGCCCGCGCGGCACAGCCTGTTCGGCAGCCTGATGCCGCCGGCCGGCAGCAGCGTCGAGCTGCAGCGAGACGGCCACGTCATTCCTATACCGGATCCGTACACTCCCGGCACCGGTGACCAGCTGGTTGTTGAGTGCCCTCCGCCGGGTTCGACGCCTGCCGCCGTCGCGGACGCGGCTCGGCTGACCGCGGTGGCGGATCGGTATGCCAGTTCGGCAGAACAGCGCGCAAAGGTGGCAGGATACCCCGTGGTTCACGGCACGCTGACCATCCACGCCAACCTGCCGTCGGATCCTCGCCACGAACTGGCGGCCGTTATGTTCGCAATCGACGGCCAGTCGGTGTCGGCACAGAACGCAGCGCCGTTCATCTACAGATGGGATACCACGGCAGCAACCAATGGAGAGCACGTGGTGGAAGCGCAAGGCCTGGACAACGCCGGCGCCGTTGTGACCCGCCGAAGGGATCTCGTGGTCGTGGAGAATCCCGTCCCGCCGAATCCGGCGGCCGGACCCATTGGCAGCAGCGGAAATCCAACGCAGCGACAGGCCGCCAGCCCGTAGAGGCGAGATGAAGCGCGAGCTGGGAGTCGTGGGAGTTCACCGGCTCAATTTCTCTCCAGCACGCCGTCTCGGACGGTGGATGAACGCGGCGCTTCGTGTGCCGCCGCACGGTCCATCGGTCACAGGCCAACGCCACATTCGAGAGGCGTGAGCTCCGGTCTCCCTGACAGAAGGATCGACAGGAATCGGTCTAAACTAAGTTGAGGAGTGAAACCCGCTCACGGTGCGCCGGCTCGGGAGGGAGCGTTGCGCGAGGGCGGACACAGGTTGACGGTGTACGTGCCCGGATGGTGGAACGGTAGACACAGGGGTCTTAAAAACCCCGGCCCTTACGGGCATGCGGGTTCGAGTCCCGCTCTGGGCATTCCGGAACCCGGTGGAACTGGCCGGGACGAAAGAGCGATAGTGCGCCGCGCGAACAGGGCGTTACAGAAGCCGCGAGCCCGCAGCCAGGCGGTTCCGCTCTGGGACGAGGTGGCAGTGCCGGCGTATTACCACATTCCAGCGCTCAAGCCGCCCCGATGCCGGCTCAAACCGACTCGGGATACGAACCCAATACGCGCACAAAGAGGCTGTGCTGCTTCAGGAGATTGATCGCATCCGCCACGCCTTTATCCTGCACGTGGCCCTGAGCATCCACATAAAACACATACTGCCAGGCAGCGGTTTTTGTGGGCCGCGACTCGATCATCGTGAGGTTTACGTCGTACTTTTCAAATGCGTTCAACGCGTGAACCAGTTCGCCGGCGCGATTGTGAACCGAAAACATCAGCGAGGTTTTGTCGCGCCCGCTGCGCTCAGGCTCGTTATAGCCGAGTACCAGGAACCGCGTTCGGTGCTGCGGATTGTCCTCAATGTGTTCACACAGTACCGGAACGTTGTACCGTTCGGCCGCCAGAGCATTGGCAATCGCGGCGCTCTCGCGGTCGCCGGCGGCAAGTTCCGCAGCCCGTGCCGTACTGGAAGCTTCAACCTCCTCCACGCCCGGAAGGTGGTTGCGCAGCCACTGACGGCACTGAGCAAGAGGCTGAAAATGTGTATAGAGGCGGCGCACATCCTCCAGCTTTTCACAGTGCGTCAACAGATTGTTCACGATCGGCTCGTACACCTCGGAAACAACCCGGAGGTTGGAGTTAAGAAACGTGTCAAGCGTTTCCGGCACCACGCCGGCCCACGAGTTCTCCACCGGTACGATGCCGTAATCGCACGTGTTGCGCTCAACGGCGGCAAAGACCTCGGCGATAGAGCCTACCGGTATCTGAAGCGAGGAACTGCCGAATTTGGTGATGCAGGCCGCCTGGCTGTTCGTGCCTTCCGGTCCCAGGTACGCGGAGGAGATCGGCTTCTCAAGCGCCCGGCATGCTGAGATGATCTCACGGAATATCGCACGGATGGCCGGTGTATCCAGCGGACCGCCATTGCGCTCGACGATCCGCTTGAAAATCGCCTGTTCCCGTTCCGGGGTAAAATAGTGTGCGCGGCTCCGGGTTTTGGCGGCTCCAATCCGGCGAGCCAGGTCGGCCCGCTGATTCACCAGTACCAGCATCTGGCTGTCTATCTGATCTATCTCTTTGCGCCATTCCGGCAAACTCATCGCTAGTCACTTTCCTGCGCCGTACCGGCAAGAGTCGGTACGGCGTAATTTCCCCGCAGAGGCGGGCGTTTCCTGCGCACCAAACCGGCTGATACCGCCTAGCGAGCGCACAAGGCCCGCCCTATGAATCACAAGCGATGGTTTCACCGCGATCCGGGACGGACGTCCGATGTCTCGGTGCCGGAAGGTCTTTGGACCAAATGTCCTTCGTGTGACGACATCGTCTTCACGAAGGACATCGAGCGAAATCTTCGCGTTTGTCCAAAGTGTGATTATCATTACAGGCTTCCAGCGTACGAACGCCTGGGAATGACGCTGGATGAGGGCACCTTTACCGAAACGGACGCCGGGTTGCGCTCGGTTGATACCCTCGCCTTCCCAGACTACGCCTCCAAGCTGGCGCGCGGAGCCGAACGAACGGGCCTCAACGACGGCATCGTCACGGGCGTGGGCGAGATCGAGGGGATCCCCGTGATCGCCGGAGCCTCAGACTTTGCGTTCATGGGCGGCTCGATGGGCGGCGTGGCCGGAGAGAAACTGGTGCGCGCGATGGAGCGTGGCGCCGACAACCACAAGCCGGTGGTGCTCTTTACAGCATCTGGCGGTGCGCGGATGCAGGAGGGTCTGCATTCACTGATGCAGATGGCGAAGACCAGCGCAGCGGTAGCCAAACTGGCCCGGGCGCGTGTTCCGTACATTGTGGTGCTTACCGACCCCACCACCGCCGGTGTCTACGCGTCGTATGCTTCGCTAGGCGACATCATCTTTGCCGAGCCGGGCGCCGTGATCGGCTTTGCTGGGCTTCGGGTGGGTAACCAGGATGTTGGCGTGAAGCTGCCGCCAGACTTTCAGCGTCCCGACTTTCAAAGCCGGTGTGGGATGATCGACCGCATCGTGCCGCGGAAAGAGCTTCGCGCCACTCTTGCAACAGTGCTCGCGCTCCTTACGGAAGCCGCTCCAGATGGCTAGTAACCCGCTCGAGTTTGAGCAGCCGATCGCCGAGCTGGACGACCTGATCGCCGAGTTGAAGCGCGTCGCCAGCGACCCGGAAGCGCGGAACAATGCTGCTGCACAGGGCACGGACGTCGACGCAGAGATCGCCCGCGTTGAAGAGCGCCGGCGCGAGATGCTGCAGCAGATTTTTGAGCAACTCACGCCGTGGGACGAAGTCCAGATGGCTCGCCATCGCGACAGGCCATACTCGCTGGACTATATCCGATTGTTGTTCACCGACTTCGTGGAGCTGCGCGGCGATAGAACAAATGCCGACGACCAGGCGATCGTGGGCGGGCTTGCCAGGTTTCGCGGCGCACCTGTGGTTGTTATCGGGCACCAGAAGGGCAGAGACCTGCGCGAACGGCAGCTGCGTAACTTCGGCAGCGCACGTCCAGCCGGATTTCGGAAAGCGCTGCGCCTGATGCAGCTGGCGGAGAAGTTCAGGCGTCCTATCATCACGCTGGTGGATACTCCGGCCGCCGAAGCCAACCTGATGGCTGAAGAGGAAGGCATAAGCACAACCATTGCGGTTTCGCTGCGCGAAATGTCTACTCTGCAGACTCCAATCGTGGTAGCTGTCATCGGTGAGGGCGGCAGCGGCGGCGCACTTGGCATCGCTCTTGGCGACCGCGTCCTGATGCTGCAGCACGCCGTGTACTCGGTGATCCCACCCGAAGGTTGCGCGGCAATACTCTGGAACGACCGTGGACGCGCGGCCGAGGCTGCCGCCGCGCTGCATCTAACGGCTGCGGATGCCATGGCATACGGCCTGGTGGATGAAGTGATTCCCGAGCCACTTGGAGGTGCGCACCGCGATCCTCAGGGAGCTGCCGACACGCTGGGCGAAGCGCTTGAGCGACGCCTGAAGGAGTTGTTCGCAGTCCAACCGTCTGACCTGCCCGCGATGCGGTACGCAAAGTTCCGGGCGATGGGTCGCTGGACCGAGTCTGAAATCGATCCGCCGGCCTGACTTCCTTCGGCAGGAATCGCGTTCATCGAGGCGTAACGGATCGCAGGCGGCAAATGATGGCCCCGCCGCGGTCCGTTTTGGTGGAGCGGCGGGGCCGAGCGCCATGCGCGGGGAGGCCGATCCGCCTCGGCCTCCCCGCATCGCGTTGCCGCCGTAACGGTCTGCAGCGCCCCGCAGACCGTCCGCCGACACCACGCTGTTCAATTCCTCGCCGGGCGGATCCTCGCACGGTCCAACCGCCATTGGTCCGCCGGCTATAGGTAGGAACGAACCGATGCGGCGGGCGTGACATTGCACCTCGCCTGCGGTCAACGCTGCCTCGCCGAAACCAGCCGCCAAACCAACACGTCGCTATTGCCGGAGGCAAACGCATGAAGTGGCAGTTCCTGGGTCCGCAGGATTTAGTGGAAACCGGCTTGCCACGTGCGCACACATACCGGCTGAATGTATGGAGGTCGCCGGTACCCGGCGGCTGGTTGGTGGCGGCGCTGAATTCGCGCAGCACGGCGCCGCAGCCGGTCATCTCGTTCTATCCGGATCCCGACCACCTCTGGACGGGCGCGCACGACGCAAGCTCCGATATGCTGTTGCGTCCCGCCGCGGGCGCCGCGGCCACTTCGCAGCCCGAGGAGTTGGTGCGAGCAGCAAGCCGGCCGGCACGGAAGCGAATCGGCTCGTGACCACGGAGCGAGATTTGAATTGATGTTGGCTCACACAGCAACAAGCCCTCCGCAATTGCGGAAGGCTTGTTGAATTCTATTGGCCCCGCCGGCTGCTGGGCATCCCCAACCCGGGGCGCCATCATCACCGGCGAACGACACTGAGGCGGATATGGTCTTACAGTTTGCGCTTTTACGCCGCGCTTTAGCGTTTCGCTCGCACTCCGCATAACCAGTCTATGCGGTGGGTTGCGATCCTACTGCCTTTGTCGCGTCAGCGTCTGGCCCATCCAAAACTGTCCGGTGGCGTTATACCCTACCTCCCTTTCCAGCGCGGCAACCTCAAGATGACTATCGTGTTTTCGTCCATCTTGAACCTCCGGGCTATCCAGATTATTAGGTTCCGCGGCCCACGGTCCGCAGACCGCTCCGCGTTCCGAGCACCCACCTCTTTCTACGTTCCGGGTCATGATACGTTACCCGGCGCCGGATGTCAAGGCCAGTGGTGAGGCTTTTTTCGCCCTCAGAGTTTGAAGCCGAAGTGAACAAATCGCCCGCGTCCGGCGCAGCTAAGCATAAAGAAGCCACGGCTTGCGCTGAGCCGCGAAGGATGAAGCTGTATTCCAGGCAGCCCATATTTCCGCCGAGTCTGCCCCGGCCTGGAAGCGGCGGCGAACCACGTCGGTGCCACAAACCATGTCAAACATCCGCTCCTGATCGGCTCTGGCGAAAAATGCGATATGCGGGACTAAACGCCGTGCGGTTACCATCAGCTCAAAGTTGATGCGCGTCAACTGCGCCGATGCCGGGTCATCAATCCTGATTCGAACTCCGCAGTCCACAGCGCCGCTGCCGGATCCGGGAACGCGCCACTGAAACGGCAGGAAGCGTACGCCAGGCAGAGCCCTGGCATTGAGAGCGTCTGCAAAACGCGTCGAGTCGATATCGCTGCGGCCGGCAACCAGAAACTCATCCGGCGTATCGATCCCGATGCTCAACCCGGGTAACTCGCCCATGATGCCGGTGGCCGCGTAGCCCCACGCGGCCTCCGGCGTTGGGATGTGCGGGCTAGTGGGGCGCCACGGTAGATGGGTATCGCGCCAGAACATCCGCCGGTTGTAACCCTCCATCGGGATCACCTGCAGGTGACAGGGGTCGCCCATCCACCCACTCCCGTTGATCATCCGGGCGAGTTCGCCAACGGTAAGGCCGTAGCAGTACGGTATCGGGTAACTGCCTACAAAGCTGTGGTACTGCGGGCCCGGTATGTTTCCCTCGATCCGATTGGCGCCCGCAGGCGATGGCCGGTCCAGCACCACAAAGCGAAGGCGGTGTTGCGCGGCGGTCTGCATGGCCAAACCCATTGTGCTGATGAAGGTGTAGGAACGCGACCCAACGTCCTGAATGTCGTAAACAATGGTGTCAATACCCTTCAACATCTCCGGCGAAGGCCTTCGCGTTACGCCGTAAAGAGAGTAGATTGGGAGGCCTGTACGAACGTCGCGTCCGTTCTTCACGGCTGCACCGGCGCCGGCTGTTCCACGCAGGCCGTGTTCGGGCCCAAACAGCGCCTTCAGATGCACATTGGACGCTTTCGCAAGCAGGTCGATGCCACTGGCGCCGTCGGGTGCTATGCCGGTGGGATTGGTAATCAGCCCGATCGAACTTCCCGCCAGGTCACGGAAGTCCATTTGGCGAGCCACTTCCAGGCCGGGCAGTACTGTGCCTGTTGCGGCCGCGCGTGCCGGCAGCCAGGCGCATGCTGCGCCAAGAAGCCCGCGTCGGCTGAAGCGGCGCCCGCCGCCCGATTCACCCGGCGCCATCACGAATGGATCGCACTTTGCTCAAGAGGCCGCTTGTGCGGTCCGGCGGCGATACATCGGCGCCGGATGCAGCGTCGAGCAGCGGCCACCAGTGGTACCGGTCGATGTAAGAGAGATCAAAAACCATCCAGCCTTCGCTTTGCGTGGCCGCCGCGTTCAGCGCCCGAACAAACTCGCCGGGGTGACCCTTGTAATCCTTGGCAAAGATGCCTGCGTAAACCCATGCCCCGTCTGCCACGGCATTGCTCGAAAGTCGCGCCGCCGCTTCCACAGTGGCGCCCTGGCTGCGCCCCAGTCGCTGGGCTTCCGATGGCGTGGCCACCGGGTAGTAGCATCCGGTTGAGACCCAGTTGAAGTACTCGGCATATCCGGTTTCCGGGTAGGCGGCCGTGAACCACGGGTACCGGAGCGCCGTTCGCGGGCTACCCCAGTTCACGCCAACCTGGTAGTAATCCGGATACCACGATCCCACGTAGGTACCCAACGAGGCCCCGGGGCGCGCCGTGTGCACCGTCTGGGCAAGGTCGGCCACGAAGCCCTGAATCACGTGTGCCCGAAACTGCAGCCACTGCTTGAAAAGTGGTCCGCGCACTATCGGGTTGCCGGGTACAGATGAAAACGAATACACATCCTCCGGCCACTGCGATACCGGCCGACCTAACCACGCCTCGAATGCCGCTCGCGTCACCGGACTGAAGTCATTGTAAAGATTGCTGTACCTCAAGCGGTCCACAACGATGCCGTCGACCGCATAGTTCTGCGCAATCTCGCGTACCATCCCCAACTCGTAGCTCCTCACCGCGGGAATGAGCGGGTTCACGAAATCGGCCACCTTTTCGCTCGGAGCCTGAGATATCGGCACAATCGCAGTTTCCACATCGAATCGCATCGGATCGCCCGGATGAACGTTCCGCGATACCCAGGCCACGTCACCCGGCCGGGTTACCGGCACAATGTGGCCGCCATCGGGCGCAACCAGAGGGTCATCGCCCAGGAGAGCGCTGTCCACCACGCCATCCACACGGTTTTGCGCATCCATCACAACGTTCAACTGGGCGCCGGGCTGCATGGCGGATTGAGCAGTTACATCGGTCTGTTGCCGCTCCGGCGTCTCCAGACCAACCATGGCATTCGGGCCCTCTTCGCCGAGAATCGTCGTGGTATCCGAGACTACAACGGGCCGAGCAGGGTTTGTCGGCTCGTTCGGAACGCGCAGCTTCAGGCGTGAGCCATTCGCCGCGATCAATCCGCGGTCCACGGTGTAGACCATGCTCTGCCATTCCGGGTGGGAATAGGCCGGTCCCACACTGAAGTACTTGTGCCCCTCGCTGAGGATGTTCACCGAAGCATCCACGGCCATACCGGCAGCGTGACCCAGTTTGACAAATGCCGCCAGCACGTCAAAATCGGGGACCGGTCTACCCAGCCACTGCGTCATGCGCGGTGCAATCCGGCTGTTGTAAAGCACCTCGCCCGCTAGCGGCTTCACATCCACCACCAGCGTGTTTACGTGCGCCGCCTTGCACTCTGCCACCACATGCGCCACACCGGCCTCGGTGGTCGTGTAGTTGCGGTACCCCCCGGGACTGGCCGGGTCGGTGCGAAAAAGGTTGGCCGTACCATCCACCCACATCACACGGCCCTGTAAGCCCAGGCCGGCCGATACGCCACGCGCCAGGTCGGTAACCGACTGGCCGCTACAAGCCTGTGGCGCCGATGCACACAGTACTGCGGCAAATAGAGCAAGTGATAGTCGCGTCAAAGGTCTTCCAACAGCGACGCGCGACGGGCTACTACCGGGTAGAGGCGCTCGCCATACACCGGCGCAATGTGCGCCTGATTGAAGCGAAACTCCTCGTCGATAACAAAAGTAAACGCCTCAGTGAGGGTGCAGAACTTTTTCAGCTCGGCAACCTCGTCCGGCGTTTCCGGCACCAGCCGCAGCGTTACGGCTATCCGCCGCCCATCTTCATCCTTCATCATCGGCTCGCCGGGCCGCATGCCTTCAAATACCGCCTTCATGCCATTACCTCCGCCGTGCTGTCGCCGGCCCATGAACCGGAATATACGATCTCGGCAGGGCCGCTCATGAGTATGTCACCGTCGCTCTGCCAGGTTACCACCAGCTCGCCACCGGCGCTTCGGACCCGCACCGGCGAATCGCGCTGCGCAGTTCCGTGCATCACCGCGGCCACGGCTGTGGCGCACGCGCCGGTTCCACAGCCCAGTGTTTCTCCCGCCCCACGCTCCCAGATGCGGATCGCAAGCGCACCATCCTCCGCCTGCCTGGCCCACATCAAACTGGTGCGCTCTGGAAACCGGTGGTGGTGCTCCACGCAGGATGCAATACGCTCGAACTCCAGGTCCGAACCGGGCAATGGCGCAAACGTGACTGCATGGGTCGATCCCGTGGAAACGCACGTAACCGGCAAGCGTGAGAATCCGTTTGGCGCGTCGGCAAGCTCCAGCGGAAAGTCACAGACTGTATCGCCGGGGGCAACCATCGGGATGGCATTCGGGTGCAGCGCAGGCGGGCCCATGTTCACGGTAAAACCGGCTGATCGGCCGGCGGCGTCCGGTTCAACAGTAATCTGGTGGACGCCATTAAACGTTTCCAGCGCTAGTGCCGGTGCGGTGTAGCCGCAACTCTCGGTGAGCCATCGCGCCACGCACCGCATTCCATTGCCGCAAACGTCTGGTGAGCCATCCGGGTTGTACATGCGCATCATGGCATCGGCAACCTCGGAACGATCCACAACCAGCAGACCGTCCGCGCCTACCGAGAATCGGCGACGGCACAGTTCCACGGCCAGTGCCGGCCAGTCGGCGGCTGGAGCGACGCGAGCGTCGATCAGCACAAAGTCGTTGCCGACGCCCTGCATCTTTACAAATCGCAGCTCGGCATCCATTCGATTTATAGAGCCACGGCGCCCGGGCTAGCCCTTCAGCGCCTCCGCCCCGCCAACAATCTCAGAAATCTCTCGCGTTATGCCGGCCTGGCGGGCCCGGTTCAGGCCGAGCGTCAGGTTGGTAATCATTTTGCCGGCGTTATCTGTGGCGGAACTCATGGCCGTCATACGGGCGCCATGCTCGCTGGCTACGGCCTCCAGCAGCGCCTGAAAGATCTGGCCCTCTACATACCTCGGTATCAGCGACTGCAGAAGCTGCTCCGCAGTTGGCTCATAGATATAGTCCTCAGCGGCGGCGGTTCCCGCGGCACCCTCCAGCGCGTCGGGCTGAACCGGAAGCAGCAGCAAATCGGTGGGGCGTTGAGTCATTGCCGTAACGAAACGCGTGTAGACCAGAACCAGCCGGTCGATCGTCCCGTTCTTGAAGTCGGCCTCGATGACGCGCATCACATCACGGGCTTCCGAATAGGTGGGAGCCGTGGCATTTATCGGAAAAGTGTGCTCGATAGCGTAGCCGCGCGGCGTGAGGAACTGTATTCCCTTTCGCCCCATCAGATAGAGCTTGAGTTGAGATCGGTCGTACCCGTTGAGCAGCTCGGTAGCGCGGCGAAGCAGCGCCGAGTTGTATGAGCCTGCAAGCCCCCGGTCCGACGTGATGATCAGAAAGCCCACGTTGCCCGGTTCACGCACCTCAAGCAGCGGGTGCGTTACGTCGCTTCCCGCGCTCCGCGCAAGCCCGGTCATCATTTCCCGCATCGACTGGGCGTAGGGCCTGGCCTGCTGAACGCGATCTTGCGCGCGTTTCAGGCGGGCCGCGGCCACCATTTTCATCGCCCGCGTGATCTGCTCAATGTTCTTCGCAACGCGGATGCGCTGCCGGATCTGCCGAATAGTCGCCATAAGTCAGTCCTGTGGCCGTACGGCTGAGAGCAGTGCATCCACCAGCGCGTCGTCGGCCGCTTTCGCGTCTCCGGGATATCTGGACTCAATACCCTCGGCAAAAGCCTTGAACTCATCCAGGCTCACGGCGCGCCGCCCCTCCTTTTGAGAGAGGTACGAGCAGCCCACAATAGCAGAGCACTCCGCGCCGAAGCTTGCAGTGGAGATCGACGGTACGCCATTGCGAACGCACTCCACCATGTTGAGGATTTCGCCGTAGAAGCTGCTGGGCCAGTGCTGCCATGTTGGGCCACTGACGAACAAACGGCGCTGATCGCGGTCCCAGGCATCCACCACCACGGCGAATCGACCGTTTTCGTTCGATTCGAACCGGATTTTGCCGGTGGTGCCGATGATCACGGTATCCGGCGAGTCGCGCTCGGACCATGAACCCTCCACGTGGGCACTCGTCCAGGCGCCTGTGTTGGGGTCCTCAAACCGGATAAGAATATGCGCATCGTCCTCCACGCGCACCTGCTGAAACCGGCCGTCGATGATCCGATGGGGCATTCGGATTTGCATGCCGAACGGGTCGGCCGCTTTCACTAACTTTGGCCGCCGGCTCATCCCGGCGATGTACCAGGCAGCGCCGATCGCGTGGATCCCGTTATCCAGCAGTGAGCCGCCTCCGCCAAACTCACTGTTCCAGAACTTGCCATTCCCTTCCGGTCCACCGTGAGCGGTGGCAAAGAACATCAGCAGCGGCTCACCGATGGCGCCGCTGCGCACGAGTTTCATGGCGCTGTAGTAGTCCGGATCCCATAGCCAGTTCTCATTGTGCTGATAGAATCGGCCGGACCGCTCAACGGCAGCCAGCAGTCGCTTCGATTCCAGCCAGCTGCGTGAGAGTGGCTTTTCACACATCACGTTGAGGCCGGCGTTCAGGGCTTGGATGGAGAGTGGCGCGTGCAAAAAGGGTTGCGTGCAGATATCCACCAGGTCCACGTTGTCTTGAGCGATCACCTCGCTGATATCAGAGCGCACCTGAACGGCATCGCGGTCGCGCTCCAACAGGTCGGCCGCTTCGGTCTCCTTGCGCTCTCGCAGCTCTTTGATCTTTGCCTCAAACACGCTGTGGTGCCGCGCCAGCGCCAGTTTCTGCGCCTCAGGATCCGGATCGCACAAGGCAACGAGCTGCGCGTGTGGAATGTGCGGATAGGCGGGCAAATGGGCGCCGCGATAGATGCCACCTGTGCCGATGCCGGCTACACGCACACGCCGGTTTGAATCCATATCGATTTCCTTTCGAATAACGGCCGGCGCTATCACCGGCGCCGATGTCGACTGCACCACCGGTATGCCCGGCACAGCCGGCGGCGCCAAAGCCGGAACCGCCGGTGGGGTCGCCTCTGTCACCGGCGGGGCAACGGGCGGCGCCGATGCCGGCTGCGCTGCCGGCCCGTCCAGCGCCTCGGCCGGCACATCGCCACGCACCTTCGCCTCGAGGGCGCTCAACATCTCGTCCAGCGTCGACTCCGACGGCATCTCGATGCGAGAGACCGGTTGGACGGTTCGCGCTTGCCCAGCGGCCGCGGCTGAGGCTTCTTCACGGGCCGCGGCCTCGTGCTGTATCTCACGGGATTTGGAAAATGCCCGGTCCAGCAGTTCGTCGGCCGCAGTTGGCCAGCCACTGTTGGTAATCTTCTGATGAATAGCCTCGCCAAACCGGGCTTTCATCTCGCGCAGTTGTTCCAGAAGCCGGCCCTGCTCCACCGGGAGCGCGGTCTTGGCGGTATCGGCTTCAACCTCAGCCTGCACCAGCATCCTGTTCAGGCCATCGAGTTCCTGCTGGCGGCTTTTGATATCGGCATCCAGGTCCTTGAGCAGTTGCGGGTCGTTGAGCTGCTCAGAGGTTCGGCGCTTCGCCTGCCGATCCTCAAGAACGCGTTTGGCGGCCGTCACCTGGTCCTGGAGGCGATTGCGGCGCATCACCGCAACTACCACGCGCTCCTTGACCTCATGGAACGCCACGCTCAGCTGTCGGATAGCCTCCGCCAGCTGCTGCTTGGGGTCCTGAGTGGGCTGTTCTGGCGGCATGGCGCGTTCGGCTTACCCTGCCCGCAAGGACAGGGCCAAGGCCGATACCTCTACGGAGCGGTGCCGCAGGCGAATAGAATTGCGTCGTTGAGCGCGTAGACCTTGCCATCCGGGCCGATAACCGTGCAGGTGTATGCCTCGCCGATTCCGCTGGTCAGGCCGATGGTCTGCGTCAGCGTCCCGGTGGTCATATCCCAACGATAGATATGGCCATCCTCACAGTTGGCGAATATCGCCTTTGTAACCGGGTCGATCGCGGCAGAGTTGATGCACCACTCGTGCACTCCGCCGGCCGGGCTGGGAAGCTGCTGGTCATCCGTCATCACTTCGTTCATCGTCGTCCAGCCGCTTACGGGATCGGTCTCGGTTGCGTTGGGATCCAGTACAGCGATCTTGTCATCACCATTGCCGGTGCCGATACCCACATAGTTGTTGTATTTGCACATCAGCAGATACGACGACGTGCCCTTGTACGCAGGCACCATGGTCGAAGGTACGATTGAGGGCGTGTCGTCCCAGCCAAATGCCCCGGGCGCACCTTTGAGTGTGAGGTTGGCGTCGAGGTGGATCAGCCAGCCCCGGTCGTTGTTCTCCGGGAACGGGTTCTCGAGGATGCCAATGTAGACGTCGCCGTCCGGACCGATCAGCGGTGATGCTGTACTGTCGTCGATGACAATACCGGCGTCGCCGCTCTTCGGATCCAGGAGGTACGTATGGTGGATCGGAGCGAGCGTCACGCTATCGCAGGAACAGATGTAACCGTTGCCCCAGGCGTTAGTGCCGGTAGTGTTGTTAACAGCCACGTAGACGGTTCTGCCATCCAGCGACACGGCCGGCGTGCAGTTATCCTGCGTCTTGGTCATGCTGGTGTCGCCCGACAGCGTGACGGCGGAAACATACGAGCCGCGTCCATCGGGTGCAATTCGCGCCAAGCCGCTCACCAGGTTTGCCGGGTTGGTTCCTGTGACCTCAAAGCCGAAGTAGAGATCCCCGGCGGAATCGAGTGTGAGCGGCGTGTTGATGAAGACGTTGTTGTTGAAGTCGGTGGGATCCGCGGCATATGCGGCATTACCGAAAAACGCGATGCGCCCGGTCGGCGCCGTATTGGGTTGGTCGGCCCGGTCGCGGTACTGCACCGTACCGCCGGCGCCCGGGTAGTACACGCGGCCATTCGGAGCCAGAACCGGGCCGAATACGGGGTACCAATCGTGGGGTGGCGGAACCCAATCGCTGGTTACGGTCCACTGTGTGGCGCCAGTAGCGCCGGCGAGCCCCTCCACCTCAAAGTCACCGGCGGAGGTCGTTTTGATCGGCGTCACCACGGTGTTCTGGTGCGTTATCATCACGGATCCGTAGTGGATCAGCAGCTCACCGCTGCCGGAGGTCACCGAAAGATCGATCTGTTTCTGCCACAGAATTGAAGCTAGCGCCTGCCCTCCAACGCGTGATTGCGCCTGGTGCTGCGGCCCACGCCCATAGCCGTACCAGGTGCGGGTGGAGACCTGCGCTCGGGAGCCGGTGGGGCAGAGAGCGGCAGCCGCTGCGGTGACCAGGAGAGCAAGTGCCGAACTTTGTTTTGACTGTTTCATTGCGGCCTCCGGCGGCTCCGGCTCTACAGTCTTATCGCTGAAACTGCGCCTTGAACGCAGCCAGTGCCTTGATCAGAGTCGCTTCCGTAGGTTCGTCCACGTCCAGTGAATGTCGAATCTTTTCGATCACGTCTGGATAGTTCTCTGCCAGCCACGGGTGGAACTCCTGTTCGAATCGCTGAACGTCGGCAACCGGAATGTCGTCCAGGTCGCCGTGGTAACCGGCAAAGATGATGGTAATCATCTTTTCCACCGGCATTGGCTCAAACTGCGGCTGTTTGAGCAACTCGACCAGTCTCGCGCCGCGGTCCAATTGATCGCGTGTGGCTTTATCCAGGTTCGACGCGAACTGTGAAAACGCCTGCACCTCCCGATACTGCGCCAAATCGAGCCGCATCCTTCCGGCAACCTTCTTCATACCGTTTACCTGCGCGGAGCGGCCAACGCGGCTGACGGAGATACCCACGTTGATCGCCGGACGCACACCGGCAAAGAAGAGATCCGGCTCCAGGAATATCTGGCCGTCGGTAATCGAGATGACATTGGTCGGGATGTAGGCCGATACGTCGGAGGCCAGGGTCTCGATGATTGGCAGGGCGGTGAGCGTGCCGCCGGTACCCGGCACGCGGCGGACTTCTACCTCTGCCGCATTCGGCAGCGCTGCTGCCGCCTTCTTCGCTTCCTTCGACCCGTCTCCGCCTTCGTAGACCTTGCCGTCCACGCCGGTGCTGGTCTCTGCCGCGGCATCCCTGGCTACAATCACGTAGTCCTCACGCACCTTTGCCGCTCGCTCCAGCAGGCGGCTGTGCAGGTAGAAGACATCACCGGGATAGGCCTCGCGACCTGGCGGCCGGCGCAGCAGCAGGGAAACCTGCCGGTAGGCAACCGCATGCTTGGACAGGTCGTCGTAGATCACCAGAGCGTGTTTACCCTGGTTGCGAAAGAACTCACCGATGGCGCACCCGGTGTACGGGGCGATGTACTGCATAGGCGCCGGATCTGAGGCGGCAGCCGACACGATGATCGTGTAGGCCATGGCGCCATTGGCCTCCAACGCCAGCTTCACGTTGCCGACCGTCGTGGCCTTTTGCCCGATCGCCACGTAGATGCAGATGACGTCGCCGCCCTTTTGGTTGATTATAGCGTCAAGCGCAATTGCTGTTTTGCCGGTTCCGCGGTCGCCGATAATCAGCTCGCGCTGTCCGCGTCCGATTGGCACCAGCGCATCGATAGCCTTGAGGCCGGTCTGTAGCGGCTCCTTGACCGGCTGGCGGTCGACAACTCCGGGCGCGCGCGCCTCGATAAACGCGGTTTCAGTAGTGACAATCGGTCCGCCGCCATCCAGCGGGTCCCCCAGTGCGCTCACAACGCGCCCGAGCATCTTCTCGCCGACAGGCACCTCCACGATGCGCGACGTTCGCTTGACGACCGTGCCTTCCTTGATCTGCTCAATCGGCCCAAGTACAACCGCGCCGACATTATCCTCTTCAAGGTTCAGTGCGATGGCGCGGACCGGCGCACCATTGCTGTCCAATACGGGATTGCCGCGGCTGTCGAGAAACTCGAGCAGCTCCGACACCATACAGTCCTGCAGCCCGTAGATGCGGGCGATTCCGTCGCCCACCTGCAAAACGGTGCCAACGCCCACCTCATTGAGGTGGCCGGAGAGGCCGCCCAACTCACGTTCAAGGATCCCAGTTATCTCTTCGGGTCGAATAGCCATAAGGATGTAGTCCTCAGTCTCCCATCATATGCGGCCGGTTGGGCCTCTAAGATTGCGCCTCGGCAAGCAGGTGGTCGCGCATCCGCTCCAACGAGCCGCGCACGGTTCCATCGATAAGCGTATCCTGCAGCCTCACCAGAACGCCGCCCAGCACGGCCGGCTCGGTATCCACCGTCAGCTCAACCCGCTGCCCGGTACGCAGCTCCAGGCTGCGCCGCAAGCGTCCTATCTGATCCGGCGTCGGCGGCAGCGCAAACACGGCCTCAGCCCGCACAACACCCTTTGCGGCATCCGCAAGCCGCTGAAGTTCCGTCACCACGCCGGGCAGCATCTCCTCGCGACTCTTGGCGATCAACAGTGTGAGCAGCGACACTGTGAGCGTTTCGCACTTGCCCTTCAGTGCGGCAACCACGGCCGCTTCTTTGCTGGAGGCCGGAATTAAAGGCGATCGCCACAGGCTCTGCAGACTCGCCGAGCCACCGACCAGAGCGCTGAACTGTGCCAGGTCGCTGGTCACGGCGTCCACCTTGCGGGCTTTCGATGCGGCAGCGAACACCGCGGATGCGTACCGTCGCGCAACGCGAAAATCGATCGTCGCCATCAGTGACTGCCTCCACCGGCCGCAGGCTGCTGCACCGCGCCGATGAAGTCATCGATCAGCGAGGAGTGCGCAGTCTCGCTGGCGTGAGCGCGGATGCCGGCTTCCGCCGAATCCATCGCGATCCGCACGACATCGCGACGCAACTCGATGCGTGTACGGGCCTCTTCACGGGTAATCTCGGCCTTCGCTCGGGCCAGCATGGCATCCACCATCGTCCGAGCTTCCGCCAGCAACTCGTCGTGCGCCGCCTTTGCCTCTTGCACAGCGCGCTCGCTGGCTGCCATCGCTTCGGACTCGATGTTGGCAATGCGCGCGGCATACAGGTCGTGCTGCGACTGGAGATCGGCCATCGCCTTCTCAAGCAGCTTCTGCGCCTGTTCGATGCGCTCCGTCCGGTCGCTCAGCAGCACCTTCAGCCTGGGCAGGACGAACCGGACGAAGGCGAACGCGATGATGGCGAATCCGACAATAATCGCCCAGAGTGAGGGCGGGTATTCGTTGGCAAACGGCCCAAGGTGAAATTCGGGAATCACGCTGGTCGCCTCGCGCTCGCTTTGAGAAGGACAGCGTTCATGCGGACCGTTCCGTTCCGCCGCCGGTTGCCTGCGCAACGATCGGCTTGAGCTCGCGGCGCAGCAGAACTTCCGTGGCGCCGCCACCCAGCGCGTTTGCGGCGGCAGTGGCGGCAACCGCAGCTATTTGATCGGTCATGCCGGCAAGCACGGCTGCACGCTCGGCGTCGATAGAGGCGATACCCTGACGTATCACCTCCTCGGCCTGCTCACGTGCCTCGTTCAGAAGCAGCTCGCGCTGTGCCTGCGCATCCTTGATCGACTCCTGAATGCGCGTGCGCGCCTCCGCCTCCACAGCCGCCATGCGCCGCTGATAGTCATCCCGGAGGGCGTGCATATCCGCTTCCAGAGCATCGCGTTGTCGGTAGGCATCGTCTACGTCGCGATCGCGTTTCGAAATGTTCGCGAGCATCGGCTCCCAAAATACGAAACGCATGATAACAACAAGCGCAATGAAGATGACGATCTGCGCCAGGAAGACCACCGGATCAAACTTCAGGCTCTGCAGCATGGAGTTCATGATATGGAAATGGAGGCCTGGGTGCGGGCCACACGCGCCCGCACCGCTATGACTACTTGGCCAGCGACGTTGCAGCCGACTGAACGGCCGACATCACCTTGCCGGTATCAGGCAGATTGCCGCGCATCATCAGAAAGACCAACAGTGAGAAGATCACGAGGGACTCGATAAACGCGAGCGCGATGATCATATTGATCTGCAGGTTGCCGGTCTGCTCCGGCTGCCTGGCCATACCCTCCAGAGCGGCGGCCGCCGCCTTACCCTGGCCGAGCGCGGCAGAGAGTACGGCAACGGGGACGCCGAAGCCGACGGCCAGCGCCAGAGCCATAAAATAGACCATTGTATCTGTTCCTTTCGATATATCTCGAACGAGATCCGACCGGAAGGGCACTAATGAGCGGCGTGAGCCGCCTCATGCTCGTTACTGCCGTGCCCGGTCATCAGCTGGATGTAGATGCAGGTGAGGATGGTGAATACCAGCGCCTGGACCACATCGGTCAGAAGAGAGAGAATGAGTACTGGAAACTGCAGCGGGATGAATCGTCCGATGATGCTGCCGGACGCCATGGAAGCCAGAATGAGGATGATAACATCCTCGCCGAAGATGTTGCCGAAAAGTCGGAGGGCCAGCGTAAAGGGCTTGACCAGCTCCGAAACCAGTTCAATCGGACCCAGGAGGGGCGCCACCCACCAGATTGGTCCGAGAAAGTGCTTCACATAACCCACCGGGCCATTCGACCGGATGCCCACAAACTGCACGTACACAAACACCACCACGCCCAGGGCAAGCGTAAACGTGAGGTTCGCCGTGGGCGCGTGTACGAAGGGCATCGCACTGAACAGGTTCATCAACAACACGTAGATGAAGATGGTGCCCACCAGCGGCGTGTACCGCTCCCCGCCCGGGCCAATAGTCTGCACGGCAAACCTGTTCAGGCCCTCCGCGATGAACTCGCCGACATTCTGAAGCCCTCGCGGCACAGCCTGCATGTTCCGTTTTGCAAGCAGCGCGAAAACAATCATCCCGACAGCAATCAGTCCACTATCCCAGAGCAACGCTCTTGGATCGGCCATGTCGCCCGGCTTGAACGGCTGCTCGCGCGATCCTGCCGTTTGGGCTGGTGCGTCGGCGCTGACGCCGGAAGGCGCACCGCCCTGCGCCAGCTGAAAGGCTGCGCCGGAAGGCAGGTGAATCAACCGGCTGTTTGAGGCAGTATGCTGCGAGCCGTTCGGCAACCCGCTATCTCCCTTCCGTCTCGCCGCTGTACTCGGCGGTAAACTGCATTCCCGCTGTGGCTTCCGCAAGCCGGTGAACAGTTGCTGTCGAGCGCTTCGCTCTGGAGGATTGCGCCGCCTGTGTGAGCGCCACGGCAGTAAACGCAAATGGTACGAGGCCGATACCGACCACAATAAATGGCAGGTCGGCGCCGGCGTGCGCTGCCGCCACGGCCAGAATCACCCCAAAGATCGGTACTTTTGCAATGAGCAGCGCCAACAGCACGCGGCGTGTCCTCCGGAGTGATCTTCCGCGGAGCGCAAACGGAACCGAGAGCGTGATCGAGCCGGCGCTGAGGAGCGATAGCAGCGAGCCACCAGCAAACGCCCAGGCGGCCGGGCGCAGATTGAGCACAACCAGCAGCAGCGACGTCGCCAAAGCCACCGCGCCGCTGACGCACAGCGTTATACCGAGTGAACCCTGCTTGGGACGCGCGCCTGCGGTGGCGATGAAGTTGGTCGTGCGAATACCGGTCATGAGTTAAGCTTTTGAAGCGTGCGCACCAGCGAACTGATGCCCACCACCAGTCCGAGCACCGCGCCCAGCAGCGAGAACCAGTACGTTGTGTGCCGCAGCTTGAGGTCGAGAAGCCAGCCGGCAACCACCAGAACGATAATTGGAGCGACGAACGCCGAAACCGCCGAGAGCGCCAGCGCCGTATTGGAAGCCTGACGCTGTCCAGCGGCCAGCGTTTCGGGCTCCACGGGCCGCGGTGGAAGTGAGACCGTGAATTTTGGCACAATCGGCGCATCCGGCGCTACGTCCCACGCTTTTTTTTCCTCCGCCAGCTTGTCGTCCGGCTTTTCCATGACCTGGTTCAGCTATGCCGCTGTAGTCTGACAGAAGCGGGCGTGCAGCAGCCGAACCGCTCGCTCCGCGTCACTTTCCGGCACGAGAAACGACACCGACATCTCGGAGTCCGCCGTCTGATAGACGGCTACGCCGGCGCCCGCCAGCGTCTCGAAAACTCCCGCCATAATACCCGGCACTCTGCGGTGGCCGGAAGTTACCACCGAGACCGTCGTGCAGTTCTCAAACACGGCCCCGGGTACGTCTACCACGTCGATCTTGCTCTCCATCGCTCGCAATAGCGGGCGCTGGACGCTGTAAGCAAGATCCAGCCCCTCAGAAAACTTGAAAATGAAGAACGCGGCAACCTTTCCGCTGGAATCCGGCGCTTCGTACGGTACAGGAACCACCATGCCGTCCAGCAAGTCACGCGCAATTGGAAACTTGTCGCGCGGCACGCCAAACGAAAGGGCGTTAGGCCCAAATGTGACGTAGTGGATGTTGACGCCGGCGCGAGACATCATCCGATAGACTTCGCGCTCCACGCTCGCCTTGTGAACTGTTTCGCCGATCTCCAGCCGAATGAACACGATCTTGCCGGTATGCGTTACGCCGGTAACGCGCGGCGCGCCGGCGCCGCGATTCGGAATCGATTCAATGCGCGTGCCCGGCGATTCCGTGAACGTCCCCTTCACCCAGAGCGGCATCCGGTGATCCATCGCGATCTCAACCGCCCTTGGGTGAACCACGCGGGCGCCCTGATGCGCGATCTCGGCCACCTCTTCGTAGCTGCAAACGTCCAGCGTGCGCGCATCTGGAACCAGATCGGGATCGGCCGACTTCACGCCATCCACGTCGGTATAGATCTCAACGGCAGTTGCCTTGAGAGCTGCGCCAAGCGCCGTGGCGGTGGTATCGCTGCCGCCGCGCCCAAGGGTAGTGAGCGACCACGATTCGTCCTCTTCGGAGTGATCCGTTGCGCCCTGAAACCCGCATACCACCGGCGTGATTCCCTTCCGCAGAAGCGATAGAAGGTGCTGCGTTCGGATCTCGCGGATGCGGGCGTTGCCGTAAACCTCATCGGTAATGATGCCGGCCTGACCACCCGTCAAGGCCGATGCCTTGATGCCCGACGCCTGCAGGGCGCGCGCGAAAACGGCCGCAGAGATGATCTCTCCGCAGCCCATCATCACATCCAGTTCACGCGGTGGCATCGGCGCCTGAGGGTCCACAGCCTCAAGGAATCCGATCAGCGAATCGGTAGCGTACGGAGCGCCGGAACGTCCAATGGCTGAAACAACTACGACCGAGGCATGGCCCGCCTGCTGGGCCTGGATTACCTTGCGCACCGCCATTTCGCGGTGCTCCTGTGAATCGAGGGACGTGCCGCCGAACTTTTGAACCAGGATCTTCACGATTTCGGCGCCTCGGGCAATGGCCGCTGAACAATCCCGGAAGGCTCAAGCCCGAAAACGGTCGCGAGTTCCTGCGCCACGGCGTTGGCGCGATCGTCTTCGATGATGCACTGCACCGTACTGTGTGAGTCGCCGGTCGCCAGCATATGAGCGCCAACCACAAAGAGTGCGTCGGCAATCTGCGACATGATGCCGGAAAGGTCGCGCATGGAGCTGGCGCGCACCACAATCAGCGCCAGGTCGCACCGCAGTCTGACCTGCATGCCACCGGACGCAATGGCAGCTTCGGCTCGCTCCGCATCCAGGCCGGCCAATCCCAGGGTTACCGCCGTACGGTGCAGCTTGATCAGGAAGACCGGGACGTGAGCGGTCGCCAGTGTCTGGAATGTGTTCAGAATCCGGGTCGGCCGGTCGTCCCCGTCACCAACATCAATCACGGCATGGCAAACCTGCCGCGTTACCTCAACGGCAACTACACCGCGCTCCCGCTCGAAGGCGACGTCGTGCGAATCAATCGCCGTTCGGGTACTCATTCGCTGATTCCATTCGGGAGCCATGCCCGCCGGGCCATCGACGGAAGTTTGTGCATTATTGCGCAAGCAGTATAGCCCGCGACACCGCCGGTGTCAACCGGAGCGGCACGCAGCCACACAGGCGCATACCAGTTCACCATCGTTCGAGCAGGCGCCTGTAAGTTGGTCACAACCCAACAACTCCAGCCGGTCACGAGCATCGCCGAGGACCGCAATGGAGCACGCCCCAAACGGATCCGTCACACCGATGCTTTGCATCCTCACGCTTAGCGGTCCGCCCACTCCCAGCCCCATCCGCAGCCCGGCGCCAAGCGCCTTCGAGGTGGCTTCCATCAGTGCGAAACCCGCTGCCACACGCTCCGGAGCATCGCTCGAGGAGCCGCCCGCGGATCCGACAGTGAACTCTTCGTAGGCGTCCGCGCTCATGAACCGGCGCGCCATTTGAAGGAGCTGCGGCGGCCCATGACGGCGCATTCGGCTCAGTTGGACAAGGTCGATGCCGATCCCAGCCACTTTGCAATCGAATGTAGCTGCCACCATCTCGATGCCGCGTTCGTGCGTATTAGATACCTGAAGCCATGCCGGATCGTAACCCGCAGCGATCGAGGATGCCCGTAGCGAGCCGTACAGAATTCCCGAGGGCCGCCCGCCAACCTCCCGGGTCCACGCCAACTCGTCAGGCTCCGGCATCTGTGCGCCGGGCAAAAGGCCGCACACCGCCTGAACTGCGGCCGCCAGAGTCAGGTTCGGGGATCGAGCGCCTGTTCCAGCGCCGAGAGCGTGCGCGAAACCGAGGGCTTCGCGCCACCCGGGTGGCGACGGGACCCGCCATGCCCCGTTCTGGTCGGCTTCCGTTGTAACCATCGCCGCCAATTCCATAACTCCTGAACCGAAACGGTCTGAAACAGCCCGTGCCGCCTGGTGGTGGCCTCTGGACCTCGATACGTTATGCCGCCATCCGTTTTCCGTGCCCACTACGCTGCAGGGGAAAACGCTACGGCCGTCCCAGCTCAACTCTACGTGGCGCCGCGTGCTCCGCAGGTAAAGGCGCCGAATGTCTCACTCCGAGCTCCGTCCATGCCGGCTCTTTGAGCGCGCCGGATGACCGCACCTGCCGGCTCAGCCCGGCTCCGTGCACTCCGTTTGGCTTCCGGGGAACCGGCTATTCGGAATGCTCACCGTACACGGCTGTATAGTAGTCCCAGTCCGGATCGGTAGCCATGCGGATGAACGCGATCTGACCAGCGTGATAGAAATCTTCCGACGAAATGTGGGCCACTGCGCTGCCCAACGGCAGCGGGGAACCCCAGGCCGTTACGGTGCTGTCCAGCGGCGCATCGGCGTACTTCTCCTCAATGTAGGCAAGGAGCGTTTCGTGCGATTCCTGCAGCATCTGGAGCAGGCGCCCAGGATCGCGCTCCGCTACCTCAAGCGCCTCGTACGTGGGTTCGACGCCGGTTTGCAGCGATTGCAGATAGGCAGAATCGTCCGTCACCAGGTGCGCCAGCGTCTCTACCACACTTTTGCACGCCGGATACGGCTTCCATGACCATTGAGCGGGCGTAAGCCCATCAAGATGGCGCAGGAAGTATTTGCGCGAACTCCTCACGCCCCGTACAACGTCACTCAGATGAAATGGCATTCGTCGGCCTCCTTGTGCGTCAAATGAAGGAACTCGCAGCCTGACGGTGAAGTAAGAGCATACTATAGCCCTGCCGAATCCTGCGTTGGAAACAGTGCACCCAGCTTGAGACGATTTCTTGCCCGTAATGCGATCCTGGTCGTGGCGGCCTGTCTGCTTGCCGGCCTTTCGGATGGCGCACTGGGTTCCGGGCGCCTTCTACTGCTGGCAGCCGTGTTCGCGCTCGGCGGCGCTGCCGGCGCGCTTGCTCTCTTGCTCGTCATCTGGTGGACGCGCCATACCCAGAAACGTGCCGAGCGGCGCTGTTCGGACCTCGTCAGCGAGTTGACACCGCAATTGCTGGGTGACTACGGGCCGTTCGTCATTGACGCTGCGTCGCGGCTTGGAATGGCGAACGACCCTACTGCGGTGCCGGTGTTGATGCGCGCACTTGACCAGTATGTTGAAGCGCAGCGACCCGGTTGGCGTGATGTTGCCGAGGAGATTGTGCAGGCGCTGGGAAAGTTGGGCGACCGCAGAGCGCTGCCGCTTCTTCGCCGCCTTGAGACTGTGCGTGGTATCGGTTTTATCGGCGCATTGCGAGCCGCCATCGCATCGATTGAGCCGCAAACCAGCCTGCTGCGCCCGGGAGTGCATGCCGTCCACACGCTGCTTCGGCCGTCGCGAAGCGCTCTGGAACGCGCTGACCGCGATGAACTGGTTCGTCCGACGGCGGAACTGGAAGCGGGAGCGACGGCCGCGCTGAGCCAGGCGCCGCTGCTCTAGCTGGCGGCGCAACCTAGCCCTACAACAACTATTCGATAACGGGCCGCGTCGCCTCGGACTTGCGCTGAATAGCTTCCATCGTCGCGCTCAGGTTCTCGGCCATTTTTTTACGGATGAGGCTCTTTACCATGGCGCCGATCAGCGGCACGTTGTACTCGTAGTCCAGGCTGGAATCGAAACGCGTGCGGCTTGGTGAAAGCGACGTGAATTGCCACTTGCCCGACATGCTGTCCATATCACCCTTCAGCATGCGGAATGTATCGCAGCCTCGCGATTCATCCCATAAATCTTCCTGCACCCACTTCACCGTCATGTTGAATTCGCGGATCATGCCCACCCACTCGGTGACGGTGCGTGCGCCATCCTCCGAACGTTCGATCACGGTGAGGGACTTCAGGTCGGCCATGTAGGCCGGAAATGCTTCAACATCCCGGGCAGTGGCGAAAACATGGGCTACAGGCGCCTCAATCTCCACGGAGTGATCAATGTGCGGCATCAGGCGTTGACCTCACGCCACGCAAGTTCCGCCGCGCCCATGATGCCGGCATTGTCGCCAAGTTCGGCGCGGACTACCCGCGCGGAGCCGAACAGTGATCCCACGGCGCTGGCGCGCGCCGTTCGCTTCGCCGCCTGAAACAAAACCTCGGAGTTGGATATCTGCCCGCCAAGCACCACCACGTCTGGGTTGAACACGTTCACCATGCTGGCTATGCCGAGCCCTACGAAGTGGCCGGTCTCGCGCATCACTTCTGCGGCCATCGCGTCACCCTTCTCGGCCGCATCGTCGATTGCCTTTGGGGTTAGTACGATCTGAAGCGCGTCGGTGCTCTCCACATGCTCCCACAGCAGCGTTTCGCGCCCCGATTCCATGGCAAGCGCGGCCCGCTCGATGATCGCGTCGCGACCCGCCAGCGACTCCAGCCGGCCGTGCGCACCGTTGGCGCTGCCGCCAACACCGTCGGCGATAATGATGTGGCCGATTTCGGCGGCGCCACCCGTTGCGCCACGCAGCACCAGACCGTCGATGATAACACCGCCGCCGACGCCGGTGCCCAGAGTGAACATCACGAGATGGTGCGTGCCGCGGCCGGCGCCGAAACGAAACTCTCCGAGCGCGGCTACATTGGCGTCGTTATCCATAACCATCGCGACGCCAAGCGCCTCCTCCACCAAACGGCGAAGCGGAACGTTTTTGTAGGGGGCGTAGCTGCCCCCGAGATTGTCGCCGAAGTTTGGCGCCCAGCGGATTACACCAGCGGGAGAATCGATGTGGCCCGGCACAGCCATGCCGATAGCGCCGATCTGCTCCAGGGCCAGTCCGGAGGATCGAACCGCGCCTTGAATGCACGCGGCGATCTGCCCAACAGTCCGCTCAACGCCCGCCTTGGCGTCCGATGCCATCTCCTGGCGCCCCAACGTATTCTCGGTGCGATCCAGAACGGCAGCGCGCACGTTGGTGCCACCGAGGTCAACTCCGACCACATACTCCGCGCCTTTTCTGGCCTGCAACGCCACCCCTCCCCGCGGCTCCCGTCGCCGCGCGCCTGTCAATGTCAGTGCCCCGCGAGTATAGCCAAGCCGATAGCCTTTGTCAAACGCCCTGTCGGCTCTGAAACCATCGTTACGGCGCTTCAGCCGTCACTTCGGCAGCATACGCGGAAGTCGCCGCTTGCAATATCGCCGCCGCAGGGGCGCCGGTTGCCGCCGCAGCCGCCTTCACGTCCTCGAACTCCGGCGAAGCTGTAATGCTGCCATCTGCCGCTTCGCCCAGCTTGATCCGTATAGCCCCGTATGGCGTGGTAACCGTCCTCCACGAACGCCGGAGCACAAACCGCTGCCGCACCGACCAACGCACGCCGAATGTGGTAGTTTCCCGCAGGATGGCTTTTGCCACCGCCGCCGCCCGCTCCGGCGGCGCAAGGGCGGTAAGCAGCACGGCCGGCCGGCACTTCTTCATGATCACGGGCGTCAGAAACGTCTCAAGCGCGCCCGCCGCGGCGATGCGCTCCAGAGCTACATCGTAAAGCTCCGGCGACATGTCGTCGATGTTCGCTTCCAGCTGCGTCACCACGGCTGGCGGGTCTGCCGACTCCGGGGCCGAATGCTCGGTTGGCTCGCCGCGGAGCAGCGCAAGCAGATGCCCAAGATGCGGTAAAAGCTCCTTGACGCCATCCTGCACGCCACCAGGACTTCCGGGCAGGTTGACGATCAACGTGCCGCCCCGCGTGCCGGCCAGACCGCGTGATAGAACAGCCCGCGGAAACTGCGCCATGGCGCGCCAGCGGAGAAGCTCCGCAACTCCCGGCGCCTCGCGTTCCAGCACCGTCCGTGTGGCTTCAGGCGTCACATCTCGCGGCGCCATGCCCGTTCCTCCCGTCGTGAGAACCAGCGCGGCATCGTCAGCGCAAAAAGCGATCAGTTGTGCCGCAATCGCGGCCGCATCATCCGCGACGCAGGCGCGCAAAACCGGATCGAAGCCTTCCGCGGCCAGCAGCCCGGCTGCCAGGGCTCCGCTCAAATCCTCCATCGCGCCGCTGGAACAGCGGTCACTCACCGTCAGCACTGCTGCCTTCAAGCTTGCCTTTCGCGCACCCTCCGAAGCCGCTGCGGCAGGAAGTCCACCGGCCTACGTCGAAAAGCCCGGAAGATTCTGCGGCCACTGGGAGATCGCTCGATGCGCCTTATGGCCGTCATGCTGGTGTTTGTACCCATCAGCCTGGCGCTGCACGTGCTGAACGCTCCCGCACCCTGGGTATTTGCCACAGCCTGCCTTGCAGTTATACCACTGGCGGGCTTTTTGGGACGCGCGACCAACGAACTGGCTCTTCGGTATGGACCGGGTGTTGGCGGATTACTGACGGCGACATTCGGCAATGCCACCGAGATCATATTCGCCATGGTGGCCGTGCATGCCGGCGAAGTCGAAGTGGTGAAGGCGTCGCTCATCGGCTCCATCATCGGCAATATCCTGCTGGTGCTGGGACTCTCCGTATTTCTTGGCGGAATACGCCACAAGGTGCAGCGGTTCAGCGTGGATGTAGCCCTGGCGCATGCCACCATGCTGGGTATGGCTGTAGTAGGTCTGCTGGTGCCGGCCCTGTTCGTTCGCAACCTTCACGGCATCAGCGAGCTGGTCTCCAATCCGCGGGTTGCCCACCTCAGCACCGGCATCGCGGTCGTGCTGCTGCTGGTGTACATCGGAGGCCTGGTTTTCTCGCTCTATACGCATGAAGACCTGTTTCGCGGTGACCTCAACAACAGACATGAGGCGGCTGTGTGGCCGCGCTCGATGGCTGCGCTTACGCTTGCGGCGGCCACGGTGTTCATCGCCATGGAGAGCGAGCTGCTGGTGGCGGGCATCGAGCCGGTGGCTGCGCGATGGCGCCTGAGCCGGCTCTTTATCGGCGTGATCGTGATCCCGATCATTGGCAACGCCGCAGAGCACAGCACCGCCATCCTGATGGCGCTTCAAAACCGGATCGAAGTCAGCCTGAACATCGCCGTCTCTTCCAGTACCCAGATCGCTATGCTAGCCATACCGGTGATAATACTGCTGAGCGGCACACTGGGACATCCGATCACCGTTCTGTTCAGTCCATTTGAGCTCGTGGCACTTACCGCCTCAGCGGTGATCGCCGTCTTGATATCGATGGACGGCAAAAGCCACTGGCTGGAAGGCGCACAACTGCTCGCCACCTGGGTCGTCGTTGCTCTAGCGTTCTACTACATCGCCGTATAATGTGCGACTGCAGGCTGGCCGCTCTGAGCCGATATGGCCCGCCAAAGCGTAAAACCAACCGGATGAAACTCGCTGAACCATCTCGCCAGCCGGCTATCGCTGTTCCGGAATCCTTCGCAGCGCTGCCGGCCGAGTTCTACCTGCCCGATGCCACACAGGTTGCACCGAGACTTTTGAACGGCCTGCTCTGGAGCCGTGCCGGCAGCGTAATCACATGCGGCCGCATATCGGAAACGGAAGCCTACATGCCGGATGATCCGGCCAGCCACGCCTACCGGGGCAAGACAGCGAGGAACGGCAGCATGTTCGGGCCACCCGGCAGGGCCTACGTCTATCTGATCTACGGCATCCACCACTGCCTGAACGCCGTAACCGGACTGGACGGAACAGCCGGCGCGGTGCTGATTCGCTCCGTGGAATCTTTGATCGGTGTGGAGATTATGGCGGCGCGCCGTGGCATAACCGGCATGCAGGGCTGCGACGCCGGCGCTGGACGCCGGACCGACCTCATGCGGCAGGTGGCTTGCGGTCCTGGCCGGCTCTGCCAGGCGATGGGGATCGATCGTTCGCACGACGGCGTCGATCTCTGCGATTCGAGATCCCTCTGGATCACACCGCCTGCAGGATCGACCGGTTCGACAGGAGCTGTTATCGCCTCGCGCCGCATTGGAATCGGTCACCCGGGGGCTGCTGCAAGACCATGGCGGTACACCCTGGAGGGCGATCGGTGGGTGAGCCGTTGAGACCCGAAGCCCACATACCCTTCCTCTTGCATCAGCCGCCGGTTGCCGTGGCGATATGCGCCTCCGCTGCCGTTGCGTTTGCCGCATGGGCGCTGAAGGCGCTGACGGTGGGAGGCGCGACTTCCGCGTTTGCCGTTGGCTGCATCGTGTTTGGCATTGGTGGCCCTGCATTCGCGATTCCTCTCCTGGTGTTTCTGGCGACCGGAACGATACTATCCAGGATCGGCAAAGCCAACGTTTGCAATGCCGGTAAGGGCCCGCGGCGTGCCCGGCAGGTATGGGCAAATGGCGGCGTGGCGGCTGCGCTCGTCGTGCTCTTCGCCGCAAAGGCGCATGAGTGGCCGTGGTACCGAAGCCGCGAGCTACTGATGCTATATCTTGCGGCGCTGGCCACCGTAACCGCCGATACGTGGAGCACTGAGGTTGGTCGCCTGCTGGGCGGCGTTCCGCGCCTGCTGACTTCGTGGCGCAAGGTCGCACCCGGGGTATCCGGCGCGGTCTCAACGCCAGGCACGCTGGCCGGCCTGGTCGGCGCTGCGTTGATCCCGGCAGGCGTCGCCTTCGTATGGCGGCTGCAGCCGGGCGAAATCCTGGTGGTGGTGTGGGCAGGCTTCCTCGGCAGCATGGCCGACAGCATCCTCGGAGCAGGTCTTCAGGCGCAGTATGCGGGTGAAGACGACTACGCACCCCGCGACGGACCCGCGGCTGCCGGCCAGAAACCGGTTCATGGATTCCGCCCGGTCACCAACGACGTCGTCAATCTGGCCGCCAGCCTGGCCGGTGCGGCTATGGCGTGGCTGTTACTTGCTACAACGCACTATCCCTGGGGATAGCCGCACGGTGCGGCATGCATGCCAGCGAGCGTGCTATCTACGCGCTGCGCCCGGGCAGGAGTTCGGCAAGCCGGCGCACAAACTAAACGGGAACAGTTGCGAACTCCGGGTGAACCCGGCACAACAACCCACCGAGGGGGACGAGAACCGTTATGTCTGAAGGAAAGCTACGCGTCGGCTTTATCGGGTGCGGCGGAATATCTCATGCACACGAAGCCGGCCTCTCCAAGTTTGAAGATGTGCAGTTGGCGGCGTTCTGTGATGTCATCGTGGAGCGCGCCGAAAAGTATGTAGAGAAGTATGGCGGCGCAGCATACGACGACGCGGCCAAAATGTTCGCCGCCGAAAAGCTCGATGCGGCCTACATCATGATTCCCACCTATGCGCACGGCGCGCCGGAGCGAGCCTGCCTCGCGGCCGGCGTTCCGTTCCTGGTGGAAAAGCCGCTCGGCATCGATCCCGATGATCTGCGCAAACTTGCCGAGGAGGTAAAGGCAAGCGGACTGATCACCTCCGCCGGATTCATGAACCGCTATCGCAAATCGGTCAACCGTGTCCGCGGACTGCTGAAAGACGACCCCGGCATGCTGCTGGATGGCGCGTGGGTCGGTGGTCCGCCCCTTCGCAAGGAGGGCGACTACTTTGCCAGCCAGCCTATTGGCCTCTGGTGGCCAATCAAGAGCAGAAGCGGAGGCCAGTTTGTGGAGCAGGTGATCCACACGGTGGACCTTGCCAGATACCTGATGGGTGAGGTTCAGGAAGTGTTTGCATACGGCGCCAATGGCTGGAATACCAGGCGGCCGAACATCATTCCGGCTTACGACCTGGAAGACGCGATGGTGGTTGCCATGAAGTTCGAGTCGGGCGCTGTCGGCAACATCATGTCTTGCTGCGGCGCCGGCGCCGGCGGCGGTGGAGTCTTCCTGAATATCTGGGCGAGCCACCACAGTGCGCGATTCACCGATTGGGGCCACAGCGTCCGGATCTATCGGGAAGGCGAAGGCGGGGAAGAAGACCTGCCGAGCACCGAGGATATCTTCCCGGTGGAGGATCGCGCGTTCATCGATGCCGTGAAATCGGGCGATACCGCCGGCATACGATGTTCGCATGCCGATGGCGTACGAACCACGCTGCTGGCGCTGGCCGCTAACGAGAGCTTCGACAAGAAGGCGCCGGTTACCGTACGGTACTAAACTCCGCGTGAGCTGCTTCGCCGGGTGGCGACACGCCCGGTGAAGCAGCTGCAGTTCGCGGCACGCTCACCTCTCCAGCCGCCCGCTTTGGAGAGGTGGGTTTGCCCGTGAAAGGTCGTCCAAATATGGCAGTAACCAAATCGGGCGGAGCGCCCGGCTCCGCCGCACTCCTCGTCGGCATTGTTGCCGGGATAATCATATCGGCCGGCGCTACCATGGGTGCAGCCATGGGAATGCTGAAGGCCAACGTACCGGAGTTTCTGGGCACCAACCAGCTGCTTGCCGGCGGCGCCGGCCTCGGGCTGCTGGCCGGCTACTTTCTGGCCAGCCGCTCAACCAGCCCGCTAAAGGGGGCCATCGTCTCCGCCATTGGATTCGCCGTCGCCGCCGCAGTCGTGCTGGTTCCGCTGGCCGTGATCAGTTATAACCAGACCGCTGTGTACGCCAGCATCGACCATACGATGGCGTACAACAGCGAATCGGCCGCCAGCTGCATCGCCGCTCTGGCCGTTGGTGGACTGTTCGCCGGGCTGCTGGTTCCAATGATCATGGCTGCGTTCCGAAAGCCCGCATTCCAGCCGCCGGCTGAACCGCCGGCGGCGTCCGGGCCCGGAACAGAGAGCTCGTAGACGGGCGCTTCTGAATTGACGGCATAGCCCAACTCCGAGCTGGCAATCGCCTCGCCGTTCGGCCACTCGCACGGTCATCTTTGCCAGTATTTCTGCCCTGGTCACGGCCGGCATGAAGGCGGTCGGCGGCCGCGGCAGCAGAATAATGCGCCTTGCTTCGCATCCCGCAAGGCTGCCTGTCAGGCACGATGCTGTAAGGTGGACGGACCAGTCGGCTGTATGCCGCCTTTTTTTGCCGCACGCGTTGACAGCTGTCGGAGGAGGTGCGTCCATTCGGTTATACTCGCGTATGCAGTCACGGGATCGCACGCACCGTATAACTCCAGAGCCGTAACGATCCGGCGGAATGGTTCGTGCCTTGGACCGATACGGGTCATCGCAATAACCATGGCGTCTGCTTCAGAGTCTCGCGGATTTGCGGCATCGTTTTCCTCTACGGCCTGCGTGAGCCGCAGGCGGCGCAATCGGCCACCGGCTGCGACGGTACCGACGCGGGCTGTTATATTGCCCCCCATGCAACCTGAATTGACCGGAATCCGGCGGCGCGGAGGCTTCACTTTGGTGGAGCTGCTCGTGGTTATCGGTATCATAGCGTTACTCGCAGGCGTGCTCATCCCGGCGCTGTCGGCTGCGCGAGAGCGGGGCCGACAAGCCGTGTGCCTCTCGAACCTCCATCAGATCGACCTGGCATTTCGCATGTACCTCGGCGACTATGATAACCAGCGACCTGTCGATCTCCAGCGGATGATGCCCGGTTACCTGCGATCGCCAAAGATCCTGATGTGTCCCGACGACTTCACAGGCAACTATGCGTGGTGGAACTGGGGCCGCAATAACATGCCGCCGGCCCAATGGAAGTGGCCGCAATCGTACGACTACTTCCCGGGATCGTTCACCGACGCGCAGTGGGCCGAACTCGTATCACTGGGCCTACGCGCCGGCTATGTTGACGACCGACTGCATGGTGTGCCCTTTCCCGGCCGACCGTGGCCCTCGCTTTACCCGGAGTACTCAGGCCGCACGCTCCGGCTTGAGATGGATGGATCGGTGATAAGCTTGAACATTCACTACCCACATGCAAAGCTCGAGACCTGGTGGCTCCTCGCGTGGTCACCGGGCGAGGCCGCGCCGCCGGCGGAGCCTTAGCGGTATGGCGGCGGCAGTTCCGGGCCGCAGCCTGATCCGTGCCGCATCCTCCGCCGCCGCTGGGGCCGTATGTTGCGTCGTGGCATGGCTGGCGATTACCGACTTGCTGTTCGGCGCGGGCGTGTACAGCCACTTCGCGTTCGCGCAATCGGCCGGCATCGGTTCGGCCTCGGGCGGCCTCTTAGGCGTCGCGTACTTCTGGCGGCCGTGCGCGCCGTTCAAGTTCGCATTGCTCGCTTCGTGGGCCGACTTGCTCGTCCTGGTGGCGTGGATGGCATTTCTGGCATGGCGGCATCACGCCACGGCCACGGACAATGCGGCATGGATCCGCCCGCTCGTCGCCGCAGCAGCCCTGGCGATAGCCTCAGGCATATTGACCGCCCTCCTTATCGTGAGGCTGCACCCTATTGCGACGGACGCGGCAATTGAGTCCGCTCCCCCGATCTCCGGCGCGCTCGGATAAGCGGAGGAGCACAGTTGAAAGAGCCACCGCCGGCAACAGGCACAGTGCGGCTTCGAATGCAAACGATCGCGCTCGACAGCGTGGTTGGCGCAATAACCTCCGGCGCCGTCTGCGCGGGCATCACCGCCCTCGTCGTGCTCACTGGCCTTGTCAGCTCGTACGCCATTTCGCAGGATTTCATCATTGGCGCGCTATTTGGCGCCGTCGCGGGTCCGGCGGTCGGCTGGCGCGAACGGCGCCCCTTGGCCGCGGCGACCCGGCTCGCGATCTGGTATCCTGGCGCGCTGCTCCTCTTCCTCCTGCCATGGACCCTTATCATTATCAATCTGAACGCGGCGCACGGGAATCTCGGAACGGCCAAGCCCCTCATAACGGTGATCCTCGCCCCCGTATTCTTCGCCGCAGTCGGAGCAGCGAGTGGCGCGATCCTCGCCCTCCTGCTGCCACGCCTGCATCGGCAGCTGCTATCTCAGTAAGTTCAACTCCAGATCAGCGAAATCCGGGCCCGGAGGAGTACTATTCATCACCGCCGACGTGATCTGGACAAGGCTCACGCCTATACGGGACGTCGGAGCGGGCGCCCCGGCCGACCTAAGGATGCACCTGTGCCCGACGACGCTCCAGCCGATATTGACGCTCTTGGCGATCTCTGTACGCCGTGGTGCATTCATACGGCGGTAACGCTTCGAATCGCTGAGCATATCGCTGGCGGGGTCACCGGGATCGACGGCATCGCGCGCGCGGTGGGCTGCGACGCCGAAGCGCTCAACCGAATGCTCAGTTGGCTCGTTGCCAAAGGCGTGTTTGAGGAGCCGTCACCCGGCTGCTTCAGCCTGAACGAAGCCGCACGAGCGCTGATGGAGCCAGCACGGCGCATTGGCATGGATCTTGGCGGTATCGGCGGCCGTATGGCCTATGCGTGGGGCACCATGCCCACGTACGTCCGTACAGGCGCGCCAGGCTACGCGGAGATGTTCGGCCTGCCGTTCTGGGAAGACCTGGACGCCCACCCCGCTCTCGCCGCAAGCTTCGATGACCTGATCGGGCAGATAGGGCACGGTACCCCCAGCGTGGCGTTTCAGCCGCAGGGAGGCTGGGAGGGCGTTCACACGGTGGTGGATGTAGGCGGTGGTACCGGCGTTTTCCTCGCCGAGCTTCTCCGCGTTCATCCGGCATTGACCGGAACGCTGGTAGACCTGCCACGAACCGTTGCGCGCGCGGAGGCGGCTTTCGGTTCCGCCGGTGTGGCGGCCCGGGTATCAACGATCGGGCAAAGCTTCTTCGATCCGCTGCCGGGTGGCGCCGACCTCTATCTCCTGAAGAACGTGATCAACGACTGGCCCGATGCGGAGGCCGTCGCGATCCTCACCCGGTGCGCTGAGGCGGCGCGGCCACGCGGTCGCGTTATCATCCTTGCCGGGATCGACGCGTACGAGGCATCGCGGCCATTATCTCCGGAAATGGTGTTGGCCGGCGGCAAGCATCGCACCTTGACCGAGTTGCAGACCATTGCCGGCCGCGCCGGTCTTGAGGTGCTGGCCGCCGCACAACAGCCTCCGCGTTACTTCGTCGTAGAGTGCCGGCCGATTTGAGAATTGGCGAATCGACACGCGCCGGCCAGGGCGAGCACGTATTCAGATGCTTACTGCGGCAAACCGTTTGGTTTTTGCCGATTCCAGGCAGGCCAGAATGATCGCCAGGGCGCGCCGACCCTCTTCACCGTCAATCGCCGGTGGCGTATTGGTTGCAATCGCGGTGATAAACTGGCGGATAACGCCGGAATCGCTCTGTCCGCCCGATTCGTTCGTCTGCAGCTTTCCGGTTTCGTAGCACTGCTTCTCGCCACTCGCCAGTTCCACCACCACGCTGAAGCGCGGATCGGAACCGATGCGCATGATTCCGAGGCTCCCAAAAAGCGTGGTGGCGTTGTCTTCGCCCGGATTGTGGGTCCATGAGCAAACCAGTGTGCCAATGGCGCCGCTCGCGGATCGCAGCAGGCACACCGCATTGTCATCCACGTCCCCCATCGGCTTGTGCAGATGCTCTACGAACGAGGCCGCCTCAACGATCTCTTCGCCGAGCAGCCAGCGTATGAGGTCTGCCTTGTGAACGCCGAGATCACCCATGGCGCCCACGAACGCGCGCTTCTTATCGTAAAACCAGCTCGTGGCGCCGTCGATGCTCCATCCTTCCGGGCCAGGATGCGAGAACGCTGTGCGGAAAGTGAGCACCCGGCCGATGACGCCGGCTGCCACCAACTCCCTGGCTTTCACATGCAGCGAAGCCAGTCGCTGATTGTGTCCGATCATCAGGAACTTGCCGGCGCGCGATGCCGCCGACATCATCTCCCGGGCCTCCTTGTCGGAGGTTGCCATCGGCTTTTCACACAGCGTATGCTTTTCCGCCTTGAGAGCCGCGATTGTCACCGGCGCATGAAGATAGTTCGGCAGGCAGACGCTGACAGCGTCGAGTCCTTTCACCGACAGCAAATCTTCCCAGCGCGCAAAATCCTTGCCGCCATACCGCGCTGCCAGGGCTTTCGAACGCTCCGGCACGATATCGGCAAACGCAACCAGTTCGACCTCCGGGTTCGCGGCATATTCGGGCGCATGGCGGTGAATCGCGATACTACCGCAACCGATCACACCAACCCGGATCTTCTTCTTCGGCATTCTGCCCGTCCTCGTCTCCATGGAATTGTGTGCGGCATCTGGCGGCCGGTCTTGCAGCCGCGGTGATTTGCCGTATCTTGCTTCCGGTTCGACGGCAGTTGCTGCGCTTCCTGCCCACGTGGTGCTTCGGCGCTGAGGGCGGCCGCGCCGCGGAAGTCGCGCACTTCCAGGCTCGCTGCGCCACGCACGTATCTGACTTTTGGCAATATGAAACCGCAAACACGGATCCGACGTCCAGAAGGCCCGATATTCCTGCTGCGTGTTTGGCGGTTACAGCACGACGGCACGACCACCGGCAGCCAATCCTGGTGTCGTCATTCCGAGCTAAGCCGAGGGACCTGCCCTGAGTGAAGCCAAAGGATAAAAAGTTGATGGCTCGGGCTCCGGCGCTCACTGCGGCGCCGTTCCGCTCTCAAACTAAAAAAGAATCCAAAAAACGTCGCCCGAATGGAACTTTCCGGACCAAAAAACTCGCTTAACGTTATTAAATGCCGCGTGTGTGCGAACATTTTCAAGCAAAGTCTGTATAATCCTTGACAGGCTTTGTCTGTTAGATCATGATCACTTTGGTCTCGATTTCGTATACCGTGGATCCGGTAGGAAACCGCACCGGCGAAACGGTGGGAAGCACCTCTACAAGCTTCACGATGGATAACGACGACGAGCTTACGTCGACCAGCGGCGGATTCGCGAACAGCTATTCGTACAACGCCAACGGCGAGCAGACCGGCCGCACGCTGGCCGGTACGGCATACACCCTCGCCTTCGATTACGACGGGCAACTCAAGTCGATTACGCAGGGTACGGCGGTGACCGGTTTCGGCTACGACGCCCTCGGCCGGCGCGTGAGCCGAACTGCCTCCGGCACCACCACCTCCACGCAGTACGCCGGCGGCGCGCCGGTAACGGAAACGCAGGGGAGCACCTTTACTGCCGCGTACACCATAGGTAACGACCTGCTCCGGCGCAACGGCGAGTACCCCGC